>CATJIO010000133.1 GCA_949740725.1 uncultured Lachnospiraceae bacterium | reverse complement strand
TCACACATAAATTACTTTTTTGAGAACTTCCCCATTCGTTTATTTCTATCCAATGACTATTTCTACACCATACCGCTTATCGTTAATTTGCGGAACATACCGTATTTATCCGTCTGTATCCATACTTTCTAAAGACGATAATTATATATTTATATACGGCATTCATCTATGACAATAAGATGAACAGGAACTTGGAAATTAGGAGCCATGTTTGTTAATCAATCCTAAGTTTAACCATCCGCTCAAGAATATTCGATACATGCTGAACTCTAACGGAATAAACTAATCTAGCAGGAACCCCCCGGCAGACGGGTAGGTAAACCAAGTCAGCGACCGATAAAATCCGACCGTAAGCCCGCCACGAAGAAACAGCGCCCCGTCCTTCGGGTTCCATAAGGAAACCGTATGAAACGGCGGCACTTAGGTCCGGTTCTTCACGGACCTTACGTACCGCTCCGTTTCATCCCGAGCGAAAGCGCGTTTCCGTTGGAACCCGAAGGACGGGGCGCGTATCCCTCGCCAAGTATGCGCCCGCACCTCCCCCACAGCCCGCGACTCCTAATGTGCCGCACCCTACCTAGTTCACGTCTCCTAAAGCCACCGCGAATCCTCAGCTAGCGACTCCCTAAGCTTTCATGGCAAAAAGACTCCATGATGTAGCAAATTACAGCCCTCTCCTAACCATGATGCTCCACCGGAATAAACACCCGTGTACTTACCGGGTCATGATCCTGCCTGGCCTCCTTTGCCTGATGTACTGCCTCTTGGCAGAATTGCTTCTGGGAATTTATCAGGATCTTCCCCCTCTTATCCTGCTTTTCATAGGTTCCGTCCGGTTTCAGGATATGAGCCTTTACATTATCCTCCAGCTCCACCTCTAGGATATGGCACACTGCTTCCTTTAAACGCTCATTTTCCACCGGAAACACGATTTCCACCCGTTTATCCAGATTTCTTGGCATCCAGTCTGCACTGCCCATAAAGATCTGCGGCTTTCCCCCATTTTCAAAGTAGAAGATCCGGCTGTGCTCCAGGAAGTTCCCCACTATAGAACGTACGGATATATTTTCGCTTAAGCCAGGGATTTCTGCTTTCAAGCAGCAGATCCCTCGGATAATCAACTCGATCTTTACCCCGGCGCAGGAGGCCTCATAGAGGGCCGCGATAATCTCCTTATCGCAAAGTGAATTCATCTTCGCCACGATCCTGGCCTCACTTCCTGTCTTCGCGTGTGCCATTTCCCGGCGAATCAGGCGCAGAAACTGTTTTCTCAACCAAATAGGGGCTACTGCCAGTTTATTCCAAACCGCCGGCTCCGAATATCCAGACAGCATATTAAAGACCGCAGTAGCGTCTTCCCCGATCAGGGGATTGCAGGTCATCAGGCCGCAGTCTGTATAAAGCTTTGCTGTGGAATCATTATAATTTCCTGTTCCCAGGTGGACATATCTGCGTATCCCGTCTTCTTCCCGGCGTACCACCAGAGTGATCTTTGAGTGAGTTTTTAGCCCCACCAGGCCATAGATCACATGGCATCCCGCCTTTTCCAGCTTTTTCGCCCAATTAATGTTATTCTCCTCATCGAAGCGCGCTTTTAGTTCTACTAGAACAGACACCTGCTTTCCATTATCCGCTGCCTCCGACAGTGCTGCAATAATCGGTGAATTTCCACTGACACGGTATAGTGTCTGCTTAATGGCCAAGACATCCGGATCTTTTGCCGCAGTCCGGACAAAGCTGACCACTGGATCAAAAGTTTGATAAGGATGGTGAAGAAGGATATCCCCTTTCCGGATATTGGTAAAAATATCATCCTCATTCATAAAGGCCGGAACTGGCTGAGGCACATACCCCGGCGCTTTTAAATTGTCAAATCCATTCAGACCGCCATACAACTTCATCAGCACTGTCAGATCTAAGGGCCCGCTGATCTCAAAGATATCTTCCGGACTTACGTCAAGTTCCTTCCGCAGGATTTTCAGCAGCCGTTTATCGATCTTCTCCTCTACCTCCAGGCGGATAACCTCCCCCCACTGACGTTTCTTCAGTTGCTTCTCGATCTCCTCCAGCAGATCCTCTGCCTCTTCCTCATCGATAGTCAAATCCGCATTCCGCATGATCCGGAATGGATGGGCCGCCAGCACATCGTAATTTAAAAACAGCTGTTGCATGTTCCGCTCTATAATCTGCTCCAAAAGAATAACATTTCTGATTTCATTTCCGTCAGATTTCGCAGTTACTGGCAACTCTACAAATCTTGGAAGCACAGAGGGCACCTGGACCATGGCAAAGTCCAGCTCCCCATTACTGCCCTTTTTCTTCTGGAGAAGCGCCGCAATATTTAAGGACTTATTCCGCACCAGCGGGAATGGACGGGAGGAATCAAAGGCCATGGGGGTCAAAACTGGATATACATTCTCCACAAAATATTGATCCACAAACTCCCCTTGCTCCCGCTTTAGTTCTTCATGAGTCCCGATAATCCGGAGTCCCTGGGCCTTTAGCGCCGGCAACAATGACCGATTATAGGTAGAATACTGAAGGTTGACCAGCTCATGAGTTTTCACCGCAATTTTCTCCAACTGCTCTGTGGGGCGGAGGCCTGCGATATCCGGCTTTGTATATTTTGCGTGAACCATATCCCGCAGAGAAGCCACGCGTACCATAAAAAATTCGTCCAGATTGCTGGCGGTAATGCTTAAAAACTTCAGCCGCTCAAATAATGGAAGGCTCTTATCTCTTGCTTCACTCAGTACCCGATAATTAAACTCCAGCCAGCTTAATTCCCGATTTACATAATTTTTTGGATCTGAATAATTCACTTCACTCTCTGCCATGATCACATCCTCCTCTTCTGCTTTAATATCGGCCGGATTCCAAAGATCTCTTCAAAGAAATCCGCCTTCTGTAGGAAAGACTGCTGTTCCAGGGTAATATCTCCAGGATAATCCGTGGTGATTACTAACTCCTTATCATGAATGATAGTTTTACAGCCGGAAAGCTTCTGCCGGTGGCTGCGATCCATGGAATTGGCCAGGCGCAAAATTGCGGTCAGCTTTGCAATCTTTATGGTAATATCGTGGGCATTAAAAACACCAGAGGAATCCCGGTAAACCCTGGTTTCTAGTTCTACCTGGTTATAGTCAAAGTCCCGGAGATTATAGCGGACCACATTGGCGATAATCTCCCGCTCTAAATGGCTTAGTCCGATAATTTCTGTAGCCATTATGAGATTATAGGCGCACTCATTAGAATCTTTAATGCTGATAAACTTGCCGCAGGCATGGAGAATCACCGCGATCCGCAGCAGCAGCCGATCTCTGGCCGTGAGACCATGAAATTTGCGCATAGTGTCGAAAATTGCCATCACATACTGCTCCAGCACCTGGTTATGGCTGTTGTGGCACTTGTACCGTTTTGCCATGTTCCGGGATGCTGCCAGAATATCATCCTCAAAGCTGTGCTTAAACTTAATCTGCCGGATCTGTTCCCCGTACTCAGCCGCCATCCCATCACAAAGCCGAATTCCGGGAAGCCAGAACTGCTCTGCTCCGGTTATCTCCATAATCCGCTTATAAATTATCGCGCTGGGAAGCATTAGCTCCACATACTTCTCACTGACTCCAAATAAGTCCTCCAACTCCTGGACACTCAACCTAAACAGCGCATCATAAAAATGATTTACATCCTCTGCAGTCATCCGATCCTGGCCAGAACGCTCCGATCCCAGCATCTGCTTAAAAACATACAGGGAATTGTCTCCTATTCCAATAAGGTTTTGAATTTTTCTGTCTTTTAAGTATAGCTTTCGGAAAGTAAATAGTTCATTATCCACCATCTCCCGGATCATTTCCCGGTGAAGCTCCATTCCTGCCGGAACCTTATCCACCAACTCCTTCAGCCGCAAAATTCCCAAGGGAAGATTCTGTGTAGACACCAGCGCATCCTTGTCAAACAGCGATAGCTGCACGCTTCCAAAGCCCACATCTACAATCGCAGTTCCCTTCTGTATCGTCGTGTTAAATTCCTGATCCTTTGATGCAATAGCTTTATAGCTCAGAAATCTTTGCTCAGAATTACCAATTAGCTTCACATCGATTCCTGTACGCACCAGGATCTGATCCAGAATAATCTGATTATTCTTGGCGTCCCGCAAGGCGCTGGTAGCATAAGCCTTATAGGACTGCACCTTGTAGCTCTTCATAATATTGGAAAAGTCTCTCAGCACCCGGCACAGCTCTTCCACCAGCTCATAGCTAATTTTTCCCTGGCCATAAGTATCCCTGCCTAGTGGAATCACATGACGGATATAATCGGCCACCCGTATCCCATATTTGCTGGAAATTTCATAAATCCCTAATTCTACCTCAAATGAGCCTACATCGATTGCCGCAAATGTCTGCACTGCCATATATCCCTTCCTCCCCTCGCATCATCTCATCGGTATCCTATCTCCCTTAATTTTGTCCCAAAAGGTAGGTGATAAACTGAGACGCAGTCCTACCGGAAAGTCCCCCGTGGCTTAATTCCCATTGGTTTGCCTTGAAAAGCAGCTCCTCCTCTGACATTTGCACCCCGCTTCTGGCCGCCAGCGTTTTTACAATTTCTTTAAACTCTTTTGGCTCCGGAGCGCCAAAATAAATCGTCACCCCAAAGCGGGCTACCAGGGAAAGCTTCTCCTGAACCGTGTCATTTGCATGGATTTCATCGTCAGATAGCTGTCGCTTGTCGTGAAAGCTTTCCCGAATTAAATGCCTGCGGTTTGATGTGGCATAAATCAATACATTTTTCGGTGTCTTGCCCAGCCCTCCCTCAATAATAGCCTTAAGATATTTATATTCCAGCTCCGATTCTTCAAAGGACAGATCATCCATGTAAATGATAAACCGGTAATTACGATCCTTCACCTGCTCCAGCACATCCGATAGCGCCTTAAACTGATGCTTGTAAACCTCGATAATCCGAAGCCCCTGGTCATAATACTGATTTAAAATCGCCTTAACGCTGGAGGATTTACCAGTTCCGGCGTCTCCGTAGAGAAGGACATTATTCGCCTCCCTCCCCTGGATGAACGCCTCAGTGTTATCAATCAGTTTCTTTTTCTGTATCTCATAGCCCACCAAATCCTTCAGATACACATGCTCAATGCTGGTAATCGGATCGATATAGGCCTGCTCATCCTTTTCCAGAATACGGAACGCCTTATTCAGCCCGAACTTTCCTACTCCAACTTCCATATAAAACTGGGTGACCTCCCGCTGAAACGCCTTTACCGAGGCTGCCCGCTCCAGGGACTCCGCCAGAACCACAATCCGATCCCGGATTCGTTTATTAAATACCCGACTATTTTCCCTGGCCGCCTGATAATCAGCGATAATGCTCCATATGCCCGATGACTTTCCTCCATCGAGATCTAGGGTGCATACATCATACTCAAACAGCTCCTTGAAAATCCTGAAGTCATGCTGGGCCAATGCATCCAGGGATCCCCCCGCTGGGCCGGAAATCTCGCAGGAGGTACTGTAGGCATTCTCATGATTTGCTAGACAAAATGCCAAAAAGCAATGATATAGATTCCCGTTAAATCCGTAAGTCACCGCCAGCTCGATCAGCTGGTTTGCACAGGAGAATGCAGCCGATGCTTCCCGCTTATCTCCCAAAAGAAGCTGTTCCATCTGATCAAACAGCTCCTGATATTTAAAATTTCTGTAAATTACTAATTCCTGTGTTTTCATCTCATCTTGCCTCGATCTATGTATTTACGGCGAATGCCCGCGCGCCTCACAAGGGTTAAAAGCTTCCTAAAATCCGCATATTCGCCGCCTCTTGCTTGATACCCAGGAGAGCATTCTGCACCTGTGCGTCCTTTAAGGTACCTTCAATATCCACGAAAAACCGATATTCCCAGTTCCGCTCTAAAATCGGCCTGGACTGAATCATCAACATATTCACATGATTATAAATAAAGTGCCCCAGCATATTATAGAGGGAGCCGCTGACATGGGGAAGTTCAAAGCATATGCTTACCTTTTTCGCATCCATCCGGTACACCGGCTGCCGGCCCAGAATAATAAAACGGGTAACGTTACAAGAATTGTGATTAATCTCCGGCTTCAATACTTTCAGCCCATAAAGCCGCCCTGCCCGCTCGCTGGCCACCGCGGCCTGGGTGATATCCTTGGCTTCCACCACCTGCTTTGCCGCCACTGCCGTATTCTCCAGGCTAACCTGCCTCCACTCCCGGTGGGAATTTAAGAACTGGCTGCTCTGCATCAGCGCTTGGGGATGGGAATAGATGGTCCGAATGTCCGAAAGCTCTGCTTCAGGAAGGCCCAAAAGGGCATGCTTTACCACCACCTCTGTCTCCCCTACAATATAATTATTGTACTTCAACAGGAGATCATAATTATCCATAATCGCTCCTGCCGAAGAATTTTCAATGGGGAGCACTGCATAGGCCGCCCGTCCGCAAGTCACCTCTTCCATGGCATCCTCCCAGGTCGGGACATGATACACATTCGCCTGCTCACCGAAAAATCGGAGCGCCGCCTCGTGACTGTAAGCCCCTTCCACTCCCTGGTAGACAATCCGCACATCCGCCGTGGGAAGATATTCCACCATCTGAAACTCCGGCTCCGTCCGCTTGCTGTGGCTTCCCATCAGCTGATACTGATACCGGCGGCTTATGGTCATCAGCTGGGCAAACAATTCCTCCATGGCAAGCTCCGTAAAAGGGCTGTGAGCTAGCTTTCTCACCGCCGCCAGCTTTTCCTTCTCCCGAACCGGGTCATAGACTGCTTTTCCATTTTCGGTTTTAAACTCTGCCACATCTGCACACAGCTTCATCCGCTCCTCAAAAAGAGCTGCTAATTTCCCATCAATCTGATCCAGCTGAGCCCGGATCTCCTGTAAGTCCAGATTGTTCATCCTTCGTCTCCCCCTGCATCTCATTCAGCATTGTGATAATAACATCACGGATATAAGCGCCACTTTTCTTCTTCACTTCCTTGGGCAGCCCTTTTAAATCAATGGGCTTGCCATAGCGAATCCGTACCTTCTGGGGGCGGATAAAGGGAATGTGGTTTTCGAAAATATCCGCATTCCCCACCATGGCTACCGGAATAATGGCGCATCCTGACTTTTCCGCAATTTTTAAGCTTCCTTCTTTAAAAGGAAGCAGATCGGTAAACACTTCATTCTCATTTCTGGTTCCTTCGGGAAAAATCCAGATGGAAGTCCCCTCTTTCATCATTTCGATCCCAGTTAAAATTGTCTTCAGCCCTTCCCGGATATCCTCACGGTCTAAAAATAAGCACTGGACGTGCTGCATCCATGTCTTCAGTGAGGGATAACGAAGCATTTCCTTTTTCGCCACAAAGCCTAAAAGCCCCTGGGTCGTGGTATAGCCAATCAAAATATCAAAATAACTTCTATGATTCCCTACATATAAAACAGCCTGATCCGTTGGGATATTCTCCCTCCCCTCCACCGTCACCTGAGTCCCGGAAATCTTCAGAAGCAGGCGGAACATAAGCCGCACAGTCGCAATACTTTGGCGCTTTTGAATTTCAGGATGGAATCGCTTCAATATCTCCTCAAAAACAAGCAGCGGTATGCTGAACACCAAAAACAAAATCAGCACCGTTGCCAAACCGATAAATCTTATCATTTGAACTACTCCTCACGTCATTCTTTCCAGAGCAAGCTGGTCTACAGTTGATTATATAAGAGGAATCTTTTAATTACAACCCCGGGCTACGAATTTTTCTGCGTATTTCGCCCAAACAGTCTCCACGTGCTGCTTCTCCAGGTAATTTCCTCGAAGAGAAGCCCAGTGAAAAACCAGAGCGGAGCAAAATCTAAGCGGATCAACCCGCTGATATTGGTGGGCCTGCCGCTGTAATCCCAGGGACAAATCCCCATCTGCCGCATACAGAAGCCGAATATATACTCAGCACAAAAGATCAGTACCATATCAATCATGCCATGGCGCAATGCCAGCTCCTTTCCAGAAGCCTTTAACCTCTCCCCAGCCTCCAGTTTATCCCATATCCCCTCCTCAAGCCACCGGTCAATCCCCTTTCCCACAGGCCCCAGAAGGGCTCCCAGGCCATAGATGGGGAACATCAGCAGCGAGGTCCTTCCCATCAAACGCCAGTCGTGAGTGAGAATGGAGTCTACCGAGGTAAATAAAATTTCCAGACACCAGCCGGCAGTGCCGCATTTAAAAAAATTCCACCATAATTCCTTTTGTTTCATCCATGTCTTCTTCATGAGATTATTATGCGCTGTGGCCTCGGGGATATACATCTGTGGAAAGGGTTAGCGTCATGACTTTACAGCAACGGCGACAGTAAACGGCAAAATTGCTCCTTTATCCGGATGACCACATTTCGCTTCTGGTACAGTTCCCTGGTCAGCTCCTGACAGTGAGGCAGATCATCCAGAAATGCCTGCTCCAGTTTCTCTGTGGATGCCTCGTCGTAAATCACTGCATTCACCTCGAAATTCAATTCAAAACTGCGGATATCCATATTAGCCGTCCCATAGCAGCTGACCATGCCATCCACCATGATTCCTTTCGCGTGGAGAAATCCATTCTCATAGATGTAGCACTTAGCGCCGGCTCTAATTAGCTCCCCTGCATAAGAATAGGTGGCCCAGTACACAAAGGGGTGATCTGGCTTGCAGGGAATCATCAGCCGAACGTCCACCCCGGAGCACGCTGCGATCTTTAATGCAGACAGGATAGCATCGTCTGGAACGAAGTAGGGCGTCTGAATATAAATGTGATCCTTTGCCTTGTGAAATAGCTCCAGATAATTATCCCGGATATTTTTCGTCCTAGTATCCGGACCGCTGCTGATAATTTGAATTCCAACAGCATTATCACTATTCATATAGCCTGGGTCTGACCAGGGTGGCTTACCCTGGCTCTCCAACTGTTCCAGAAATTCCTGCTGTAGATCCGCTCCCTTTTGTTCCCAATCCGTTTCCCCTCCGTCGAACTCCGAATCAAAATATTTGCCGAATAGAAACAGATTCTCGTGAACCGCATAATTCCAATCTAGCGCAAAGCGGATCTGCAGGCTCAGAGCAGCATCCCCCCGGATTTTTAAATGGGTATCCCTCCAATACCCGAATTTCGGATCCTTGGAAATATACTCTTTTCCAATATTAAATCCTCCGACATATCCCACCTTCCCATCAATCACCACAATTTTCCGGTGATTTCGGTAGTTCACACGGAAGTTCAGCCTTCCCAACACTGGCGGGAAAAAGATCCCTATCTGGATTCCCGCCTGCTTTAACTGGTTCCAACACTGCTTTGGCATAAACCGTCCGCCCATTCCATCAGCCAGAACCCGCACCTCTACCCCTTCCCGCACCTTATCCACCAGAATAGGAATAATGGAGTCAAACACCTGATCTTTCTTAATGATATAATATTGCAGATGAATGTAGTGCTTCGCCCTCCGAAGCTCCTGCCTTAAGTCTTCAAATTTCTGCTCCCCATCAGTAAAAATCTCCAGCATGTTGCTGATAGTGAGAACCGCTCCGGATGTCTCTAAATTATAAAGGGCAAGACTTCCGTAATCCCGGGTTACCGGATCATGGCTGTCTGCGATATGGTATTCCCGGATTACCTGCTCTTGATTTCTGGCCGAATATTTCAGCCGATCCTCCACTTCCTTAATCCGGAACATCTTGCTCTTTCGCAAATCCTGGCCGAAAAGCAGATAAAACACTACGCCAAACACAGGAATAAAATTTAGGGCAAACAACCAGGTCCACACACTTTTTGGATCTCTGCGCTGAAAAAATACAATTAAAATACTGAAGAACAAGTTAAGAATCACAATATGTTGAATCAGCCACAGCCAACCTGCGCCAAGCCAATCTCCCATCACATCCAAAACCATCATTTCCTCACCTCCACAACTTGCTGCGACTATCTGTTATCGCTTATTATAACACGGCGGAAAGCAGGGTAATAGGCCCAAACATAAAAGCGCCGGATTATCCGACGCTCCTCTGCTCAGTCAAATTTAACTCATCAAATCCGGCAACTGTTACTCCTCCACTGCCTTATATTCAATTCCGCTGACCCGATCCTTTTTGGTATAAAATGTAAGAATGGAATCTTCCGAGGTATAAATGTAGCTTCCCTTCTCCTCGGTGTAATCATCCCCATAGCTTTCCTTCATCTCTTCGATGGTTGAGCCGATGTGAAGCCCCTCCTTCGTAGCAGTCTCCTGATCTAAAAACCAAATTGATTTCACATAATCATTTCCCCCGGAAGGGAAGGTGGATAGCTCAAATCCCTTATAGGTAAATACCTTTTCCTTTCCCTGGTGCTTTACGCTCTGGGCCTCATAATAATTCTCCGCCTTGCCCAGCTGGGGAAGCAGCTCAGATACATCCTGAGACATAAAAATCTCTGCTTCATCCGTCTCAAAGGAATAGGCCAAACTGGTCAACGCTCCGGCACAACACATGCCAAACACTGCAAACAGCATGATTAAAAACCTGCTCAATTTCCTCTTCATCACAATCTCTCCTATCGATATCCCCTCGCCAGCTCCGCTGCCGGCCCAGGGCAATACACTTTATTTCTGATCCTACTATATCATGGATAAATAATGATTGCAAGGTTATGAACGGTTTACAAATCTTACAATTCTCTAACAGTAATTATTCTTCCTCAAGTCTTGCCAGCATATCCACCCGCCGTTGATGGCGTCCACCTTCAAATTCCGCTTCTAACCATTGATCTACGATCATTTTCGCCAGCTCTGGTCCTACGACCCGGGCGCCAAAAGCCAAAATATTCGTGTTATTATGCATCCTGGACAGCTTGGCGCTGAAGGGCTCGCTGCAAACACAGGCACGTATTCCCTTGATCTTATTGGCCGCCAGGGAGATGCCCACTCCAGTCCCACAGATCAAAATGCCCAGATCCGCCTGACCGCCAGCTACTGCCCGGCCCACCTTCTCACCGTATACAGGATAGTCACAACTCTCCGTGGAATTGGTTCCAAAGTCCACCACCTCATATCCCTTTTCCTCCACGTAAGCCTTAATCTCCTGTTTTAATTCCACTGCGCTATGGTCATTTCCCATGGCAATTATCATATCCGTCTATTCCTCCATTCCGTAAATCCGGTGAAGCCATTCCATCCGCGCGCTCATCCCTGTCATCATTAAATCTAACAGCGTCAAAGCCGCCATGGCCTCCACCACTACCACCGCCCTAGGTACAATCACCGGGTCATGGCGGCCTTGAATCTCCAGTGTTACTTCCTGTTTTTCTCTTCCTACGCTCCTCTGGGCTGAAGCAATGGAGGGAGTAGGCTTAATTGCCGCCCGGAAAATCAGGGGTGAACCATCGCTGATCCCTCCTAACACGCCTCCGGCATGATTGGTTTCCTTCCGGATCCTTCCAGCCTCGTCCAGGCAAAAGGCATCATTGTTCCCCTTTCCCCATGCTCTGGCTGCTTCAAATCCATCCCCGACCTCAAATCCCTTCACTGCTCCCACTGACAAAATCGCTTTTCCCAACACAGCATCCAACTTATCGAAAACCGGCTCGCCGATTCCCGCAGGAAGGCCGGAAATGACGCACTCCACCACCCCGCCAACGGAATCACGGCTCTCCATAGCCTGCTCCAGCAGCTGCTCTGCCTCTCTAACCGCCTCTTTATCCGGCATATAGAGGCGATTCTTCTCTGTCTCCTCCCAACAGAACCTATCACGGCTGATGCAAATTCCTCCAATAGAATAGGTATATGCCTGAACCTGGATCCCCAGCTGCGCTAAAATCTTGGCGGCGATGGCGCCTGCCGCTACCCTTCCGATGGTTTCCCTGCCGGAGGAACGACCGCCTCCCCGGTAATCCCGAAACCCATACTTGGCATCATAGGTAAAATCCGCGTGTCCCGGACGGTACAGATCTTTAATCTTACTGTAATCTCTGGAACGCTGGTCTGTGTTTCTCACCTCCAGGGCTATAGGGCATCCGGTCGTCTTTCCCTCGAAGACACCAGAAAGTATCTCCACCAAATCCCCTTCCTGTCTCTGGGTAGTAAATTTGCTCTGTCCCGGCTTTCTCCGGTCTAAGTATACTTGGATATCCTCCTGGCATAAGGGCAGGCCGGATGGGCAACCATCCACCACTACGCCGAGAGCCTTCCCGTGGCTCTCCCCCCAAGTCATAATCCGAAAACAATTCCCAAAAACGGAACCTGGCATTCTGTCTCTCCTTTAATCGGCAATCTTTACAATGGCGCAGCAGTTGGGCTCATTCACCTTGATCGACCTTCCACACATGATTAACAGTCCCTTTTCATAATCCACCTTAAAGAAGGTGATATCCCCTGTCTCATGATTAATGCTAGCCACATGCTCCTGATCCGGGAAAACCGCCACATCTTTCGGGTAGTCCCCGCTAATAGGAAGGCTGCACATCAGTTCCAAAAGCCCTGTCTCTTTATCCCTAGTAAAGATACTTAATACATTGTCACCTGCATTGGTGCAGTAGATGTATTGATTATCCGGGGAAATCCGCATGGCACAGGCTGCGGTCAGCTCTGAATATTGCTTCTCCTCCTTTGTGGTAGGGATCGTCTGTATCTTTTCTAATTTCGGCGCCTTTTCCCCACTCTGGTAGGTAAATACATCAATTACATTTTTCTGCTCATACATCAGGTACATAAAGCGTCCATCATCACTAAACCGGAAGGTCCTGGGAGCGGACTCCCGCTCACAGCGAACCGCATCCACCTGCACCATCTTTTCATCATCAAATCGGTAGATTCTCACCTGATCAATCCCTAAGTCCGCAACCATAATGAACTTTTTATCTGGTGTCATACGGGTACAACTAACATGGGGGCGGAAATTTCGCTCTGCCACGGATCCGTAGCCTTTGTGGAACACCCCGTCCACAATGGGACCGATAGAGCCGTCCTGCTTTAGCTTTAGCACCGTCGCCTTTCCATCATGGTAGCCGGACACGAAGATGTATTGATCCTCAGCGTCAGTAGACAAATGGCACCCTCTCATCCCCTTAATGTTCTTGCTATTTAACCGGCTCAAGCTGCCATTTTCTAAAATCCGGAAAGCCACCACCCCTTCATCTGCAATGGAATAGAGATTTTTCCCATTATGAGAAGCAATTACATAGGAAGAGTTATCTACTTCCACTTCACAGCGTTCTTTAAAAATGCCCTTGTCCACATCCACATCATATACGGTAATACCCTTTGCCTTTCCTGTGTAGGAATAGGACCCTACATAAGCCATGTATTTACCCTTCATGTCCCTCTCACTCCTCCTCAAAGCCTGTTATCGTTAAGATATCCATATCATAGCACAGATTTGCTAATTTGTTAACAATAATCGTAAAAAAATATTGCTGAAGGTATTGACAGTAAAAATAGTTCATGTATAATAGATTCAGTTTTGTTTAAATATACTAAACTCAAAAATTATTTTTAATATCAATTAGTATTTATAAACTTCTGGTACAGTATCTGCAAAAGCATAAGGAGGCTTTTATGGAAATCGGTGCAAGATTAAAGGAACTGCGCATCTTAAAGGGATTAACCCAGGAGGAGCTGGCCGACCGCGCCGAACTATCTAAAGGGTTTATCTCCCAGGTAGAGCGTGATCTCACTTCTCCCTCGATTGCCACGTTAATGGATATTCTTCAATGTCTGGGAACCTCTATCGGGGAATTTTTTAATGAAGCCCCTGAGGAGCAGATCGTCTTTGGAAAGGCAGATTATTTCGAAAAAGAGGACTCAGAGTATCACAATCGGATCAAGTGGATTATCCCCAATGCCCAAAAAAACACCATGGAGCCCATCCTTCTGACCTTAGAAGCGGGTGGCGCTACTTATCCGGATAATCCTCATGAAGGAGAAGAATTTGGTTATATCTTAAGCGGAGGAATTTCGATCCATCTGGGCAGCAGGATCTATAAGGCTAGAAAAGGAGAGTCCTTTTACTACACAGCAGATAAAAAGCACTATTTAACCAGCAAAGGCGGAGCTTCTCTGATCTGGGTCAGCTCTCCGCCAAGTTTTTAAACTTTTTTACATTCAGGAGGAACTGCCATGCATCAGCCACTTATTGATCTGCAGCATATTTCAAAAAGCTTTGACGGTACGATGGTACTGGATGACTTAAGCCTCACCGTGAAAGAGAACAGCTTTGTTACTCTTCTGGGTCCAAGCGGCTGTGGGAAGACTACTACTCTCCGCATTATCGGCGGATTTGAATCCCCAGATACGGGAAGTGTGATTTTTGACGGGCAAGAAATCACCCATCTTCCTCCCAACAAGCGGCAGTTGAATACCGTGTTCCAAAAGTATGCGCTTTTTACCCACATGACCATCGCGGACAATATCGCTTTCGGCCTGAAAATCAAAAATAAGCCCAAATCCTATATCCAAGATAAAATCAAATATGCCCTAAAGCTGGTGAATTTAGATGGCTATGAAAACCGTTCCGTGGACTCTCTCTCCGGAGGGCAGCAGCAGCGGATTGCCATTGCCCGGGCGATTGTGAATGAGCCCCGGCTTCTGCTGCTGGACGAGCCTTTAGGCGCCCTGGACTTAAAGTTGCGCCAGGATATGCAGTACGAGCTGATCCGCCTGAAAAATGAGCTGGGCATCACCTTTATTTACGTCACCCACGATCAGGAAGAGGCTTTAACCATGTCTGATACCATTGTGGTCATGAATCAGGGGTATATCCAACAGATGGGAAGCCCAGAAAGTATTTACAATGAACCAGAAAATGCCTTTGTGGCTGACTTTATCGGCGACAGCAATATCGTTCCCGGCATCATGTTGCGGGATGAGCTGGTGGAAATCTTCGGCGCTAAATTTGCCTGTGTAGATAAAGGCTTTGGAACCAACCGGCCAGTGGATGTGGTTATCCGCCCAGAGGATATTGATCTGGTAGCACCCGGGCAGGGCGCCTTAAGCGGAATCGTTACCCATCTTATCTTTAAAGGTGTCCATTACGAGATGGAGGTCACCACGCCCGACGGATTTGAATGGCTGGTTCACTCCACAGATCTGTTCCCTGTAGGCCGGCAGGTGGATATCCATGTAGACCCCTTTGATATCCAGATTATGAATAAACCTGCTTCTGAGGACGAGGAGGCCATGGGAGTCAATGAGTAAAAAGCTATTATCCGGACCATATGTTTTGTGGATGATCGGTTTTACCATCATCCCCCTGGCGCTAATCCTTTACTACGGGCTCACAGACCGAAGCGGTGCTTTTACTCTGGCCAATATAATGGCCATCGCCACGGCAGAGC
The DNA here is from genome assembly GCA_949740725.1 of uncultured Lachnospiraceae bacterium. GTDB lineage: Bacteria > Bacillota > Clostridia > Lachnospirales > Lachnospiraceae > Caccovicinus. Next base: position 6,599 of record CATJIO010000133.1, on the reverse strand, counting down.
ATGCCAAAGCACTGTGGCTTTCCCTGGGATTGTCCCTGGCCTCCACCATCTGTTGCCTACTGTTAGCCTACCCCTTGGCTATGGTTCTCCGGGCAAAAGGCGTAGGCGCTGGGAGTTTTATTGTATTTATCTTCATCCTGCCAATGTGGATGAACTTTCTTCTGCGTACCCTGGCTTGGCAGACGCTTTTGGAGAAAAGTGGTGTAATAAACGGTTTTTTGGCGCTCCTGCATCTGCCGCCTCAAAATATGATTAATACCCCTGCTGCCATTATCCTGGGTATGGTTTATAATTTCCTGCCCTTTATGGTCCTTCCTATTTATAATGTGCTGTCAAAAATTGATGATAATACCATAAACGCAGCAACGGATTTAGGCGCCAGCTCCTTACAGACCTTTTGGCACATCCTGCTCCCCTTAAGTGTTCCAGGCATTATCAGCGGCATTAATATGGTATTCGTCCCTGCTCTGACTACCTTCGTCATCAGCAATCTTTTGGGTGGCAGCAAGATTCTCCTTATCGGCAATGTGATCGAACAGGAATTTACCAAAGGAAGTAATTGGCACCTGGGATCCGGGCTTTCCCTGGTTTTAATGATCTTTATTTTAATCAGCATGGCACTGATTGCAAAATACGATAAGAATGGGGAGGGAAATGCATTTTGATGAGCAAAACATACAGATCCCTGAAACAGTTTTTTTCAAACTTTTACCTGGTGTTTATCCTAATCTTTTTATACGCTCCAATCATAACCATGATGGTTCTGTCCTTTAATACATCCAAGTCCAGAACTCAATGGGGCGGCTTTACCCTGGCCTGGTATCAACAGATGCTGTCTGATCCGAATATCATCTCAGCCCTTTATTATACTCTGCTTATCGCTTTTGTGTCGGCCCTGGCTGCCTGCATTATTGGCACTGCCGCCGCCATTGCTATCGACAGCATGAAGCCGGTAACGAAAACTATCGTCCTAGGCGTTACCAATATTCCTATGCTCAATGCGGATATTGTTACCGGAATCTCCCTGATGCTGGCCTTTCTTGCTTTTGGGATTTCCTTGGGCTTTAAGACGATTTTAATTTCTCACATTACCTTTAATATCCCTTATGTGATATTGAGTGTTATGCCCAAGCTAAAGCAGACCAATAAGAGCACTTATGAGGCTGCTCTGGATTTAGGCGCCCATCCTCTTTACGCATTTTTCAAGGTGGTATTTCCAGATATTATGCCAGGGGTATTGTCCGGATTTTTGTTGGCTTTTACCATGTCTCTGGATGATTTTATTATCACCCACTTTACCCGGGGCGCAGGCATTAACACCTTATCCACTCTAATATACAGCCAGGTGCGCAGAGGGATACAGCCATCTATGTACGCCCTGTCCTCCGTGATTTTTCTCACTGTGTTGGTGCTTCTGCTGATCACCAATTACCGGCCTAGGCAGAAGAAGTCCATTCATGATACGGATGCTCTATCGGGCGGGGCCTTCCACAAAAATAGCCTTCCGGAGCGAATCCAGAAAAGTGCTATGGCCGCAGCGGCAGTGATGATCCTCTTCTCCGTAGCGTTTATCACATTTAAAAAGTACACCACTGCCAGCAGCAATGAGCTGTATGTGTACAACTGGGGAGAATATATTGATGAAGAGGTCGTTGCGATGTTTGAGGAGGAGACCGGCATTGATGTGACCTATGATATGTTTGAAACCAACGAAGAGATGTATCCGGTTATCGAGGCAGGCGCTGTGCGGTACGATGTGGTCTGCCCATCAGACTATATGATTCAGAAGATGATAGAAAACGATCTTCTGGTGGAAATCAATTTTGAAAATGTCCCGAACATTCACCAGATTAATCCTACTTATCTGGAGATGTCCAAATCTTTTGATCCGCAAAATAAATATTCTGTCCCCTACTGCTGGGGAACTGTAGGGATTCTCTACAATACAAAGCGCATTCAGGAGCTGGGCGTGGAGCCGCCAGACAGCTGGCACGACCTCTGGAATCCTGCTCTGGCCGGGGAGATTTTGATGCAGGACAGCGTACGGGATGCATTTATGGTCGCTTTAAAAGATCTGGGATATTCGATGAACACCGCAGATATATCCCAGCTTCAGGAGGCAAAGCAGCTTCTTATTGACCAAAAGCCCTTGGTACAGGCCTATGTGATCGATCAAGTCCGGGATAAAATGATCGGAGGAGAAGCGGCCGTAGGGGTGGTTTACTCTGGCGAAATGCTTTATATTCAGGAGGAAGTCCAAAATCTTGGCCTGGATTATGAGCTGGAATACGTTATTCCCAAAGAGGGAACGAATCTCTGGTTGGATTCCTGGGTCATTCCCGCCAATGCCGCGAATAAGGAAAACGCCGAAAAATGGATAGACTTCCTGTGCCGGCCGGAAATTGCTCTACGGAATTTCGAATATATCACCTACCCCACGCCAAACGACGGGGCTTTTCAGCTGTTGGAGCCGGAACTGCAAAACAATAAATCGATTTTCCCCGATTTGGATCATCTGGAGGACAGCGAGGTATTCCAATACCTCGGTGATGAGGATGATGCCGTCTATAATGCTCTATGGAAAGAAGTAAAGTCCTGGTAATGAAAAGAGGTCCTGTGCACAGAGATGCACAGGATTTCTTTTTGTCACTTTTGAAATTTTTCCAAATATTTTATTGACTTCTCATGTGAACTTTTCTATATTGAATATCATCAGCACTGCAAATAACGACGTATTTTTTAAAGGACTGCCCTATGGACAAAGAAATTCAATTCGAAGAGTTCCAAAATTATTTGGTCATACAAAACATGGCGGAAAATACAATCCGCTCCTACCTCTACGCTATCCGCCAGTATTTTCGCCTATATACAGATCTGAACTTCTCCAATCTTCAGATGTACAAATTATACCTTCTGGAGCATTACAAACCTCAGACCGTCAACTTGCGGATTCATGCTCTGAACTGCTTTTTAAACTACGCTGAATGGCCGGACAGCCATATCCTCCAGGTCCGAGTCCAGCAAAAATCCTTCGTAGAGCACGTGATCAGCGCCGCAGATTATGAGTATCTGAAAGCCCGCCTGCTAAGCGACGAGGAATACTCCTACTATTTTCTTGTTCGCTTCATGGCCGCCACCGGAGCCAGAGTCAGCGAGGTGGTACAGTTTACCGTAGAAGATGCAAAAAATGGCTGTAAAGACCTTTATTCCAAAGATAATAAGATACGGCGGATCTACATCCCGGCTGCCCTTCAAAAGGATGTGCTCCGCTGGCTTACCCAGAACCATCGCGCCACTGGAGATATCTTTTTAAACCCTTCTGGCGGCCGCATCTCTCCCGGCGGCATTCGCAGAAAGCTAAAGAGGCTGGCTATCCGGTATGGCCTGGATGAAAAGGTCGTCTATCCCCATTCTTTCCGCCATCGATTTGCAAAAAATTTTATTGAGCACTGCAGCGACATTACCCTATTGTCTAATCTTATGGGTCACGAGAGTATTGAGACCACTCGGATTTACCTGCGCAGAAGTAGCAGTGAGCAGCAAGCGATTATTAACCAGGTGGTAGATTGGTGAAGGATATGGACGTTTTACAGGAAGAATTAGACAATTTTCAGCTCTACTTAAAGAAAAAAGGGATTGCTCACAATACCATCGTCTCTTATCAGTCTACTGTCCGGCAGTACTATCTGCGCTATCCAGAACTCACGGTTGACCATCTGCTGGATTATAAAGCTTACCTGATTAAACGCTACAGCCCCAGTACGGTGAATGCCAAGATCTATGGAATAAATAAATTCCTTCGATATCGTAGCACCATACAAAAGGAAATCCCTCCGTCTCTGGAGAAATATCAGGTCCCTGCAGTAAAGCGGCAGCAAAAAACCTTTGCAGATCAGGTAATTTCTAATGAGGACTATCGCCGGTTAAAGAAACGGTTAAAGGAGGACGGGAATGATTTCTGGTATTTCATCGTACGTTTTCTGGGGGCCACCGGATCCAGAGTCAGCGAGTTGGTACAGATAAAGGCTGAGCATCTTCGTCTGGGGTATATGGATCTGTATTCAAAAGGAGGCAAAACCCGCCGTATCTACTTTCCAGATACTCTGTGCGAAGAATGCCTCCTCTGGCTGGCGAAAAAGGACGTATCCTCTGGTTTTATTTTTCTAAACCGGAGGGGAAAGCCCGTATCGCCCCGTGGCATCAACAGCCAGCTGAAAAAATATGCCGAACGCTATGGCATTGACCCGGCTACCGTCTGCCCCCATGCCTTCCGCCATCTATATGCCAAAAATTTCCTTTTAAAATTTAATGATATCTCTCTCCTCGCTGACCTGTTAGGCCATGAGAGTATCGAAACCACAAAAATCTATCTGACTCAGACCAGCTCCGAGCAAAAAGCCCTGATCGATAAAATCATTCTCTGGTAACCCTCAGGGCAACATCGCCTGCCCCCGGCAATAGGTCTGTACCACATTATACCGTTCATCCAGAATCACAATATCCGCGTCATAGCCAGCCCGGAGGTATCCTTTTCGATCATCCACTCTTAAACATCTGGCTGGGTTCGCTGTACAGGCATTCAGTGCTGTATCAAAGGGCACCAGCGCTTCCTCCACCAGGATTCTTAATCCCTGATTCATCCTCAAGGTACTGCCTGCGATGGTATCGGTTCCTTTTAACCGGGCCAGCCCGTCCTCCCCGATCTCGATAGCATGGCCACCCAAAGAATAATTTCCTCCAGGGGGACAGTGCTTGGCGCGGAGAGAATCACTGACCATCATCCCATAGTCTCGCCCTTTAGTTGTAAAAAACACATTCAGTGCATTTACATCTGAATGGCAGCCGTCACCAATCACCTCGCCGAAAATCTCCCGGATGCGGAAAGCCCCATTGACTAGCCCCTGCTTCCGGTGGTGATACGGCGTCATGCCATTGTACACATGGGTCATGGAGGTGGCGCCATTGGCTACTCCCATCAGAGCCTGCTCGTAATCCGCCGCTGAATGCCCCATGCTGACTACCACACCTGTGTCCCGGCAATATCGGGTAAGGGTAAAATCCTCATCCAACTCTGGCGCCAGGGTAATGTACTTAATCAACCCCTCAGCCGCCTCCTGATACTGTTTGAACTGCTCCACATTGGCCTTAGCGATAGCCTCTGGTGGCTGAGCGCCTTTATACTCCATATCCAAATAAGGACCTTCAAAATGAATTCCCAAAATCTGCGCCCCTTCATATCCTTCACGAACCACTTTCGCCACATTCGCCACCGCTTTAGTCAAAACTTCCGGCATCTGTGTCACTGTAGTGGGGAGGATAGCAGTCACCCCCTCCTCTGGAATCCGTCGCATCCAGTTACGTAACCCTTCCTCCTCCCCATCATTCGTGTCAAACCCATATGCTCCGTGAGTGTGCACATCAATAAAACCAGGCAATAAGCGCAGATCCCCGTAATCTTCCTCTGCCTTCCTTTCCCCATAAGGATAAACCCGTTTAATCACGCCCTCCTCTACCAGTAACTGCGCCGGGAAAAACTGTCCCCCCAGCCATACCCGCCTGCTCTGTAGTATCATATTGCCTCCTTCTCTTACATTCGTTTGATTTTTGTCCAGATACCTTTAGAAATTTTTTCTCAAATAGAAATAGTATCAAAAAAATCTTTCGCTAATTTTAAGTATACTTAGAATTTGCGCCAGAGTCAAGGTGCTTTTGTGAGCCAGAGGAAGGAGTTCGATCCTGCTCTATTATTGAGTCTTTTTTGCCGTGAAAGCTTAGAGAGTCGCTAGCTAAGGATTCGCGGTAGATTTAGGAGTCGTAAGACGGGTAGGCGAGGTGCGGCCAGTTAGGATTCGCAGGCTGTGGGGGAGGCACATGAGGAAGTATTATAAAAAGTTTCATTCAACCGGCACGGCATAAGTCACGCCGGTTGTGTTTTCATTTTACATCATCGGAACAGACATAGAACAAGGATTGCTTTCAGCGGGAAAATATGGTATAATTTTTTATAAATTATCCTGTTCATGGTAGAGAGAAAGGCCCAATTTTTAAAACTGGTAAAACTCTCCTGAATGGGATTCTTCACGTTTATACCAGGGCGCTGGGTTTTAGCCAGTATATGGGGATTGTATGCTGCAGATTTTCCGAAAAATATCCCATATCGATATAGCTTTATGTCCTGCATGAAGTAAAATAGTTGCTACGTTTTGAGGAGCTTGGAGACATTTATTTTTAGAACTTGTTATCACATAAGCGGCTTGGTATAATTGATATTAAAGTTTGTATAAGAAGTTCTATCAGGGGGAATAACCATGGAAAATATTTTGCACACGGCTGACAGACTATTCCAAAACCGTTATATCATTTCTATTAAAAAGGCATTTACCATCACGCTTCCGGTAATCATCCTGGGCTCGATAGCGTCTCTGGTCAATAATATTCCTATTAACATCGTGCAGGCAGGTCTGTCCACCCCGGTTGGACAGGTGAGCCGGGCTGTAAATGACGCGGTTTGGCTGGGCAGCACGGCTGTCATGGCGATTTTGATTGCATGGACTTTGGGTTATTATCTTGGCAATACCTATAAACTTAATGGTACGCTC
>CATJIO010000132.1 GCA_949740725.1 uncultured Lachnospiraceae bacterium | reverse complement strand
GGTAGTAAGAGATAACCCAACTGGTAGTCCTGGAAGCTCATCCGACTTTGCTCTGGTGACAGCGGCAGGACCAACTGGGCCGCAGGGTCCAGCGGGAGCAGTCGGCCCAACTGGGCCAATGGGGCCACAGGGGCCAGCGGGAGCAACAGGCCCAACCGGTCCGGCAGGAGTAGGATTGGATAGTGTAGATGCCTTTATTCCAGGAAGTTCCTATGCTGCTGGGAGAATGGTAGTTAGTAATGGAAATTTATACCAGGTAGTAAGAGATAACCCAACTGGTAGTCCCGGAAGCTCATCAGACTTTGCTCTAGTGACAGCGGCAGGACCAACTGGCCCAATGGGGCCAGCAGGAGCAGTCGGCCCAACTGGGCCCACCGGTCCGGCAGGAGCAGCAAAAAATTTAGAGGTATTGGCATATCTTAACGAAATGATACAGGCACCAGGAGCCAATAAGCCTCTGGCTTTTGAGCGTAACTTGGCGAAACTAGGGGAATCAATTACCTATTCCGCCGCTGAAAAAGCTTTTGTACTGGCAGAAAGAGGACTTTATGAGATTTATTATCAATCCATGTGTACCAGTGATCATCCTATAGATGCGGCTGATATATTAGCTCTTAGCCTGACCAATGGAGATACTTTCGTCCCGGGAGGACTAAGCGGAACTAGCATTAATTCATCTAATGAGTCGCTGAATTTGTCATGTATGACAATTATGGATGTAACATCCCCTCCCGCTAAAATTACGCTGATAACAGGTCACACAGGCGGCTCATTCGGCGGAACATTTATGTTCATCCGGAAACTAGATTAAGAAAAGGATAAAGAAAACATAGAGGATGATCGGAAAGAGGCTGGTGGATGCATCAGCCCCTTTCTGCAACTGTTTCGAGTGGCATGATAAAGTCCTATAACATCTGACAGCTGGCCGTCAGCACCTTAGATTTAAGTTAATGATAATAACATAATCTGTAAAACTTGATAAAAATTTGAAATGCGTTCCTGATCTGCCATGGAGCTGGCGATCATTGGCACAGCCGTATGGAGATATGCCTTTACCACCAGAACACGCTTTCCAGAGAATCCGATGCCTTTCGTACATCTGTCCAGGAGTGTTCTCTCTTTTCATACACCCTCTCCTTTAACTAGTGGCTTCTCCTGTTGCTGATTCAATATGTATTCTATCTTTACCGATTCAGAAAATTATTAAATAATTAATTATATGTTATTCTATCAATTCTCCCTTTACCAAAAGTTCTCGCCAATATCTATGTGATATTCACCAAATACTTCCTGCAAAGACAGGATAAAAGCCGTCTGGACAGGTTGCAGAAAACCTGGCCAGACGGCTTCATCTCTTCAGATTATTCAAGAACTACGGATTAAAATATGTATCCACAGAAGCTGCATTCTTCGCGGGATTGTATTTTAAGTTCAGGAAATCGGAGAAGTTTTTATTATACATCTTCTCGATCTCTGATGTGTATCCGATCACCATGTGAGGTTGCTCCTCAGCATAGATCTTTAAAGCGCTCTGGGTCTCGGACTCGGAAAGGCTGATGTGGAACAGCTTCCGCTCCTTGGTATACAACCGCATCTCGCTGACGCTGTTTCTTCCGGTTCTCCGGAAATAATAGCCCCAGATCAGATCCTTATTGGCTAAGATCATCGCTTTGTTGCCATTCATATAGACAGTCCACTGATGTCCCACCCAGACATCCTTTCCGATGGTACGCGCCTGGCTGAAATCAGCCTCAATGGCAGACATGGAAGTACTGTTATCCTTCTGGAGGTACTTATGGATTTCCTTAATATAACCATTGCCAAACATTGCGATAATGCTGGAAAGTCCAAATAATACAAAACCTACAACCACTGCCATTAAGCACCAAAATAACAGTGGGTTCATGCCACCGATCTCTTTTGTATTGATCTCATAGAAATAAAACTTGTCATACTCGGTCTCTTCCATCCCAAGCTCTGCCAGAGCCTGGCCGAAATACCGCTCCATCTGGGAGTCCATCTTACTCCAGGTTCCCGTAACCTTTACCGGATCTGGCGGTGCGGTGGTGCCAGACTCATCCTCCCAGTAATTAAAGGCCTCGTCGATCTTGGTGTACATGGAATCCTGCTGATCTTTATCTAAGTATACGCTATAAAAATACCAGGTGGATGTGGTATTCTCGTAATCATAAATTGACTGGAATGCAACGTAGCTCTGGCCATTTACCGTTGTGGTGCTTCCGCCGTATTTCTTCTTTGTGGTAGTCGTGTGATCAACATAATCGTAAAGGAAGTATTCCGCGTCAATGGTCACATACTTTCCTTCATATGTCTCGGGAGCCGCAGTAATATCAATCTGTGTCGGCCCGGTAATCACGTCAAATATCGCAAATTTTGTAACAGCCAAGATCCCGACCACAGCAATAATGGAGATGATGGCTCGTGTAATATTTGACTTTCTTGATTTCTTCCTGAGTGTTTCAAGCATTCTTTTCTCCCCCTATTCCTATTTTAATATAATAATTGCTGTTCTTATTCAATATACTATATTTTTACTTTTCCGTCCATACTATTTACTGAGATTTTCAAATTTTTTTAACTGAATCTTTTTTGCTAAATTATGACATAATTCGTAAAACCTTCTAGTGTATTCCCAAAGGTAACGCACATAATAGGAGTGTACCAAAAAACAAACCGCACTTCAAAAAGAAGGCGGCAATGAAGAAAAGGAGGCATATCATTATGGCAAGCAATTCTTCTAACAAGACAAATGTACCTGAGGCAAAAGAGGCAATGGACCGTCTGAAGATGGAAGTTGCAAGTGAGATTGGAGTACCCTTAAGCAATGGCTACAACGGCAACTTAACTTCTGCTCAGAATGGCTCTGTTGGCGGCTATATGGTCAAAAAGATGATCGAAGCCCAGGAGCGCCAGATGGCCGGCAAGTAAGTATCCGACCAATCTGCGGCAGCGCCATGAGTGGTAAAACCGATTTTCGCTGAACAGTTTTCAGCCTAAATCAGAACCGCTGCAGTATGGACATCTGTTTCAGGTGTCGATGGTACTGCAGCGGTTCTTTCTGACTTTATCGAAAATAAATTTGACTATACATCATGCGCACAGTAAACTAACGAATATACTCCACCTTCCCTGTCCTCTCCTTCGGCGCTATCATTGTGTCATCCCGGTATCCCAGAGCCGCCAGACCGTAGACCACATGGTCCCCAGGAATGTGAAATTCATCCAAAATTTCCCGAATCTTTGGCACATCGCAGATAGTTCTCAGCTGGTTGATCCACACACATCCGATCCCCAGAGCTTCTGCCGCCAGATAGATATTCTCCATAGCACAAGCGTTATCCTCCATGCCAAAGGGGCTGTCCTTTTCATTTGAGGGAATGATCAGCACCTCTGGGGCATACATATTGTAGTCCTCACGCCCTAAAGCATCTCCTGTTGCCCTGGCCAGTCTCTGGATCTTCTCCCGGTTTTCCACCACGGTGAATTTCCATGTCTGTCTGCCCATGCCACTGGGGGCGTGCAGGGCACAGTCTACGATAGCCCGGAGATCCTCCTCCTTCAGCGGCCTTTTTGCAAAGCTCCTGGTGCTTCTTCTCCTCAACATCGTTTCGATTGTCTGATTCATCCTCCATCTGCCTCCTTCTGTTTACTATAAATTCAGCTTGTCGAATTGATCCTTAAGATACCGATCCATACGTGCCCTCAATGCCAGGCACTCCTCTCCCTCCAGCTCTGGGTCTTCATCCAGCAAAAGATCCACCTCCTGGGATACGGCTTTTAACAGATTTGCATCCGTATAGATATCCGCCAGTTTAAACTCCATCTCACCGCTCTGACGCACCCCGAATAAATCTCCCGGGCCCCGAAGCTTCAAATCCTCTGCAGCAATGTGGAAACCGTCATTGGAGTGGTTTAAGATATCCAGCCTTTTATTGGTATCTTGATCCTCTGATCCATTGACCATAATGCAGTAGGACTGGTCGTTTCCCCGCCCCACCCGGCCCCGGAGCTGATGAAGCTGGGCTAATCCGAACCGCTCTGCATTTTCAATCATGATCACTGTGGCGTTAGGCACATTCACCCCCACCTCGATCACCGTAGTAGAGACCAGAACCTGAATTTCTCCTGCCGCAAACCGCTCCATGATCTGATTCTTTTCCTTTCCCTTCATCTTCCCGTGAAGGGCCTCGGTCACAATGCTGCCAGGGAGCTCTCTCTGAAGGAGCTTGGTGTAATCCAACACATTTTCCGCCTCGATCATCTCGCTGGCTTCTACCATGGGGCAGATCACATAGGCCTGCTTGCCCCGGGCCACCTGTCCAGCGATAAAGTCAAAGGCCTTTCTCCGGTAATCCTTTCCCACCACACAGTTTTTAATGGGGAGACGGTTGGCTGGAAGCTGATCGATTACGGAGATATCCAAATCTCCGTAGAGGATAATGGCAAGAGTCCGGGGGATGGGCGTGGCGCTCATTACCAGCACATGGGGCGCATCTTTGCTCTTCTCCCCCAGAGCTTCCCGCTGTCCAACACCGAACCGATGCTGCTCATCGGTGATCACCAGCGCCAGGCTATGGTACTCCACCTTCTCCTGAATCAGCGCATGAGTGCCGATGATGATCTGGGCCTCTTTGGTTTTCACCTTCTCACAAGCCAGCCGCTTTTCCTTCCCGGTCATGGATCCAGTAAGCAGCACCGGCGTCGCCGGTATATTGTGCTGGGCAAACAGCTCCTGGATAGACTCGAAATGTTGTCTCGCCAACACTTCTGTGGGAACCATCAGCGCGCCCTGGTATCCATTAGCCGCCGCCTCTAAAAGCGCCAGGATCGCAATAATGGTTTTTCCTGATCCCACGTCCCCCTGGATCAGGCGGTTCATCGCCAAACCGCTGCTTAAATCCTGCTCCACCTCCTCCAGGGCCCGTTCCTGGGCCTGGGTGAGAGAATAGGGGAGGGCGGCCTTCAGCCGTCGGACCTCCTGGGAAGGTTCCATGGGAAAGGAGGATTTCTGCTCCCCCCGCTTCTCCTTCAGCTGCCGGATACTGACGAGAAAGAGGAAAAATTCATCAAAAACCAGCCGCTTCCTGGCTGAAAGCAGCTGATTCCTGTCCTTAGGATAATGAATGTGTGTTAAAGCGTCTTGGTATCCTTCCAGATCGTATTTCTGACGGATGGATGCTGGCAAATAATCCTCCTCCGGCTGATACGCTCCCAGGGCCTGGGAAACCGCTTTGGCGATAGCCTTATTCCCCAGCCCCTTTGTCTGGCTGTAGATGGGAAACAGGGTGTGGGCCAGTGGAGCATACTGCTCCGGAGGGTAAACCTCCGGCTGCTCCATCAAAAGCCGCCCTCGTTTCTTCACCACCCGTCCCCGGAAAATATACGGCGTCCCCGTCTTCAGCTGAGTGCGCAGATAAGGCATGTGATACCAGGAAAGCTGGAGCACACCAGTCAAGTCCCGCACATAGGCCGTAACCATCTGCATGTGATTGACCCGGATGAGCTCTGCTGGCTGAGCCAGCAGGCAAGCCACCGCCCCTATCTGATTTTCCTTCAGCTGGCCGATGGGAAGAGGATCCGCAAAATAATCATAATCTCTTGGATAATGGCGGAGAAGCTCCTCCACTGTCTCGATTCCCAGCTTCCGAAACAGCTTCCCCGTCTTCTCCCCAATTCCTTTTAATGCTTCTATTGGCTGTTGATCCATCGCACGCTATTCCACAGAGATCAGGTAGTAGTACACCGGCTGGCCTCCATTCTGGAGCTCGATCTCCACATCTGGGAACTGCTCCTTTGCCTGGCTTAAAAGCTCTCCAGCCGCCTCCTCGGACACCTCCGCCCCATAATAAAGGGTCACCAGCTCCGACTCCTGGTCGATGAGATCCTGTAAGGCCCGCAGGGCGGCCCCGGGGATGGTCTTCTCCACCGCCAGCATACCGTGGTCGCCGATAGCCATAATATCTCCCTCATTAATGTCAAAGCCGTCGATATTGGTGGCCCGTACCGCATAAGTCACCTGCCCGGTCTTTACCTGCTCCATCTCCGCCTTCATATTGTCTAAGTTTTCCTCCGGGGTCAGATCTGGCATGAAATTAATCAGCGCCGTAATGCCCTGAGGCACGGTCTTTGAGGGAACCACCACAAGCTTCTTCCCTTCCACTAAATGCATGGCCTGCTCCGCTGCCAGGATAATATTTTTATTATTGGGAAGGACGAAAATGGTATCCGCATTTACCTGATCCACTGCATTTAAAATGTCCTCTGTGCTGGGATTCATGGTCTGTCCGCCCTCGATCAGATGGTCGGCGCCAATCCCCGTAAAGATCTCGCTCAGGCCCTCTCCCACGGACACAGCAATAAAACCGCAGGCCTTCCTGGGCGTCTCCTGAGCCTTTTGCCCCTTATCCCTGGCTTTCTGCTGGGCAGCCACCTTCTCCGCATCCTGAATCAGACGCTCCTGGTGCTCTTCCCGCATATTGTCCACCTTCATCCGGGAGAGGGAACCATAGGCGAGCGCCTTCTCAAAGGCCAGACCCGGGTGGTTGGTATGCACATGGACCTTCACCACATCCTCATCTGCCACCACCACAATAGAATCTCCCAACTCCTCCAGATAAGCCTTAAAGGCCAGTTCCTCCTCCTGGGTGAATTCCTTGGCCGTGTTAATAATAAACTCTGTGCAGTAGCCAAATCGAATGTCTGCTGTGTCAATCTGAGACTTATCCCGGGCCGCCTGTCCGAAAGCCTCCGCCGCCTTCCCTGAACCCTCAGACAGCAATACCAAAGCCTCCTTGCCCGAAAGGCCGCTAACGCATCCTTTTAATACCTGCATCAGCCCCTGACCACCAGAGTCCACCACACCGGCCTGCTTCAGCACAGGGAGCATCTCCGGGGTGCGGTTTAAGACAGCGTCGCCCTCCTCCAGAAGCTTCTGGCAGAATTCCAAAATATCTTCCGTCTCCCCGGCCAGCTCCTGCGCCTTCTCCGACATGCCTCTGGCCACCGTCAGGATAGTGCCCTCCTTGGGCTTCATCACCGCTTTATAGGCGGTCTCCGTGGCACGGACAAAAGCCTTGGCCAACACGGTGGTATCAATCTGGGAAACGTCCTTGATCTCCTTGGTAAAGCCCCGGAAAAGCTGGGACAAAATCACCCCGGAGTTTCCTCTAGCGCCCCGGAGTGAACCGGAGGAAATGGCCTTGGCCAGTGTCTTCATATCTGGTTCGCTGATGGCCGCCACCTCCTTGGCCGCCGCCATAATGGTGAGCGTCATATTGGTGCCTGTGTCCCCGTCGGGAACAGGGAAGACATTCAATTCGTTAATCCAGTCTTTCTTCGCTTCCAGATTATTGGCTCCGGCTATAAAGGCCTTCTGGAGCTGACTTGCATCAATGGTATTCATCACCGGTTTCCTCCTTAATCAATCACTCTCACACCTTCGACGTAGATGTTAATTTTGTCCACTTCCATCCCGGTGAATGCTTCTACCTTGTACTTTACATTTTCAATCAGGTTGTCTGCCACCGCACAGATACTGACCCCGTAAGAAACGATCACATGAAAGTCAATAGACATATGATCCTCATCCACCTCTACATTGATCCCGTGAGTCAGGCTCTCCCGCTTTAAGAGCTTCACCAGGCCGTCCTTCATGCTAACGGCGGCCATCCCTACGATACCGAAGCACTCTACTGCTGTGGTGCCGGCATATAATGCGATCACATCTGCATTAATCTGGATTTCACCCAGTTTATTATTAATTCGACCCCTCATCTTGTAGCCTCCTAGATATTTATATGGACAAGTATACACTATTTTGTGAAAAAAAGAAATAAATTTT
>CATJIO010000131.1 GCA_949740725.1 uncultured Lachnospiraceae bacterium | reverse complement strand
ATAGGCGGCATACATCCATGTTTTCCATAAGCGATTAATTTGCCAAGGCTCATTAATCATTAAGCTAGATTCTAATTCCAGTAATTTATAGCCGTGACACAATAAAGGATTCTATTTCACGAATCTACTTCATCCGGCTAAGTTAGGCAACTTCCACTGAATCGATGGCAGCCGATTCCAGAGGGAATCTTGGGAACATCGGACTCTGTTTACTTGAAGGAGGAACCCGGGTAATATTTGGAAGGCTTCCTTGAGATGTGGCCCTGTATCATAGGGCCCTATGTACCACTGCATTCCACGAAGGAGCGAAAGATTCCCGTCAGGAATTGAGGGCATAGCTCAACCGATTGGACAAAACCAAATCAGCGGCCGAAAAATCCGACGGTAAGCCGACCCGCGAGATAACAGCCCATGGCAGGCAGGATCCCAAAAAGAAACCTGCCTGCCATGGGGGGTACTTCTTGCCGATTTGCGCCTGCACCTTAAGTCATCCTGCGACTCTCTAGGCCTTCACGACAAACAAAAGACTCAACGAAATAGCAATTTCTTAAACTTAACACATTAGATATGAACCGTAACCGTGTAAGAAAAACGTAATGGAAAAATCACCTGGCAGTACTTGGAAGAAATGAGGAAGTATGATATGCTTTAAGACGAAAACAAAATGAGAGTACGGCGAAAACAAGGAGATTTATCACAATGACGAAAAAACTAAGCACCATATTGTTGACTGTAGCCGCGGTAATTTTTTCCGGATTTTTACCAGCCAGTGATTCTCTGGGAATATCGAAAGCCTATGCTGGGCTCAGGCCAGCGGCTAGCGCAGGCCGAATCAAGGAAGCGGTGGAGACCAACGGCCCTGGAGTGGATTCAGGAGAATTGAAGGGGGTATGGATCTCTTACCTGGAGTGGGATACTATGCCCAGGACGGAGGCTGCATTTCGGCAGGCAGTAGACGGGATGCTGGATAACTGCGTTAGCTGGGGAATGAATGCTATTTTTCTTCATGCGCATTCCCATACAGATGCCTATTACCCTTCCGAGCTTCTTCCCTGGTCAAAATTCGCGTCCGGCATCCAGGGGGAGGGACCTGGATTTGATCCTTTTGGATATTTTGTCAACGCTGCTCATGCCCGGGGGCTCCAGGTACATGCATGGTTTAATCCCTACCGGATTACTGGTTATCAGATGAGCTGGGAGGATGTTTCCAGCCAGAGCCCGGCGAAACAGTGGCTGTCTGACAGTACTGAGGAAAATGACCGGTGGGTACTAAAGCAGGGGGGAGAGTATTATCTAAATCCGTCAATTCCCCAGGTGCAGGATTTGGTTGTGTCCAGCGTAAAGGAAGTATTGCAGAAGTACGATGTAGAAGGCATTCATTTCGATGATTATTTTTATCCGACCTTGGACGACAGCCAGCCAGAAGCTTGGTTTGACAAGCCAGAATATGACCAGTCGGGTAGCTCCCTATCCATCGCGAATTGGAGAAGGGAGAATGTGAATCAGTTGATATTAAAGGTGAACCGTGTGGTAAAGGAGACAAAGCCGTCGGCGGTATTTGGCATCAGCCCTCAAGGATATCTGGGTAATCTGCGCAGTGACACCGGCATGTTTACCGATATTGATCACTGGCTGGCTTCAAATCAATATGTGGACTATATCATGCCTCAAATCTATTGGGGCTTTGAAGCCAAGACTTCAGATAAGAGCCCGGCCAGTTTCGCTTTTGGGGAGAATCTGGCTTCCTGGATTCAGCTAAAGGATAAAGGCCCGGTGAAGCTGTACCTGGGACTGGCCATGTACCGAGCAGGAACCAATGTTTCTGACCACAACGAAGTATCAGAATGGCTTCGATGCCAGGATATACTAAAGCGTCAGGTGGAGGCAGGAAGAAACAGTGGGAAGGTATCAGGTTACTGCTTCTTTAGCTATCGGTCGTTTTTGGAAGAGGCAGCAGCAAAAGAGGTAGAGAATTTGAAGGCCGTGCTGAGGAAGTGAAAGACGGACAGAAAGTCCCATTAGCTAGTTTACCCGCGACTGATAGGGCGAAAGGCGGTTGCATAAATAATCGTTACGGTAAAAAGGATGGCGGCAATATCGCCATCCTTTTTACCAATTTATCCCAGTATGCCATAGTCTTCATAACCACTTTAAAATTTTCTGTGTGTAGCTCAAAATCATAAAATAATAAAACAAGGGATAAGAAGAAACATTATCGAATACATACAATTCAATAAATAAAGAGCAGGAAAAAGATAGTAAATTTAATTTAGCGCACAAAAAAGAGTATCCATTTTTCAATGAATACCCTACTTCGTAGCGGAAATTGGACTTGAACCAACGACACCGCGGGTATGAACCGCGTGCTCTCGCCAACTGAGCTATTCCGCCAGAAATATGGGGCCTACAGGGCTCGAACCTGTGACCCTCTGCTTGTAAGGCAGATGCTCTCCCAGCTGAGCTAAGACCCCATAATAACAGCTGTCTCTCGACTGCTTTCATAGTATAACTCGTACCCCTTGAATTGTCAACATTTTTTTGACAATTTTTTTAAAAAATTTTCAGACAGATTGTTTTTCCTTAATTTTTTGAAGAAATTGGGGAAAATATGTAAGGAAAAATATCGCGTTTTCCTGTATTTATGCTATAATTATGGTTAAGATTGTGCAAGGCGGTGCGAGGAGGCATTTCATGTACTATTTTATCGTGAATCCTTCTTCTCAGTGGGGAAGAGGAGAGAAGATATGGGCGAAACTGGAAAAATTGCTTCGTAATAAGAAGGTTGCCTACCAGGCGTATCTTACTCAGCGTCCCGGGGATGCCCGGATGATTGCCCGGATGCTGACAAAGGATAATCGGGATGAGAAGGTAATCGTGGCGGTGGGAGGGGACGGGACCTTGAATGAAATTCTGGATGGAACGTCATTTCATGAAAAGCTTACCCTTGGCTACGTCCCGGCTGGATCTGGGAATGATTTTGCCCGGAGCTTAAAGCTGCCATCCAGCCTTCGACGGTGTGTAAAAAGGATTCTTTCGCCAAAGTGTTACCTGTTGCTGGATTATGGGGTTCTTACTCTCGGCAGCAAGGCGGATCACCGTCGGTTTGCGGTTAGCGCAGGAATGGGAATAGATGGAGCAGTATGCCATGACTTTGCCAGATCATCCAAGTGGATGTGGGGGAAATGCACCTTGGCCAGACTGGGATATATTTTCTATGGACTGAAGCAGCTTTTTTTATCTAGACCTTGCAAGGGATATCTGATTCTGGACCAGGTAAAAAAGATTGAGTTTAATCATATCTTCTTTATGTCGGCGCATATTCATCCCTTTGAAGGCGGCGGTTTTCAGTTTGCGCCCAAGGCAAGCGGTAGCAGCGGAAAGCTGACCGTATGTGTGGTGAGTAATGAGAACCGCTGGAATCTGATTCCGATCCTGGCATCCGCCTTCTTTACCCGGAAGAAAGGACGGAAGGGGATACGTACTTTTGAGTGCAGGGAGGCATCTTTTCATGTGGAAACGCCTATGGCAGTTCACACAGATGGGGAGCCCTGCGGGATTTGGACAGATCTCCACGCACAGTGCATTGGGAAGAAAATCCGTCTGATTGTGTAAGCGGCAAGACGATGTTGGAAAAATGTAAGGAAGATGGAATAAAAATAGTAAGAAAGGTTCGATAAGATATAAAATAAGGTAAGAGAGGAGCTACTGTCTGCCGGCACGATTGACAAGGCGCTTTTCAGGGGAAAAGTCTGGGGATGACCTGAGAGCAGAGGCGTCAAATTGGGCAGAGGGCCATTTTATGGATATTGTGTTCGTGTCGCCGGGTATAGTCCGGCAGGAGCGCAAACAGTAACAGAGAGGAAAGCAGAATGAGAATCGGACAGGGTTATGATGTACACCGGTTGGTGGAAGGCAGAGAATTGATTTTAGGAGGGGTTTTGGTTCCCTATGAAAAAGGGCTTATGGGACATTCGGATGCGGATGTGCTGGTTCATGCGGTGATGGATGCATTGCTGGGAGCAGCGGCGCTGGGGGACATCGGGGAGCATTTCCCAGATTCCGATCCAGCGTATCAGGGAATTTCCAGTATTAAGCTGTTGGAACAAGTGGGAAAGCTGGTGAATGAGAAT
Organism: uncultured Lachnospiraceae bacterium; assembly: GCA_949740725.1. Lineage (GTDB taxonomy): Bacteria > Bacillota > Clostridia > Lachnospirales > Lachnospiraceae > Caccovicinus. The sequence continues at coordinate 18,062 of CATJIO010000131.1, read as the reverse complement.
CACTATGTGATTGAAAATATCGATGCGACCATTATCGCCCAGAGGCCGAAGCTGGTGGCATACCGACTCCAGATGGCAGAAAATATCGCTCATGCCTTGGGATTACGGCCGAGACAGGTGAGCGTGAAGGCGACAACGGAAGAGGGATTGGGGTTTACTGGAAATGAAGAAGGGATTTCATCTCAGGCGATTGCATTATTGACAGAAGTGGCAAATTATTGTTATGATGATGCAGAGTGCTGTAGCGGTATGTGCGGCTGTGAGGGCAGGAGTGCCCAGAAAGAGAATGATAGATAGGCATTGCACAGAACGGGCACTTGTGAGGAGAGCGCTCAGGGATAGAATGAGCAGACAGGAGAAGCGGAACAATGAAAATATTTAATACCTTAAGCAGGAGAAAAGAGGAGTTTGTGCCCCTGGATCCGGGGAAGGTGAAGATGTATGTGTGCGGCCCCACTGTTTATAACTACATCCACATTGGAAATGCCCGCCCCATGATTATTTTTGATACGGTGCGCCGTTATTTCGAGTACAAAGGATATGAGGTAAATTTTGTCAGCAATTTTACGGATGTAGATGACAAAATCATTAAAAAGGCTGTGGAAGAGGGCGTAGATTCAGACGTGATTTCCAAACGGTATATCCACGAATGCAAAAAGGATATGGAAGGGATGAATGTAAGACCAGCTACCAGGCATCCTTTGGCTACAGAGGAGATCGGAGGCATGCTGGAGATGATCCAGATGCTGATTGATAAGGGCCATGCCTATCAGGCGGAGGATGGCACCGTGTATTTCCGCGTGAAATCCTTCCGGGAATATGGAAAGCTGTCCCATAAGAACCTGGATGAGCTTCAGCCCGGATTCCGTGAGATTAAGGTGACTGGTGAGGAGGGCAAGGAGGATCCTAATGACTTTGTTCTCTGGAAGCCGAAGAAGGAGGGAGAGCCCTTCTGGGAGTCGCCCTGGTGCCAGGGACGTCCCGGCTGGCACATCGAGTGCTCGGTGATGGCGAAGCGGTATCTGGGAGACAGCATTGATATCCATGCTGGCGGAGAGGACTTGATTTTTCCTCACCACGAAAATGAGATCGCCCAGAGTGAAGCGGCCAATGAAAAGCCCTTTGCCACCTATTGGATGCACAACGGGTTTTTAAATATCGATAACAAGAAGATGTCTAAATCTGCAGGGAATTTCTTTACTGTCCGGGAGATCAGCGAGAGGTACGATCTTCAGGTCCTCCGTTTCTTTATGCTCAGCGCCCACTATCGGAGTCCCTTTAACTTTAGCGAAGAGCTGATGGAATCCTCGAAGAATGGCCTGGAGCGGATCTTGACCTGTGTCGAGCGTCTGCGGGAATTACAGGGGAAGACCTCTGGCGGGGAGATGGCGGAAGGAGAGAAGGAGCAGGAAAAGGCCTTAGCTGCATTGACAGCAAAGTTTGAGGCTGCGATGGAGGATGATTTTAATACGGCAGATGCGGTTTCTGCTCTCTTTGAGATCGTAAAACTGGCCAATACAGCAGCAAATGGAGAGAGCACTCGGGCATTAGTGGATCTTTTAATGGGAGAGATTCAGAAACTCTGCGATGTACTAGGGATTATTACTCAGCGGAAGGTGGAGATCTTGGACGATGAGATCGAGGAGATGATCGCCAGGCGCGGGCAAGCCAGGAAGGAAAAGAACTTTGCCTTGGCAGATCAGATTAGAAACACCCTCCTTGACAAAGGGATTATCTTGGAGGATACCAGAGAAGGCGTGAAATGGAAACGGGTGTAATGAAAGAGTTTCTGGAGTATTACAAAACATGGATGAAACTAGAGGAAAGGGATGCAAATACCTACTCCCCTTTGGTGTTGGCTTATATGGGAGATGCGGTTTATGAGGTTTTGGTGCGGGCGAAGGTAGTGAATGCAGGTAGTATTCAGGTGAATAAACTACACAAGCGCAGCTCCAGCCTTGTATGTGCCGCAACACAGGCGGAGATGGTTAAGCGTCTGCAGCCGGATCTTCGGGAGGAGGAGACGGCTGTTTTTAAGCGAGGAAGGAATGCGAAGTCATTTACTACGGCGAAGAATGCATCCATAACCGACTATCGCCTGGCCACCGGCTTTGAGGCACTGATCGGCTGGCTGTTTTTATCGGAGCAGTTTGAACGTCTGATTTTTCTGGTGAGTCAGGGGCTGGAGAAAATAGGAGAGACAGAATCATGCGATACCAAGAAATGACTATAGAAGGAAGGAATGCGGTGCTGGAGGCATTCCGCTCCGGGAAAACCATTGATAAGCTGTTTATCCAGGACGGATGCCATGATGGCCCTATCCAGTCCATTACCAGGGAAGCCAGGAAAAAGGATGTGATTATCACCTTTGTTTCCAAGGAACGGCTGGATCAGATGTCTTCCAGAGGGAAGCATCAGGGGGTAATCGCTTATGGGGCGGTCTATGAATACGCCCAAGTGGATGATATGTTGAACCTGGCCAAAGAGAGAGGGGAGTCGCCCTTTTTATTCCTGCTGGACGGGATCGAGGATCCCCATAATCTAGGAGCGATTATCCGCACGGCAAATCTGGCAGGCGCACACGGCGTGATCATTCCCAAGCGCCGGGCAGCCGGCCTTACGGCAGTAGTGGCGAAAACCTCCGCAGGCGCCCTGAATTACACCCCGGTGGCAAAGGTGACTAATCTGTCGGCCACTATAGAAGAGTTGAAGACCAAGGGGCTCTGGTTTGTCTGCGCAGATATGAAGGGGGAGAGCATGTACCGTCTGAATCTTACCGGTCCCATCGGATTGGTAATTGGAGGAGAAGGCGGGGGTGTGGGGAAGTTAGTAAAGGAAAATTGTGATATGACCGCTGCTATTCCCATGAAAGGGGAGATCGATTCGCTGAATGCCTCTGTGGCAGCGGGTGTCCTAGCCTATGAGATTCTCCGTCAGCGTCTGGCGGGTGGCAACTGATATGGAACGAGTAAAGGATATGAACGGTTATAATTATGAATAGAGGGAGGAAATTAACATGAAGATAAGAAAAAATGTGATTAGACGGATTACGGCAGTATTGGCTGCTGTATGTATCGCGGCGCTGCCAATGACTGCTTATGGCATGGTGCGGACTCCCATTGCCTCCGGCTCAGTGACTTATGGAAATGATAAGGTAACCATTGACGCCTCGAATGCCAGCCAGGGATATGTGATGATCAAGTATAATGGGAGCAATGGGAAAATTAAGGTGCAGATAACCAAAGGTACCACCTATACTTACAATTTAAACGCTAGGGATGCCTATGAGGTATTTCCTTTTACCGAGGGAAGCGGCAGCTATTCCGTGAAGGTATTCGAAAATGTAAGCGGTAATCAGTACGCTCAGGCATGTAGTCAGAATATCCAGGTTAGCCTGGAGAATGAATACGCCCCCTTCCTGTACCCGAATCAGTATGTGAACTTTAACCAGAACAGCAATGCAGTGGCTGTTAGCAATCAGGTAGCAGCGGGAGCCGGGGAACAGCTGGCTATCGTAACCAATGTATTTAACTATGTGGTTGAAAATTTGACCTATGATTATAATAAGGCAGCTAACGTACAGAGCGGATATCTCCCCAATGTCGATTCGACTTTGGCGACTAGGAATGGCATATGCTTTGACTATGCTTCCCTGATGACCGCTATGCTGCGGGCTCAGGATATTCCCACCAAACTGGTGGTGGGATACACTGGAGAGCTGTACCATGCCTGGATCAGCGTGTATCTCCAGAACCAGGGCTGGGTTGACAATGTGATCTACTTTGACGGGGCGAATTGGAGTCTGATGGATCCCACCTTTGCCTCCAGCGGCGGGAAGGCCCTGGGAGCCGGAAACAGCTCCTATCAAGCAAAATATGCATATTAAAAGGATAAAGAGGAGATAGTTTCGTGAGTGGTGAATTTGATGATACACAGTTTGAAAATGAATTAAGGGAAGAATCAGAGAAAAAGTCCCAGGAGTCAATGAAGGATAAGAAGCAGGCAAAGAACCGCTATCAGAATCAGGAACTCTCTGCTTTCTGCTTGCAGATTGCTCTTTTGCTGGAGGCAGCGATCCCATTGGATGAGGGATTATCCATTATGGCGGAGGATGCAGGAGAACAATGGGAGAAGGATATGCTTCTTTTTATGGCGGAAGGCGTGGAGTTGGGAGATCCTTTCTATCAGGTTCTGGAGGATACCAAAGCCTTTCCTCCCTATGTGATTAAGATGGCAAAGCTGGGGCAGAGTACAGGAACCATGGATCAGATGATGCTTTCTCTAGCAGAATATTATGAGAAAGAGTTTTTCCTGATGCGGAATATAAAAAATGCATTGACGTATCCGATTATTATGGTATTTATGCTCCTGGCAGTGCTTTTCGTTCTTTTCGCTAAGGTAATGCCTATATTTGAAGATGTCTATTCCCAGCTGGGAGCGGAGATCTCTCCGGCGGCCAGATCGGCGATTCAGTTCGGCGGAATCTTTAGCGGAGTTGCCCTGGCGGCTGGCGCTGTGCTGGTGGTGGTCTGCGGCGGCGTATGGGTATTTGCAAAGATGGGGCATAGGATTTCCCTCGTGGAAAAGCTGGTAGCCTGGACAAAGAGGCGGAGCCGGATTGCCTTAGCCGTAGCCAACCGGCGCTTTACTTCCGTTCTGGCCTTGACTCTTCGAAGTGGTCTGGAGCTGGAAAAGGGGCTGGAGTTGGCCGAGGAATTAGTAGAGAACCAGGCGGTGGAGGAGAAGATTGGCACCTGCAGGCAGCAGCTGGGAGAAGGGCAGAGCTACTATGCGGCGATGAAGGCTACAGGGTTGTTTTCCGGTTTCCACACCCAGATGATTAAGACGGGAACCAGAAGCGGACATTTAGACCGAGTGATGGAAGATATCTCCCAGGATTATGAGCAGCAGGCGGACGGAGCTATTGATGGTGTTATTTCCAGATTTGAGCCGACCATGGTGGCTGTGCTGGCAGTTGCAGTGGGCTTGGTGTTGCTTTCGGTGATGCTTCCTTTAGTTGGCGTGCTTTCCACAATCGGCTAGCTGACGGATATTAGGAGGAACGGGATCAGTGAAAGTGAAGAAAATCGATAAAAAGAACGTAAGTATAGCGGGTTTTTTGCTGTCCATTCTATTTTTTGTTCTGGTGGCCGCCGTTTTCTTCCGCGGAGCCTCCACCTTTTCTGGCAAGGCGAAATCTGAGGGAGAGGTGACGCTGCGCAATGCCATTGCTCGGGCTACCGTTCAGTGCTATGCCATTGAGGGGCGGTATCCGCCAAGCGTGGAATATTTAGAGGAGCATTACGGGATTCAGATCGACAGGAATCGGTATTATGTATTCTATGAAGGATTCGCTTCGAATATCATGCCGGATATCACTGTGGTCCCGGCAGAAGAATAGGAGGAGCATGGATGGCAGAAGAAAATGGGATGAAGCAGGGCGCTTCTGGAAGGAGTACCGGAAATCACGGGCAGTTAATTAATGTACTGTTTACCATGCTGCTGTTTCTGGTGTTTGTGCTGTGTGCCCTGTTTACCGTGCTCATCGGCGGCCAGGGTTATGAAAATATTAATGTGCGCTCTCAGGAGAACTTTACCGGTAGTGTGGCTCTCCAGTACGTGGCAAATAAGGTGCGCCAGGGAGATCAGGAAGGGGCAGTCCGGGTGTTCACCCAGGATGGCACGGAGGTGCTGGAGATCGCCAGCGGCTTGGGAGACTATGTTTCCTGGATTTACTATGGAGACGGGGCTATCCGAGAGCTGTTTTTCGACCCAGCGGATGGCCTGGGATTGGACGATGGATTAGAAATACTAAAATGTGACGGATTTTCCGTGAGTCAGAGCGAGGATGGCAGGATGGTCCATATTCGGACAGAGGGGGAAGAGGGAGGAGCGTTAAGCCTTTCCCTTCGGAGCGGAAGAGGAGGGGATAAGAATGAATAGCAGAAAGCGGTCAGGTTCCGGCATCTTTTTGATGGAAATGATTATGGTCTGCGGTTTCTTCCTCCTTTCAGCAGCAGTTTGCATCCAGGTATTTCTCAAGGCAGACTCCATGAGCCGCCTTGCCAGAGAGAAGAATCAGGCGGTGTTGGCGGCGGAGAGTCTGGCGGATACTTGGAAGGCCTATGGCATGGAAGGGCTTCAGCCTGCATCAAACGGAGAAGCTGCCCCGGAGGTTTACTGGAACGCAGGCTGGGAGAGGACTGGAGAAGAAGGGGGAGAACCTTGCTTTTATGCCCAGCTGATGGAGACCAGTAAGCCGGCAGAGGGGGAAGAGGGAGTCTTAAGCAGTCTGAGGATCGAGATTGGAAGAGGCGAGGGACATTCCCGCTGGCGGGAGCTGGGGAAGGAATTGCTTTTTACTCTGGAGGTCAAAAGATACATACCGGCAGGAGGCGACAGCGATGGCAAAAAGTGAGATGAAAAGCGGGGCCAATATTGGCAGTGCTTCCCTGATTTTGATTTTTATCGTCCTTTGCCTGGGGACTTTTGGACTGCTGTCTTTAACCAGTGCTAAGAATGATTTAGACCTAGCGGAGCGGAACGGTGCTTCTGTGTCCGGTTATTATCAGGCGGATGGCGAGGGAGAGGCTTTCCGAATGGAGATAGAGCGGCTGGCAGCAGAGGCGATGAGGCAGAATCAATCCCATCCAGAGGATTACATAAAAGAAGTCCTGCCGGAAGGATATCTTCCCGACGAACAGGCGGTCTGGAAAGAGATCCCCATGGAAAGTGGTCAGGCGCTTTTGATTAAGCTAGGCTTTCAGTGGGAGAATGAGAATGAGAGGACTCATATCCTTCAATGGATGGTATATAACCGGGAGGAATATGAGATTGATCAGGATATGCCGGTGTGGAGCGGAGAATGACAATAGAGGAGGACAAGGTCAATGGACATATTAGAGCTTTTTAAACGGGCAGTAGAGCAGGAAGCATCGGATATTTTTTTGATACCAGGCATGCCGTTTTCCTATAAAATCGGAGGAAGCATTATTTATTTGGGTGATGAAAAGATTTATCCAGAAGAAATGGACAAGATGATTATGCAGATTTACGATATTGCAGGCCATCGGGCCATCGAGAAGGTAGAGGATGGAGGGGACGACGATTTTTCCTTTGCCGTCAAGGGATTGTCCCGATTTCGTGCTAGCGTGATGCGTCAGAGAGGTTCCCTGGCCGCCATTATCCGAATTGTAAGATTTGAGCTTCCAGACTTTACCGCCCTTAATCTGCCCAGGAATGTGATCGATATTTCAAAGATGACCAAGGGGCTGGTGCTGGTAACAGGGCCTGCTGGAAGCGGAAAGAGCACCACGTTGGCTTGTATTATCGATGAGATTAACAAGACAAGGAATGCCCATGTGATAACTTTGGAGGACCCCATCGAGTACCTGCACCGCCATAATAAGAGCGTGGTGACCCAGCGCGAGGTGGGCAATGACACAGACAGCTATATGAGCGGATTACGGGCGGCCCTGAGACAGGCTCCGGATGTAATTCTTTTGGGAGAGATGCGTGACTTCGAGACCATCCGCACCGCTATGACGGCGGCGGAGACCGGACATCTGGTGATCTCCACCCTGCACACTATTGGTGCGGCCAACACCATCGACCGTATTATAGACAGTTTTCCACCCAATCAGCAGTCACAGATTCGAATTCAGCTGTCTATGGTGCTTCAGGCGGTGGTATCTCAGCAGCTAATTCCAAGGAAAGATACCTTTGGCGTCGTTCCGGCGTTGGAGATTATGTTTTTAAATAACGCGATCCGCAATATGATCCGTGAGGCAAAGGTACATCAGATCGACGGCGTGATTTCCACCTCGGCAGAAACAGGCATGGTTACCATGGATAACAGTCTCCTGAAACTGTATCGGGAAGGCAAAATTTCAAAGGAACATACCATTATGTACAGCAGTAACAGCGAACTAATGGAAAAGAAAATTAACCGGATTTAATGCAGACCTGAATATTTTCTCAAAGAACTCTCATACTAATACAAAATGGACGGATACCGTACGGTGCTGATCCAAAGAGAAAAGGAGTTAAAGATGAGAGTGGATAAAAGAAAGGTTGCATTGGTAGGATGCGGTCTGGTAGGCATGAGCTATGCCTATTGTCTGTTAAATCAGACGGTTTGCGATGAGCTGGTTTTGATCGATGTGAATAAGCAGAGAGCGATGGGCGAGGCTATGGACTTAAATCATGGCCTCGCTTTTGCAGCTTCAAATATGGAAATTTATCCCGGAGATTACGCAGACTGTAACGATGCGGATCTGGTGGTGATCTGTGCCGGCGTGGCGCAGAAGCCGGGGGAGACCAGGCTGAATCTGTTAAAAAGAAATGCAGAGGTGTTCCGCTCCATTGTGGATCCGGTCACCAGAAGCGGCTTTAGTGGTATTTTTTTGGTAGCCACCAATCCAGTAGATGTGATGACCCGAATCACCTGCGCCTTGTCCGGCTTTAACGCAGGAAGAGTGCTGGGGAGCGGAACTGCATTGGACACAGCCAGACTTCGTTATCTGTTGGGCCAGTACCTCCATGTAGATCCCAGGAATGTCCATGCCTATGTGATGGGGGAGCACGGCGATAGCGAATTCGTACCCTGGAGCCAGGCAATGGTGGCCACACGGCCCATTCTGGAGCTCTGCGGCAGGACGCCTGGGGAAGAGAGTATCAGCAGGGAAAAGCTTCTGGAGATCGCTGATCAGGTAAAGGGAGCGGCCTATCAGATCATTGACGCAAAGCAGGCTACCTACTATGGGATCGGCATGGCATTAACCAGAATTACTAAAGCAGTGTTGGGGGATGAAAACAGCGTCCTCACGGTAACCGCCATGCTGAGAGGAGAATACGGCCAGAGGGATGTGTTTGCCGGAGTCCCTTGTGTAATCAATGGAAGCGGAGCCAGGAGAGTGTTGGAGCTTCCACTGACAGAGGAGGAGGCAAAGCAGTTCTCCGCCTCCTGCCAGACCCTTCAGGAAAGCTTTGAAGGAGTTTTAGGATAAAATGCTACTTAATCATTGACAGTGATCATCTGGAGGCTGTAGGCGGACCAAGTATTACCTACAATGTATGTTGTGGTATTCTGCCCAGTCTGGATGGTTACGTTGCCGGAGGCTAAAGGACTGGAAACAGGACTGGTTCCCGTTAAAGCGCCGATGATAATAATCGGGAGCTCGCGGATCCCATTTTGGAAGTTGGTATTAGACAAATAAAAGGTATAATTTCCAGCTAAGGCCCGCTTATAGGAGGTTACCTGGGTGAAACCAACGTTCCGGAAAACCGTATCCCCATTATACATCCGAATATCAAAGCTGGATCCGCTGTAGCTCATATTGGCCCCCCGGTAGCAGCCGTAACCAGAGGGAAGATTGTTGCAGCCCACATCAGCAATCTGGACAAGCTCGAGTCCGCCTTCTCTGGCATCCACTAGAACCATAGTAACCTTCTGGCCGGAGGTAAAGGGGAAGGTCTGCTGTAAAAGCAGGGCCTGCAGTCCAGTGGTGCGGTTGACGGATACTGTGTGGAAGCCGTCAGAGATCGGCTGATAGGCGGATACATGGCCAAACTGGGAATTAGCTGTATAGGTTGTGCCGTCAATACTGAAATTTACAGGGAAGGTATTGGTGGAGGCATTGATAAAGCGCACCTGTCCGTACTGATAGCTTGGGACTGAAGGAATAGTGGGGAAAATCGGAAGGGTGGAGCAGCCGGGACAGCTGCCGCATCCAGGGCAGCTTACATTACCTGGATAAGCGGGAATACCACCCTCTGGTGCAATAGGAAGCATGATCCCTGCATTTTCATTGCCAGTTTGGTTCATATTGCCTGGATAAGCGGGGATGCCGCCTTCTGGCGCAATGGGAGTGGTGATGCCGCCTTGAGTAGGACTGTGCCATCCGGCAGCCTCCGGGGTATTGGAACTGTCTTCTGTGGTTTCAGGAGTTACGGAAGGGGTTTGATAGGAATCATTTTCAGCCATAATAAGCCCTCTTGATTTTTTACTTTATCATATGAAAAGAAGAAGGGAAGTTTCCGCAAATTAATGAGAACGTGAAAAATAGGCCCGGCCTTTTCTACGATTCATGTCTGTACTGTTTTTCACAACTTGTCTATCTTCTTCATAGGATAAAGAAAAAAGGAAAATAGATCATGAGAGATATTACTTTATGTCATCCACGGCTGCAGCTTTTGGCCACTAAACTAAAGGAAGAGTGTGATAAAAAGGGACTAAAGATCGAGATTGGTGAAACACTGAGGACCAAGGCAGAGCAGGATGCACTGTATGCCCAGGGTAGGACTAGGCCGGGGAAGATCGTCACCAACGCCCCTGGGAGCTCCTACAGCTCCTTCCATCAGTGGGGGACAGCCTTTGACTTCTACCGGAATGATGGAAAGGGAGCCTATAATGAGTCTGGTAATTTTTTTAAGAGAGTGGGAGAGACCGGTGTTTCTTTGGGGCTGGAATGGGGAGGAAACTGGAAAAGTATTGTGGATCAACCTCATTTCCAGCTTCCGGACTGGGGAAGCAGCACTAAGAAAATCAAGGCGATGTATCAGACACCGGAAACATTTATGAAGACCTGGCCACCAAAGGAACAACAGGAAGGCTGGGTGAGGGATGGTATCGGATGGTGGTATCGCAATATTGACGGCAGCCATCCAGAGAATCAGTGGAAGCTGATCCGCCAGCACTGGTATTTATTCGGCGGAAACGGATATATCTGTACTGGGTGGCACCGATGGAATGGAAGTGTGGCGGATGCTGAGGATGGATCTGGAGATTGGTTCTTCCTGGACAATACCCCAGGAGGACCCTTAGAGGGGGCTTGCTGGCATACAAAGGAGAATGGGGCTCAGGAGATTTGGAAGGTGGAATGACCTGGCAAAATTAATCTTGACTTTTTAGCGCCCGCTTTATATAATATAGTGGTGAAAAAGGCAGAGATGGAGAGAGTAAGTTGTTCCCAAAACGACAGAGAGCCGGGGATGGTGGAAGCCCGGTGTAAGTAAGAGCATCCCAAGATCACTCCGGAGCTGCCTGGCTGAACAAGGGAGCTTGATACAGCACCTGGTAGGCTGGGACGGATTTCCCACGTTATAGGGAACTCATATCAAAGTATGCAGTAATAGGTGGTATAACGAAGCAGCCTTCGTCCTGTTTGCGCAGGATGAAGGCTTTCTTTTACCCTGGGTATCCTGGCGCATTCAGGACGCCAGGAGTTGCAGGCGGAGCAGGACTGAAATAAAAGGTGTTGTCGCGGCTGCCCGCAAGGAAGGATGGAGGAAGAGAAGATGCCTGACACAGCGAAAAAAATCGTGTATCAGAAGGTCCCCACGGATTTGAACTTTGTAGAAAGGGAAAAGGACGTGGAGCAGTTCTGGTCAGAGAACAAGATTTTCGAAAAAAGTATCGAAAGCCGGGCTAAGGGAGAGCCCTATGTATTTTATGACGGTCCTCCCACAGCGAATGGCAAGCCCCATATCGGCCACGTGCTGACCCGCGTGATTAAAGATATGATTCCCAGATATCGCACTATGAAGGGATATATGGTGCCCAGGAAGGCCGGATGGGATACCCATGGCCTCCCAGTGGAGCTGGAGGTGGAGAAGAAGCTGGGCTTAGACGGCAAAGAGCAGATAGAGCAGTATGGCCTGGAGCCCTTTATCGGACACTGTAAGGAGAGCGTCTGGAAGTACAAGGGGATGTGGGAAGACTTTTCCGCTACCGTAGGCTTTTGGGCGGATATGAATGATCCTTATGTAACGTATCATGATGATTACATTGAATCAGAGTGGTGGGCCTTAAAGGAGATTTGGGACAAGGGTCTCTTATACAAGGGCTTTAAGATTGTACCTTACTGCCCACGGTGTGGCACGCCTCTGTCTTCCCATGAAGTGGCACAGGGATATAAGGATGTGAAGGAGCGGTCTGCAATCGCGCGGTTTAAGGTAGTGGGAGAGGATGGGTATATCCTGGCATGGACCACCACTCCCTGGACTCTGCCTTCCAATGTGGCGCTGTGCGTGAACCCGGCGGAATCCTATGTAAAGGTAAAGACAGGAGACGGCGATATCTATTATCTGGCGGAAGCGTTGGTTCAGACGGTTTTGGGGGAGGATGTGGAGATTCTCCAGCGTTTTACAGGGAAGGACTTGGAATACAAAGAGTATGAGCCTTTATTCGACTGTGCGGTGGCGACTTGTGAGAAGCAGCATAAGAAGGCGTTTTATGTTACCTGTGACAGCTATGTTACCCTGACTGATGGTACGGGCGTGGTACACATCGCTCCGGCCTTTGGTGAGGATGACGCCAATGTAGGACGAAAATATGACCTTCCCTTTGTCCAGCTGGTGGACGGGAAAGGGGAGATGACGGCAGAGACCCCTTATGCCGGAATGTTCTGCAAAAAGGCGGACCCAGAAATCTTAAAGGATCTGAATACCAAAGGGCTTCTGTTTGCCGCGCCTAAGTTCGAGCACAGCTATCCCCATTGTTGGAGATGCGGCACGCCTCTGATCTACTACGCCAGAGAATCCTGGTTTATCAAGATGACCGCGGTCAAGGAGGATCTGATCCGTAACAATAACACCATCAACTGGATTCCGGAGAGTATTGGCAAAGGCAGGTTCGGGGACTGGTTAGAGAATATCCAGGACTGGGGGATCTCCCGGAACCGTTATTGGGGCACGCCGTTAAATATCTGGGAATGCGAGTGCGGCCATATGCATTCCATCGGCAGCCGGGCAGAGCTCAAGTCCATGAGCCCTAATTATGATCAGGTAGCAAAGAAATATGCTAAGGAAACAGACGGGCCGGAGGGCAGAATGGAGGTGGAGCTTCACCGTCCTTTTATCGATGATGTGGTGATTACGTGTCCCAAATGCAGCAAAGAAATGCATCGTGTTCCCGAGGTTATTGACTGCTGGTTCGACTCCGGCGCTATGCCTTTCGCACAGCATCACTATCCATTTGAGAATAAGGAATTATTCGAAGCCCAGTTCCCTGCCCAGTTTATCTCAGAGGCAGTGGATCAGACAAGAGGTTGGTTTTATTCGCTGCTGGCCGAGTCCACTCTGCTGTTTAACAAAGCGCCCTATGAGAACGTGATTGTAATGGGCCACGTGCAGGATGAGAATGGACAGAAGATGAGCAAGTCCAAAGGCAATGCGGTGGATCCCTTTGATGCGCTGAAGACTTATGGGGCAGATGCTATCCGTTGGTATTTTTATATTAATTCCGCGCCCTGGCTGCCAAACCGTTTCCATGGGAAGGCTGTGATGGAAGGGCAGAGGAAGTTTATGGGAACGCTGTGGAATACCTACGCATTCTTTGTCCTTTATGGGAATATTGATGAATTTGACGCGACGAAATATGCCTTGGAATATGACAAGCTGTCAGTGATGGACCGCTGGCTGTTAAGCAAGATGAATTCCATGGTAAAGGCAGTGGATGATCACCTGGCTAATTACCGGATCCCCGAGGCGGCCAGGGTTCTCCAGGCCTTTGTGGATGACATGAGCAACTGGTATGTGAGGAGAAGCCGTGAGCGGTTCTGGGCTAAAGGCATGGAGCAGGATAAGATTAATGCCTATGAGACGCTGTACACCGCTCTGGTGACTACGGCAAAGGCCGCCGCGCCCATGATTCCCTTTATGGCAGAGCAGATCTATCAGAATCTGGTGAGAAGTATTGACCATGATGTGCCGGAAAGCATTCACCTGTGCGATTTCCCGGAAGCAGATCCCTCTATGATCGACGAGAAGCTGGAAGAGGACATGGATGAGGTGTTGAAGATCGTGGTGATGGGCCGGGCTGCCAGAAATACGGCGAATATTAAGAACCGGCAGCCTATCGGACAGATGTATGTTAAGGCCAGCCACGGGTTGTCAGACTATTATATTACCATTATCGAGGAAGAGCTGAATGTGAAGAGGGTCACTTTCTCAGAGGATGTGAGAGCGTTCACCTCTTATACCTTCAAGCCTCAGCTGAAGACCGTAGGACCTAAGTACGGAAAGCAACTTGGAAATATCCGCGCGGCGCTGGCAGCGTTGGACGGAAATCAGGCAATGGATGAATTAAATGAAAAAGGGCGGCTCACTTTCACCTTTGGAGATACCCAGGTGGAATTGGCCAAAGAGGATCTGTTAATTGATGTGGGTCAGAAAGAAGGATTTGTCACGGAGGAGGATAATTATGTGACCGTGGTCCTGGATACGAATCTGACCAAGGAGCTGATCGAGGAAGGCTTTATGCGGGAGATCATCAGCAAGATTCAGACCATGCGCAAGGAGTCCGGCTTTGAGGTGACCGATCACATCAAGGTCTATGCAGCGGATGATAGTCAGAAGGTTTCGGAGATCTTCCGATTCCATGGGGAGGAGATCGGCAGAGAGGTGCTAGCGGATGAGGTGATCCTTGGGAGCGGTAATCGCCAGGCAGATGCCGAATTTTCAAAGGAATGGAATATTAATGGAGAAAACGTAACTCTCGGTGTTACGAAAGCATAAGGTTTGAAAACAGGAGGGCGAAAAAATGAACAAAGAGAATGGTTTTGACAAGGCAGTGTTTAAGCGGTCTGTGGTGGATAATGTAAAGAACCTTTTCCGCAAAACCATCGATGAGGCGACCCCGGCCCAGGTATTCCAGGCGGTAGCTTATTCTGTGAAGGATGTGATCATTGATGAGTGGATTGCCAGCCACAAGGAGTATGAAAAGCAGGACGCAAAGACGGTTTACTATCTGTCCATGGAGTTTCTGATGGGGCGCGCTCTGGGAAACAATATGATTAATCTCTGCGCCTACAAGGAAATTAAGGAAGTGATGGATGAGCTAGGATTCGACTTAAATCTGATCGAGGACCAGGAACCAGACGCCGCTCTAGGCAACGGTGGTCTGGGCCGTCTGGCAGCCTGTTTCTTAGATTCTCTGGCTACCTTGGGCTATCCCGCATATGGCTGCGGCATCCGCTACCGTTATGGCATGTTTAAGCAGAAGATCGAAAACGGCTTCCAGATCGAGGTTCCGGACGAGTGGCTGAAGGATGGAAATCCTTTTGAAGTGCGTCGCTCTGAATATTCTACGGAAGTGAAATTCGGCGGCTATGTAAAGACAGAGTGGGATGGACAGAGAAATAACTTTATCCAGGAAGGCTATCAATCAGTTATGGCTGTGCCCTATGACCTCCCCATCGTAGGTTATGGAAATAATGTAGTAAATACTCTGCGGGTATGGGATGCTCAGCCGATCAATACCTTCAGCCTTGATTCCTTTGATAAAGGCGATTACCAAAAGGCAGTGGAACAGGAGAACCTGGCAAAGAATATCTGCGAGGTACTTTATCCCAATGATAATCACTATGCCGGAAAGGAACTGCGATTAAAGCAGCAGTACTTTTTCATTTCCGCTAGCGTACAGCGCGCTGTAGCCAAATATATGGAGAAGCATGACGATATTCAGAGGCTTCCTGAGAAGGTGGTATTCCAGTTAAATGACACTCATCCCACTGTAGCAGTGGCTGAACTGATGCGGATTCTTCTGGATGTTTATCATCTGAGCTGGGAGCAGGCATGGGAAGTAACCACCAAAACCTGTGCTTACACCAACCACACCATTATGGCTGAGGCTCTGGAAAAATGGCCCATTGAGTTGTTCTCTAGGCTGCTTCCACGTATCTACCAGATTGTGGAGGAAATCAACCATCGGTTTATCGCGGACATTCAGGCCAAGTTCCCTGGTGACCAGGAGAAGGTAAAGAAGATGGCCATCATTTATGATGGACAGGTGAAGATGGCCCACCTTGCTATCGCGGGAAGCTTTTCTGTAAACGGCGTTGCAAGACTCCATACGGAGATCCTGAAAAATCAGGAGCTAAAGTCTTTTTACCAGATGTATCCGGAGAAGTTCAATAACAAGACAAACGGCATTACTCAGAGAAGATTCCTTCTTCATGGGAATCCTCTCCTGGCAGACTGGGTGACCTCCAAGATTGGAGATGAGTGGATTACTAACCTTTCCCATATTAAGAGATTGGCCATCTATGCAAAAGATGAGAAATGCCAGCAGGAGTTTATGAATATTAAGTACCAGAATAAGATCCGCCTGGCTAAATACATCAAGGAACATAATGGAATTGATGTTGACCCCCGCTCGATTTTCGATGTACAGGTAAAGCGACTTCATGAGTATAAACGTCAGCTGATGAATATTCTGCATGTGATGTTCCTGTACAATCAGCTGAAGGATAATCCTAATATGGATATTATTCCCAGAACTTTTATCTTCGGCGCAAAGGCTGCAGCTGGGTACAAGAGGGCAAAGTTAACCATCAAACTGATTAACGCAGTGGCGAATGTGATTAATAATGACCGGAGTATTAACGGGAAGATCAAGGTGGTATTTATTGAGGATTACCGGGTAAGCAATGCGGAGATTATCTTTGCAGCAGCCGATGTAAGCGAGCAGATTTCCACTGCCTCCAAAGAAGCCTCCGGCACAGGCAATATGAAGTTTATGTTAAATGGCGCCCTGACCCTTGGCACTATGGACGGCGCGAATGTGGAGATCGTGGAGGAAGTGGGAGAGGATCGGGCCTTTATCTTCGGCATGTCCTCGGATGAGGTAATCAACTACGAGAATAACGGCGGCTATTATCCCATGGATATCTTTAATCATGACCAGGATATCCGCCGGGTGTTGATGCAGCTGATTAACGGTTACTTTGCGCCCCATGATCCAGAGCTTTTCCGGGATATCTATAATTCCTTATTAAATACACAGAGCAGCGACAGAGCAGACACCTACTTTATTCTGAAGGATTTTCGCTCCTATGCCGAGGCCCATGAGAGGGTGGACAAGGCGTATCGGGATGAAGCCTGGTGGGCGGAATCCGCTATCTTAAATGTGGCTAGCTCCGGCAAGTTTACTTCAGATCGCACCATTGAAGAGTATGTGCGGGATATCTGGCATTTGAAGAAAGTGGCTGTTGATGTAACGCCCATAAAATCCTTATAGGAATAAATTTTCTGCCTCCTCATACATTAGATATGAGGAGGCGTTTTTTATGAATTGGAAGAAAGGATGCGCCATCATGGCCACGGCTTGCTGCTTTCCCTACATTATCACCCTGGGCTGGACAGGCAATGTGGCGGGGAGAGATGGATACTTGATGGAGGAATATGGAAAAGCGGAGTCTGGAAGACGGAGGATAATCCTGGATCGGGAGCAAGAAAGCGCAATGGATGTGGAGCAGTATCTGGCAGGGGTTGTGGCACGACAAATGCCTGCCAGCTATGAGCTGGAGGCATTAAAGGCTCAGGCGGTAATCGCCAGGACATATATCCATGGACTGATGGAAGGGGATACAGAGATTCCGGAATCTGCCCTGAATATGGACTATTTCGGACAGGCACAGATGGAACAACTGTGGGGAACAAAGAATTTTATGAAGCTTTATGAAAAGGTGGAGCAGGCGATATCGGAGACTAAGGGGGTGGTAATGAAATATGAGGGAACATACATCGACCCATGGTTCTCCCAGTGCAGCGGAGGAATCACCAGACCAGGCGATGAGAGCCATCCCTATCTGGCCAGTGTAGAATGTCCGGAAGATCTGGAGGCAGAGAACTATCTCCAGATAAAGGAATGGACCAGGGAGGAGTTTGCGAAGCGGATCAGCAGCATTCCGGATAAAGAGCCAATACTTGCTGACCAGATAAAGGGTACGATCCAGATAGGGGAGAGAGATGAGGCTGGTTATGTGAAGCTAGTGCAGATTGGGAATCAGCAATATACAGGGGAGGAGATTCAGTATGCGCTGGAATTAAACTCCTCCTTTTATCGATTGGAGGATTATGAAGGAAATATCCGGGCGGTGGTTAAAGGGATTGGGCATGGATATGGATTGAGCCAGTATGAGGCAAATGAGAAAGCGCTGGAGGGATGGGGCTATGAGGAAATTTTAATGCATTTTTATCAAAATATTACGCTGGTTTCTGAATAAGTCTTCCCGCTTTGGTAAGAATATTACCGAGGTGATAAAAGTGAAGGAAAAAGT
>CATJIO010000130.1 GCA_949740725.1 uncultured Lachnospiraceae bacterium | reverse complement strand
CAGAGGGAATCTTGAGAACATCGGACTCTGTTTATCTGAAGGAGGAACCCAGGTAATACTTGGAAGGCTTCCTTGAGATGTGGCCCTGTATCATAGGGCCCTATGTACCACTACATTCCACGAAGGAGCGAGAGCGGGGTGACGCCTTGAGCCTGCCTGCCATGGGCGTTACCCCTGCCGATTTGCGCCTGCACCTTAAGTCAGCCCGCGACTCTTTAGGCTTTTACGTCCTACCAGCGATTCAATAAAATAGCAATACCTAAGAGCACAAAGTTCCAAGATATTATTGACATTTCTTTTTTTATGCTAAAATAGTTCTAAAATGAACTATTTTAAATAACACCCGCTACGGAGAGGAGGCGCAATGATTCCAATCAATCTTTGGGAGCATCAGAATGGGATTAAAACCTTGTATTCCCACTGTGTGGAACAGGTTTGCGAGAGGAACAGCATCACCCGCATGGAGCTGGATATCCTTTTATTTCTTGCGAATAATCCTGCCTACGACACAGCCACAGATATCATCGAGATCCGCTTTCTTTCGAAGTCTCAGGTATCCGCTTCGATTAAGCTGTTGGAGCAAAAGGGATATCTGGAAAAGGAGTACCGGCAGGGGAATCGGAAGACAGCACATCTCAGGATCTGCGGAAACGCAGAGGGGATTATCGCCGATGGGCGCAGGGCGCAGAGGGAATTTTTTCAGATTATGTTTTGTGGGATAGATGTAGAGGAGCTGGAACAGATGAAACAGTGTCACTTGCGTATTCTTGAAAACATTCATCGATATATGAAGGAGAATAAGGATGATATATAAGCTTTTGGTTTGCTTTATCGCAGGAATTGGGGCCGGTCTGGGAACCGGATTTGCCGGGATGAGTGCAGCGGCGGTGATCAGCCCGATGCTGCTCACCTTCCTGGGGACTCCGGCCTATGAGGCGGTAGGTATTGCGCTGGCCAGTGATGTTTTGGCTAGCGCAGTAAGTGCCTACACTTATGGAAGGAACAAGAATATTGATATCAAGAACGGCCTGGTCATGATGGTGATGGTTTTGATTATGACCCTATTTGGAAGCTGGATTGCAAGTATGGTGCCCAATACGACTATGGGCAGCTTTTCCGTCTTTATGACATTGCTTTTAGGCATTAAGTTTATGGTAAAGCCGGTTATGATCACGAAAGAGAGCATGGGGGCGGTGAGCAGAAGGAAACGGCAGATCCAGTCGCTTATGTGTGGAACGGTTATCGGATTTATCTGCGGCTTTATCGGGGCCGGGGGTGGCATGATGATGCTGTTGATCTTAACCAGTGTTCTGGGCTATGAGCTGAAGACAGCAGTGGGGACTAGTGTGTTTATTATGACCTTTACTGCATTTACCGGGGCAGCGAGCCATTTTGCTATCAGTGGTATGCCAGATATTTGGAGTTTAATTTTCTGCGTAGTTTCCACACTTTTGTGGGCCAGGATCGCCGCCAGATTTGCCAATAAGGCCAGCGCTATTACCCTGAACCGGGCTACCGGAGTGGTGCTGACGGTGCTGGGAATTGGAATTCTCAGGGTAAATTATTTGTAAAGAAGGGAGCGTTATGATAAAAATTACAAATGAGAATTTTTCCTTGGCGCAGATCTGCGAGTCTGGACAGTGCTTTCGGATGGAAGCATTATCGGATAAACGATTCCGCGTTATTGCTGGAGAGCATTATTTGGAAGCAGAGCAGGGTGGGAAGGAGGCATGTCTTTTCTGTACAGAGGAGGAATTTCAGAGGACATGGAAAGAATACTTTGATTTTGACAGGGACTATGGAGCGGTGATTGCCCAGGTGGATCGGAAGGATGCCTATCTGCAGAGGGCGGCGGCCCTTGGCAGCGGAATTCGAATCCTGAAGCAGGATATCTGGGAGATGATCATAAGCTTTATTATCTCACAGCAGAACAATATTCCCAGAATCCGAAAATGCATCCGACTGCTATGCGAAAACTATGGGAGGGAAAAGGTCACGAAAGAAGGGGTTTCCTATCGGGCCTTTCCCGCGCCGGAACGCCTGGCGGTTGCATCCATCGAGGATTTATCCAGGTGTAACCTGGGATATCGCAGCCGGTATGTGAAAGAGACAGCGGGAAGCATTGCTTCAGGGGAGATCCAGCTGGACAAAATCCGAGAGTCTAGCTATGAAGATGCTAGAAAGGAGCTATTAAAGCTGTGCGGTGTGGGGACGAAGGTGGCAGATTGCATCTGTCTTTTCGCCCTGCATCATATGGATGCATTTCCGAAAGACACCCATATTAATCAGGCGTTGGAAGGACAGTATCCGGAAGGATTTCCTTTTGCCCGCTATCCTGGGATTGCCGGCATTTTGCAGCAGTATATCTTCTATTACGAGCTGCATGCTCCAAGTATATAATCGAGGATTTAGAAGACATTGAGGAGGAAGCGGGCACAATTCAATGTGACCCCTTATAAAATGAGCAGATTTGACAATCCTCTTTCTTAACCTTATAATAGTCCTAGGCTTTGCCATCTAATCTAGCGTGTCCGTACATTTCTATTGCGTATGATTGCCAGCTGCGCCGCTGTAATGCTAAAGAGAAATCCGCCATAGCGCCAGTCTGTGAGGAAGTGACAGGAGGATAAGAAAAGGAATGAACAATAATGACCTTACCCAAGGAAGCATCTTAAAGAAGCTTCTGATCTTTGCCGTACCGTTTTTGATTGCGAATATTCTGCAGTCACTATACGGTGCGGTTGATTTATTTGTTGTGGGAAAATATTGCAACGCAGAAAGTGTAGCGGCAGTTTCCACAGGGACCCAGGTAACCCAGATTGTCACCAGCCTGATAACTGGTCTGACCCTGGGGAGTACGATTTTAATCGGAAAATACATGGGATGTAGGGATATTGAGCGGGTGAAGCGCACGATAGGGACGACATTTACCCTGTTTTTTTTCTTTGCGTTTCTGCTTACAGTGCTGATGCTGGCCTTCGAGCATCCTTTACTTACCCTGTTAGACACGCCAGTAGAGTCCTTTGACTTAACCGTAGGGTATGTGGCCATCTGCGCCGCGGGAAATGTGTTTATCTGCGGATATAATGGGATCAGCGCAGTGCTCCGGGGATATGGTGATTCCCTACGGCCCATGTGCTTCGTGGGGGTGGCCTGCGTGATGAATATTATTCTGGATGTTGTCTTTGTGAGGGGCCTGGGAATGGGAGTGAATGGAACAGCTCTCGCCACAGTGATTTCTCAGGGAACCAGCATGGTGTTGGCTATTCTTTATCTGAAGCAAAAGCACTTTATTTTCGATTTTCAGCCGGCTAGCTTTCAGCCGGTCCGGACTATTGCAAGGGAATTGGCGCTTGTGGGGATTCCCATCTCCTTACAGGAGCTGATGGTGCGGATCTCTTTTCTGTATCTAATGGCCGTAATGAACCGGTGCGGTGTCTATGCAGCGGCTGTGGTAGGAATCAGCAGCAAGTTTGATGTATTTGCCATGTTGTCTGCTACCTCCATCGCCAACGCGCTGACCGCCTTTACTGCACAGAATGTGGGAGCGGGAAAGCCAGAGCGGGCGAGGAAGTCTCTGTGGTATGGCATGAGTTTCGCCCTTGTTGTTTCCATCCTCTTCTGGTTCTGGGCCCAGCTGAGCCCTCAGTCTATGATCCGGGTCTTTAATGACAATGAAAATATCATTGCCGCCGGGATTCCCTTCTTCCGTTCCTGCAGCTACGACTACATTATGGTTACCATGGTATTCTGCTTAAATGGATATCTCAATGGAAGGGAGAAGACGGTGTGGACGATGGTCAGCTGCAGCGCTGGCGCTCTACTGTTAAGAATTCCTATGGTATATTTGTTTGGGAGATATTTTGCGGAGAATCTGGGGATGCTGGGGATGATTGCCCCTATTGTCTCAGGAATTATGGCATGCTATACCTGGGGATATGTGTGGTACGAGAGGGCTGGTGAAAAGTAATAGAAATATTTTCACTTTTTCACCGGAGTATGCTATAATGAGCGTTAGTGAGGGGAAAGGAGGGATTTCAAGGATGAAGATCACCTATATCGGTCACAGCGGTTTTCTGGTGGAATTAGGGCAGACGGTGCTGCTGTTTGACTATTATCAGGGGGAAATTCCCCCAGTTTCGGAGGAGAAGGAGCTGTATGTATTTGCCAGTCACAGCCATGGTGACCATTTCGCCCAGGAGGTATTTGCGCTGGCAGAGGGACATGCAAAGGTTCATTATGTTCTTTCCCATGATATTGGAAAGCGGCATGTACCGGAGTCGATTTGTGATCGGACCGTATTTCTGGAGCCTGGACTTACATGGGAGGATGGGCCGATTACCGTAGAAACGCTAAAATCCACCGATGAGGGGGTGGCGTTTCTGGTTTGGGCCGAGGGAGAAGTGATTTATCATGCCGGCGACCTAAATTACTGGCTATGGGAAGGCGAAACAGAGGAGTGGAACCGGAAGATGGAGGAGGACTTTAAGCGCTTTATTGAGCCTCTTCGGGGGAAAGAAATCGATGTAGCCTTTATCCCTTTGGATCCCAGACAGGAGAACCATTATAATCTGGGATTGGACTATTTTTTGGATCTGACGGAAGCAAAGAAGATTTATCCTATGCATTGCTGGGAGGAGTATTCGATCATTGACCGGTGGCTTAGTGAGCATCCGGACAGTCCCTACCGGGATAGGATCGTAAAGATCTGTGGCAGAGGAGAAGAATTTGAGCAGGAGCCATCGAAAGGATGAGCATATCGAATGAGAAAAGGAGAGTGGAACTATGCAGTTTCAATTTGCCCATTATAATTATAACGTGATGAATCTGGACAAATCCATACGTTTTTATGAGGAAGCGCTGGGATTAAAGGAGGCGCGCAGGAAGGAGGCCGCTGACGGCAGCTTTATCTTGGTGTACCTTGGAGATGGCGTGACAGATTTCCAGCTGGAGCTGACCTGGCTGCGGGACTGGGAGAAGGATAAGTATGACTTGGGGGACAATGAAATCCATCTGGCCTTTGCGGTAGATGATATGAAGGCGGCACACAAGAAGCATCAGGAAATGGGCTGCATCTGCTATGAGAATACGAAAATGGGAATTTACTTTATCAGTGATCCGGATGGCTACTGGCTGGAAATCGTACAGGCAAAATAGGGGGAAAGAGGGAAATGCAGATTACATTAAAGGACGGTTCCGTAAAGGAGTATGGGGAAAACCGTTCAATTATCGAGATAGCTGCAGATATCAGCGAAGGGTTGGCCAGAGTAGCCTGCGCCGGGGAGGTGGATGGCCAGGTGATGGACTTAAGGACTGTGCTTGACCGGGACTGCATCTTAAATATTTTGACTGTCAGTGATCCAAAGGGGCTGCAGGTGGTTCGCCATACTTGCTCTCATGTTCTGGCGGAGGCAGTGAAAAGTGTGTTTCCAGAGGTAAAGCTTGCCATCGGGCCGGCTATTGACAACGGATATTATTATGATTTTGAATCAGCTCCATTTTCCAGAGAGGATCTAGATCAGATCGAGAAGGAGATGAAGAGGATCATCAAGAAAGGCGCCATGCTGGAGAAATTCACCCTTCCCAGAGAGGAGGCTATCTCCTTTATGGAGGAAAAAGGAGAAACGTATAAAGTGGAGCTGATCCGGGATTTGCCGGAGGATGCGGTGATCTCCTTCTACCGCCAGGGGGATTTTGTGGATCTGTGCGCAGGGCCACATTTAATGAGTACTAAAGGGATAAAGGCTTTTAAGCTTACCTCCTCTTCTGGGGCATATTGGAGAGGAAAATCAGAAAACGCTATGCTCCAGCGGATTTATGGAAGCGCCTTTGCCACCAAGGAAGAGTTGGAGGTGTATTTGCAGCATCTGGAGGATATTAAGAAGCGCGATCACAATAAGCTGGGCCGGGAGATGGAGCTATTTACTACAGTGGATGTGATCGGACAAGGATTGCCTCTCCTGATGCCCAAGGGGACGAAGATCATTCAGACCCTCCAGCGTTGGATCGAGGATGAGGAAGATAATCACTGGGGATACATCCGGACCAAAACGCCTCTGATGGCCAAAAGCGACCTGTACAAGATTTCCGGCCACTGGGATCATTACCAGGACGGCATGTTTGTGCTAGGGGACGAGGAAAAGGACAAGGAGGTATTTGCCCTTCGCCCAATGACTTGCCCCTTCCAGTACTATGTCTATAAGGCCAGCCAGAAGTCTTACCGGGATCTGCCCCTTCGGTATGGAGAAACCTCTACCCTGTTCCGAAATGAGGACTCCGGGGAAATGCACGGTCTGACCCGAGTGCGTCAGTTTACCATCTCTGAGGGACATTTGATCGTTCGTCCGGATCAGATGGTGGAGGAGTTTAAGGGGTGCCTAGCCCTGGCGAAGAAATGCTTGACTACCTTAGGGCTGCAGGAGGATGTGACCTATCATCTGTCAAAGTGGGACCCAGATAACCGAGAGAAGTATATTGGGGATCCAGAGGTATGGAATGAGACGGAACAGCATATCCGGGAGGTACTGACAGAGCTGGACATCCCCTTTGTGGAGGATGTGGGAGAGGCCGCGTTCTATGGGCCAAAGGTGGACATTAATGCAAAGAATGTTTACGGCAAAGAGGACACAATGATTACCATCCAGTGGGATGCCCTGTTGGCGGAGCAGTTTGATATGTACTATATTGATCCCAACGGGGAGAAGGTCCGCCCTTACATCATCCACAGGACGTCCATCGGATGCTATGAACGGACGCTGGCCTGGCTCATTGAAAAGTATGCCGGCATGTTCCCCACCTGGCTGTGCCCGGAGCAGGTCCGCATTCTTCCCATTTCCGATAAATATCTGGACTATGCAGAGCAGGTGGAAAAGGAGTTGAAAAAGAATGGGATCTTGTGCACCGTGGATAGGCGTTCAGAAAAAATCGGCTATAAGATCAGAGAAACTAGGATAGCCAAGGTTCCCTATATGTTAGTTGTGGGCGAGAAGGAAGTAGAGTGCAGAAAAGTATCCGTGAGAAGCCGTTTCCTAGGGGACGAAGGACAGAAGGATTTAAAGGACTTTATCCAGGCGATCTGTGAAGAAATACGGACAAAGGAGATTAGGAAGATAGAAGTGAAGGAATAAAGGATACAGAAAAAACCACAAAAGAAAAGGCGTTTCTCCCAAAAGTAGATGGTGCTTGGGAGGAGCGCCTTTTCTATGCAGGATTATGGGATACTACTGTAAATCTGGCCTGGGGATAGGGGCAGCCCCTTATAGTAGGCCAGCTCGCTGACCGTTACTAGTTGGAATCCCTGAGAAACCAGGGCGGGAACCAGGATATCGGTGGCGTCAGCGGTAGAAGAGTAAAGCTCATGCATCAGGATAATGTCTCCGTCCTTTACCTTCCCCAGCACCGCGTTGACTGTGGCCTGGGCGTTTCTTGTCTTCCAGTCCTTGGTGTCCACATTCCACAGGATGATAGGCATATTGACATTGGCCAGGACAACGCTGTTTTTATTGCCGCCTGGAAGCCGCATCAGGGTGGGACGGATACCGCAGGTTGCCTGAATGGTGTTATTGCAGGCTTCCACCTGGGCTTGGATAGCCGCGGCGCCAAGTTGATTTAAGTACTTGTGATTTTGGGTGTGATTGGCAACCTCAAAGCCTTCGTTGGCCATACGCTGCACTTCAGCAGCATGAGCCGGAACCCGGTCTCCTACCATAAAAAAGGTACATTTGCCGCCATATTGATTCATCACATTCATGATCCGATTTCCTACAGAAGATTGAGGGCCGTCATCATAAGTCAGGGCGATCATCGGCTTGGAGGGATCCAGATTCCGTACGCCGGACTGGATATGGATCATGGCGGCGGCAGCTGCCTGGGCTTGAGCCTGTGCGGCTGCTTCGGCGGCAATATTCCCCGTAGCCTGGGCAGCAGAGTCCATAACTGCTTGGGCTGAGGCCTGAAAGGCCGCCTTTGCGGCTTCTCTGGCAGCTGCTTCTACGGCCCCGGGGCCAGCGGCGATTTCCTCCATGGTAGGCTGATACGCATTAACAGAAAAAACTTGGAGATCTCCAGCAGCACTATCCGGTGAAGGGCCAGTACCGGCATAGGTTGGATTTAAGGCAAAGCCGGTCATGATTCCGGCAATTAATAGTATTTTTAATGTTTGCTTCAAGTATATTTTCCCCCTTTTCTGAACAACCGGTTACTCTTCACAGCCGGTATCCCACGAAGAATTCTTGTGAGCGAAGCGGAAATTATAGAAAATTCGAGGGACAACTGTTCTTTCCCATTTATTTTATACCGAATTGGAAAAAGATTCAAGTATAGAAAGAAGAAACTTTCTATAGTGAAATCATGAGGAATTTGTGCTACACTACTATATATGGAGAAGAGACAGAGAGGAGCGCAAGGATGAAGATATTACACATTGGAAAAAAAGGAAATGTCCAGCGATACACAGATCCATCAGAGAGGATAGAGGATCATCAGCTGATTGATCTGCCCTCAGATACGCCAATTCCCGCCCTGCTGGCCCAGGGGGCAGATGCAGAGGTGATTATTGTTGACGCGGTTACACCACTGCCGGCGGAATTAATCGGCGCGATGGCGAATTTAAAGCTGATTCAGTCTGAAGGCGTGGCCTTTAATGCTATAGACATTGAGGCAGCTGCAGAGAGAGGTGTGTTTGTATGCAATGGAAGGGGGATGAATGCTTCCGCAGTTGCAGAGCAAACCCTACTGCTGATGCTTGGGGTATTAAAGGATGCTGTGAATAATGATCAGGCAGTACGGGACGGGAGACAGATCGAGACGAAGGAAGGGTATATGGCAAGGGGGGATCTGATGGAGCTTGCGGACTGTACCATCGGATTAATCGGATTTGGATCCATAGCAAGGTGTGTGGCAAAGACCGTAAAAGTACTTGGCGCAAAAACCTTTTACTACAGCAGGCACCGGGCATCTCCAGAGATAGAGCAGGAGCTGGGCGCAACATACCTTCCCTTGAAGGAGCTTTTATCTGTCTGCAATATGATCTCCATCCATGTGCCCGTTACTCCGGAGACCAGAGAGATGGTGAACGACAGGTTCTTTTCGTATATGCGAGATGGTTCCTATTTCATCAATACTGCAAGGGGAGAGGTGGTAGATGAGAGGGCGCTTATCCGGGCGCTGGAAAGTGGGAAGCTGGCAATGGTTGGTCTGGATACCTTAAGCGGAGAGCCGGTAAGATCTGGGCACATTTTGGTGAATCTGAGTCCGGAGCTGGAACGACGGATTTTCTTCAGCCCCCATATTGGCGGGATCACCAGTTCCAGTTTTCGGAGAAGCTACCAGATCGCATGGTCGAATGTTAAGAAAGTGGCGGCAGGGGAAAGACCGGATTATGTAGTAAATGGAGTAGGATGAGAAGGTTGTGACAAATGTCACTCCTTAAAGTGACAGAGGATATCTAGGATCTATTTTGATTCTCTTTTATAATAAGTTTATAAAATAAAGGGGACAGAAAGGAGAATGGATATGACAACCATGATTGCCGCGATAATTATCTGGGTTATGGCGCCCTTTGCGGAGCTGGGTATAATCATCAGCTTAGCCGCATCGAATCGCCGTTGTAAAAAGAGGATCCAGGAACTGGAGGGAAAGCGCCCGGCTAGGGAGCCAGTTTCTTGTAAGGGGTATGACCTGCGGGAGGCTTCTACTTATTATTATGCACAGGAGCCCGATGGGCCGACAGCAGTCTCCAAGCCGGACGCTCATCCTGGCCCGGCGTCCAGGATACCAAAATTCTCCCATCTGCCAGAATATATTCAAGGCAATCTGGGGATCATTGCTTTGGTGATTGGTGTGATCTTGGTGGCACTTTCCGGAATGATCTTCGCCACCACCAGATGGCAGGCGCTTTCTGAGCTCAGCAAGACACTCCTTGTATTTGCAGCCTCAGGATTGTTTTTTGGAGCGAGTGTGATGGCGGAGAGAAGCTTCGGCATCCGGAGAACGGGCAATGCATTCTATACACTGGGCAGTGTGTTTTTATGCTTAACTGTGACTGCGGCGGCGTATTTTCAGCTGTTGGGTCCAAATTTTACCCTAGAGGGGGAAAAACGGTGGCTGGTGCTCTTGGTGGGGAGCCTGGTACTGGAGGGAGCCCTTCTCGCAGGAATGAGACGGTACCGCGACCAGATTTATCGACAGGCGATGTTGTGGACCATGGTAGCCAGCCTGTGCTTTTTGGCGAAGATCTTCGGAGCAGAAAGGAATGGGCTGATGGGCATAATGGCCTGGATGGGCGCCGGGCTTAGCATCTGGCAGAGCCGGCGGCAGAAGGAAACGCTCGCTGCTTTTCTCCCCATTCACTTTACCCTGTTTTGCGTCGTGGGCCTGTTGGCGATTTTGGGAATAGTGGGGATCTCCTCTGTGTTCTTGATTCTGTGCCTGTTGTTTTCCTGGGACTCTCTCGCCAACTGTATCATAGGGCTTGTAATCTTGGTGATTCTTGCATTGGTATCTTCTTCCTTTTCCCAAGCCAGCCTTCACAAGAGAAATCCATGGAAAATATCGGATCTGGAGCGGGCTGGAATCTACTCCTTGGCTGGGATATATTCTCTGGCAGGTCTGATGGAGGAGCAATTCATTGTCCGCATAACTTCTGTGTGCCTGTGGTTTGCAGCGCTGCAGCTGTACCTTTTATGGAAGAAGAGCCAAGAAGGTTTTTCCATCCTCTGGGAGGCCAGCGGGGTTACGGCGCTAGCGCTGGGTATGATAGGGACAGAGGGAAATGAGGAATGGTTGTTTTTCTACTTGTTGCTTACAGCGGTCTACAGTTTGCGGTTTGCGCAGATTCCCAGATGGAGAAGAGTCGCTTATACAGTATCTGCCAGCTTTTTTGCCGCCGCCTTTTGGGATCAGCCCTTTATCCGCTGGCCCCAGGTAATTTGGCTGGAATGCCTTCTTTTGCCGGCAGCGCTGCTTCTGTGGGGTATGGGACGGATCTGGGGGCGGACGAGGACGATGGAAAATATCCAGACACTAGGGTATACCCTCTGTCTTGTGGCACTGGGATTTGATGGCATCTGGACCGGACTGGTGTGGGATGCCCTGATTTTAGAAGGAATTTGTCTGGCAGTATTCCTGCGGGCTCAGGTGAAGAAGTCCCTTCGGTGGGTACGCATTTCCGGCAGCATGATTCTCCTGGTTGCCTTATTTATGACCAGAGCATTCTGGCTGAGCATTTCCTGGTGGCTGTATCTTCTGGCGGCAGGAATTGGGCTGATTCTATTTGCGGCAGTCGGGGAGAAAAAGCATCATTTGTAGAGAGGACTCGAGAAGGAGATGATAATACCGTATTTGTTACCAGTTACGTATTTAAGCGCCATTGGATTTTGCCTGTATACGGCGGTTTGGCTGATGGTCCGAGCAGATAAGAACCCAACAACCAGGGCTCTGGCAGTATGTCAGGCCCTGGTTATCCTCTGGTGCATCCCTCAGCTATTTCTCTTTTTTCCTATGACCAGGGAGGGGAAGTTTCAACTTTACTGCATTTCTTATATTGGAATCAGCCTCATCGGGCCGGCGTGGCTGACCTTTTCGCTATTGTACTGCCGGCGCAGGGTAGATACTGGGTGGAAATGTCTGCTGTTTGGGATTTCCGCGGCGGATTATGGCATACTTTTAACCAATGATTTCCACCAGCTGTTTTACCAGAGTTTTGAGCGGGAATTGGTTTGCTATGGACCGGTCTTTTATTTTCACATGGTATATACCTATGTGTGCATTCTGACAGGGATGGTGTTGGTAGCGTTAGAATTTGGGAAAAAGCGGGTATCAGTAAAGTTGGCGGCGCTGATCCTTCCGGCGGCTGCTATTCCCCTGGGGTTCAATTTCCTCTATATTTTAGGGGTGGTGAAGTCCGGCTTTGATTTAACTCCTCCTGCATTTGCGATTTCCAGCTTCTTGCTGCTGCTGGCGGTATTTCGGTACGATTTTTTGGATACCAATGTACTGACCTTTGAACATATTTTTGAGTCCATTGCCGAGGGAGTGCTGATCTATAACCGCCGGGGGGTGATCACCTACTGCAACCAGGCAGTCGAGGGATGGCTGGGAATCCGAATGGGGGAAGGATTTTCAACCCTTCAGGAAAGGCTTTCCCGGGACGGCATTCCTGTGGAGCCGGACCAGGAACTGAATCCGGAGAATCTGATACTTACCTTGGATCAGGGGGAGAAAATCCGTCTGCGCCAATATATTTACCGAAACAAAAAGGGGATGGTCATGGCGGGAGCCTTCCTTTTTACGGATGTAGGAGAATATTATCAGCTGCTCCGGCAGAATCGGGAGCTGGCTGTCTCCAGGCAGCGCCTAGCCATTGAACAGGAACAAAATCGCATCGCTCAGGAGGTTCACGATACGGCAGGCCATACCTTGACCATGATTCGTTCCTTGCTGAAACTGATTGGGATTGGTCTGGAGGAGGGCCAGGGGATTGGAGGAGGGTCAGAGGAAAGGCTTAGGGAATATGCGGAACAGGCCCAGTCCCTGGCAGCAGAGGGAATCCGGCAGCTGCGTCAGGCGATCAAGAATATGCGCCGGGATCCAGGAGAGGAATTGGTAACCCAGGGAGTTTGCCAGCTGGCCTCCAGTGTGAAGGAGATTCCCGTGGCGGTGGAAATCCAGGGAGAGGATGGCCCGGAATATTCCCATTTATCCAGGGTGATCTATGAATGCCTCCGGGAAGGGATCACCAACTGCCTAAAGTATGCAGAGGCTTCCCGAATGGATGTGATTGTAAAGTTTGAGAGGGAAGGGGTGAGCCTGTTCCTTTTTGACGATGGGAAAGGCTGCGCTGACATCCGGGAAAGTGACGGAATACGGGGGATACGTCATAGAGTAGACCAGGCTGGAGGAAGACTGCGGATTCTATCGGCAGAGGGGGAGGGTTTTCAGATTTATGTGAATTTGCCATTGGAGGGAGGGAGAGAGGTTCATGATTCGGATCATTATTGCTGATGATATCCAGATATTAAGACAGGGGTTAAAGGCGATTTTGACCAGGGACCAGGATCTGGAGGTGGTGGGACTGGCAGCGGATGGAAAGGAGGCCTGGGAGCAGTGCCGGAGCCTGCGGCCGGATGTGGTCCTGATGGACATGCGAATGCCAGAGTACGACGGCAGCTGGGGAAGCGCCAGGATTAAAGAGGACTTTCCAGAAATTAAGATTTTGGTGCTGACCACCTTTGATGATGAGGAGACTGTGGAGGCGGCCTTAAAGAGCGGAGCAGACGGTTACATTTTAAAGGAGATGGAGGACGAGAAGGTGATCCAGTCCATCAAGGCGGTTTGCGCTGGCGTCCAGGTCTTTGGAGAGAGTATTTTCCAGGGAATGCGCCGGCAACTGACGGAAAAGAAACGCTTGCCATCCAGGCCAGAGGGGCTAACCAGACGGGAACTGGAGATCATGGGCTGCGTGGCCAGAGGCATGGACAATAAAGAGATCGCCGGAGAATTATTTTTAGCGGAAGGTACTGTGCGCAACAACATATCAAGACTACTGGAAAAACTTCATTTAAAAGACCGGACCCAGCTGGCAGTATTTACGATAAAAAATCGCCTGGATGAAAGTGAAAAGTATTGAAATCCAACAGTTGCCATAATAATGATTTTATACTATAATTTATCTATGCATTAATTATGAAACTGAAATGAAAAGGATCTGTCACTAAAATGAACGAGATGAAGTCCCAGCAGAAGTTAAGAATGAAAATACTCCCCTTTATTCTGTGTCTGGCAGTGCTGTTGCAGACATCAGTATTTCCTGCGTTTGCGAAGCCGTCGTGGCCTTCGGATACCGGGATTGAAGGGGAGGCGGGGATCGTGGTGGATGAGGAGACCGGCGCTGTCTTGTTCGGCCAGAATATCCATCTTCCCTATGCGCCGGCCAGCATTACTAAGTTGCTGACCGCTCTTGTAGTGATCGAGAATTGCAGCTCATTAGATGACATGGTGGTATTTTCTCATGACGCGGTATATAATGTGGAGGCTGACAGCGGCAACGTCCTCTCTCTGGAGGAAGGCGATCAGATGACTGTCCGGGATTGTCTGCATGTAATGCTTCTGCGCTCCTCCAATCAGGCGGCCAATGCCCTGGCAGAGTATGTGGGTGGAAGTAGAGAGAGTTTTGTGGCCATGATGAACCAGCGAATTCAGGAATTAGGCTGCACAGAGAGCAATTTTGCCAATCCCTCAGGACTAAATGATGAGAACCAATATGTATCCGCCTTTGATATGGCGCTCATCGGCCAGGCAGCCTTCCAGAATGAACAGCTGATGGAGATTAATTCCTGCACCCGATACCAGCTTCCCCCTACGGCGAATAATCCAGATGGCGCCTCCATCAGAATGGAACATAAGCTGCTGATTACCACAGATGCGGCAAGCGATACTTATTATCCGGCTGCAGTAGCTGGGAAGACGGGATTTACTTCGATTGCACTGAATACATTGGTTACCTGTGCCAGAGAGGGTGAGAGAGGACAGATTTGTGTAATTTTAAAGAGCAATAAGACACATTACTCGGATACTATCCGGCTGATGGATTTTGGATTTTCTAAGTTTCAGAATCTGGATGCTTCAGGAGATGAGCTTTCTCTCTTTGGGGAGGATGGGAGCCTTCTCATCGGTGACCGGGTCTATCATCCGGAAGAGCTTGAGGTGGTGGGAAGCCGAAAGGTCACTGTGCCTTTGGGGGCTACGCTGGCGGATGTGTCAAGAGAACTGATCACTGGGGATGAGATTAGCCCCCAGGCTCCGGCAGGGACCGTAGGGGAGATCAGCTATCACTATGACGATCGGCTAGTGGGAAGGTGCTTCTTGACAGTGCCGAGCCCGGAGGAGAGCCTTCAAGAGTCGCAGACCGGGGAAAGTGGATCAGAGCCGGCAGACTTAGAGACAGAAAGCGGGCCGGGCGCCTCTGACGGCAGTCAGGATCCACCCCAGAGAAGCGGCGCGGCGCCGGCAGACATAAAAGAGGCTCTCTTAAAAATTGCGCCGTTAGCGGCTGGAATTGCTGTACTGCTTATTAGCGTGGTGGCCATTGCCCTTATGCTCAGAAGGAAGCGCAGGCTGAGAAAGGAAGCGGAAGCGCGCCGGAGAGAGCGTAGACGTCAGCGCTTAGCAGAGATCGGTTATTCAGAGGATGAGTTCCGAAAGATGGTCGAAGAGCGGTATGGAAGGGATTTGTGAGAGCTGATGACGGAAGTATAAAGGATGCTGGAAGCCTGGGCAAAATGGTTGTAACAGGCAGGAGAATGCAGAAGAGAACGGAAAAATGAACAAAAGGAAAAGAAGGAGCGCTGTGAATCTGGGAAATCCCGGATTTACAGCGCTTTTCTAATTGACCTCGTCAATCGGCCTCTTTGCTGAATTGATAAGTCTCTAATAACTTGTTTTTCATATGCCATAGTTCGTTGGATAAATCCACATGAACCTTGTGAGGATTGACCAGACGGAGGGATTCCTCCCAGAGGGTGGACAGCTCTTTTTTGCAATATTTCTGGATATCCATAACCGCTGGTGACTGATATACGCAGGCGCCCTTTTGGAATACAGGAACCAGCAGTTCCCGCATAGTATAGCTTTTGGGGGCCAGATGGGTTTTCTTCCAGGTTTGAACTGGGTCAAACAGGAGAAGGGATCCTGACTCGTCAAAGGACTCATCTGCGAGGCAGATTAGATCCGCGATCAGTTTTCCGGTCTCCCGGCTGTAAATCCTGCGGATGGTTTTGTTTCCGGGATTGGTAATTTTCTCTACATTTTCGGAGAGCTTGATCTTTGGGATGAAGCTGCCGGTTTCTTTATCCTGGATCGCCGCTAATTTATATACACCTCCAAAGGAAGGGCAATCTTTCGCGGTGATCAGATTCGTCCCAACTCCCCAGGAATTGATGGTTGCACCTTGGAGCTTTAAGCTGTTAATCAGCGTTTCGTCCAGGTCATTGGAGGCGGAAATTACCGCATCAGAAAAGCCTGCCGCATCCAGCATTTTCTTGGCTTCTTTCGACAGGTAGGCTAAGTCGCCGCTGTCTAAACGGATGCCGTAAAAGGTCAGAGGAATCCCTGCGTTCCGCATTTCCTGGAATACCTGGATAGCGTGGGGGACGCCAGAATTTAAGGTATCATAGGTATCCACCAACAAAATACAGGCGTTGGGGTACATCTTCGCATAAGTGCGGAATGCAGTCAGTTCATCTGAAAAGCTCATGATCCAGCTATGGGCATGGGTGCCTTTTACTGGCACATGGAACATCTTTCCAGCCAGTACATTGGAGGTACCAATACAGCCTGCGATCATGGCAGCTCTAGCGCCATAAATGCCGGCATCCGGCCCTTGAGCCCGGCGCAACCCGAATTCCATCACACCGTCTCCCTGAGCAGCATGAACCACCCGGTAGGTCTTGGTAGCAATTAGGCTTTGATGATTTACAATATTCAACAAGGCAGTTTCAATCAGCTGCGCCTCCATGATAGGAGCAATCACCTTCACAAGCGGCTCTCTGGGAAATACCACCGTGCCCTCCGGGATCGCGTAGATATCACCGGAAAAGTGGAAATCCCGGATATATTCCAGAAAATCTTCCCCAAACATGCCGGTAGAGCGGAGATAGTCCACATCCTCCTGGTCAAAATGCAGATTTTCAATGTATTCAATGACCTGCTCTAAGCCAGCGCAGATGGCAAAGCCATTACCGAAAGGATTCGCACGGTAAAATACATCAAAGATAACGGTCTCATTTGCATTTTTCTCTTTAAAATATCCCTGCATCATGGTGAGTTCATAAAAATCAGTTAGCAGTGTTAAGTTTCGTTGATTCATAATTAGCTTCTCCTTAATTCGTATGGTATCATAAATCAGGCGTATTCGCGTTATGATACGTTTTTCTAATCATACCATAAAAATGGAAAATAGCAATGGGATTGTTAAAAAATAGACAATAAAGCTATCTATAGGTGAAAAAAACAACAGAATACAACCAACAGAATCATTAAAAAGAGATTGACGTCTTTCCAAAAAGACGATATGATATTAATAAGTAAAATAAGTTTTAAAACTATTACTTATTAATTTAAGTTATAAATAAAGCTGGATAGACTGATAAATCCGGCGGTTGAGAGAAAGGAGATACACATGGCAAGGATTGGGATTGTGATGGGCAGTGACTCGGATATGCCAATTATGGCAAAGGCGGCGGAGATTTTGGATGAGTTGGGAATTGACTATGAGATGACGATTATTTCTGCCCACCGGGAGCCGGATATCTTTTTTGATTGGGCCAAGGCAGCGGAGGCGAAGGGATTTAAGGTGATTATCGCAGGCGCCGGGAAGGCAGCTCATCTGCCGGGAATGTGTGCGGCGATCGTCCCGATCCCAGTGATCGGGATTCCCATGAAAACATCGGATCTGGGAGGTGTGGATTCTCTTTATTCTATCGTTCAGATGCCATCCGGTATTCCGGTCGCCACGGTGGCGATTAATGGAGGAGCCAATGCGGGGATTTTAGCGGCAAAAATTCTGGCTACTTCTGACAATGCGCTTTTAGGGAGGCTGAAGGCGTATTCAGAAAAATTAAAGGATGATGTGGTGAAAAAGGCAGAGAAGCTGGAGGAGATAGGATACAAGGCATATCTAGCTTCGATGAAGTAGAGATTAAGGCAGGATGAATTTTTAAACGCGCTAAGGCAAGATGACTTAGGATGGAGGACAGGAATGGATTATAAAAACGCAGGAGTAGATATTGAAGCAGGATATAAATCGGTGGAGTTGATGAAGAAGCATATCAAGGAGACTATGCGGCCGGAGGTATTGGGAGGTATTGGCGGCTTTTCTGGCGGGTTTTCTTTAGGATCTTTTGCAGGGATGGAAAAGCCGACCTTGCTTTCCGGAACAGATGGTGTGGGAACGAAGCTGAAGCTGGCCTTTCTAATGGATAAGCATAATACAGTGGGGATCGACTGTGTGGCAATGTGTGTGAATGATGTGGCCTGTGCTGGCGGCGAGCCTTTGTTTTTCTTAGATTACATTGCCTGTGGGAAAAATTACCCGGAGAAGATTGCGGAGATCGTAAGTGGCGTAGCGGAAGGCTGTAAGCAGTGCGGCGCTGCCTTGATCGGAGGGGAGACGGCGGAAATGCCAGGCTTTTATCCGGAGGATGAATATGACCTAGCTGGGTTTGCGGTGGGAATCGCAGATGAGAAGGATATGATTACCGGGGCAGAGCTGAAGGAAGGGGATATCCTGATCGGTATGGCTTCCTCTGGGGTTCATTCTAACGGTTTTTCTTTAGTCCGCAAGGTATTTGAGGAGGAGCTGACAAGGGAAGGACTGGACACTTATTATGAGGAGCTGGGAACAACCCTGGGAGAAGCGCTGATAGTCCCCACGAAGATTTATGTGAAGGCTTTAAAGGGAATAAAACAGGCAGGGGTGAAGATAAAAGCCTGCAGCCATATCACTGGTGGTGGTTTTTATGAGAATGTGCCCCGTATGCTGAGGGATGGAGTGCGGGCAAGGATACAAAAGGACAGCTATCCCACTCCGCCAATTTTTAAATTGCTGGCGGAAAAAGGAAGGATCGAAGAGAAGATAATGTACAATACCTATAATATGGGAATTGGC
Organism: uncultured Lachnospiraceae bacterium; assembly: GCA_949740725.1. GTDB lineage: Bacteria > Bacillota > Clostridia > Lachnospirales > Lachnospiraceae > Caccovicinus. The sequence continues at coordinate 9,891 of CATJIO010000130.1, read as the reverse complement.
ATGATCTTGGCAGTGGATCCGTCTGACAGGGAAAAGGCTGTAGAAGCTATCCGGGGCGCAGGAGAAGAGCCGTTTGTGATCGGTTTTGTCGAAGCGGGAGAGAAGGGTGTTGTTTTATGCTGAGAATCGGGGTGCTGGTTTCTGGCGGAGGAACAAATCTGCAGGCGATTTTTGACGGAATTGACAGCGGGGCTATCCGCAGAGCAGAGATCCAGGTAGTCATCAGCAATAATGTTGGGGCTTATGCCCTGGAACGGGCTAGAGGGCATGGGGTAGATGCGCTGTGTATTTCCCCAAAGGAATTTGCGAACCGGGAACTATTCTATCAGGCGCTGTTAGCAAAGCTTGATGAATACAGTCTGGATTTGATTGTACTGGCAGGATTCCTGGTGACCATCCCGGTAGAGATGATCCGTAGGTATCCCAACCGGATTATTAATATTCACCCATCGCTGATTCCTTCCTTCTGCGGTGTAGGCTATTATGGACTAAAAGTCCATGAAGGCGCGTTAAAGCGGGGCGTGAAGGTAACAGGAGCCACGGTTCATTTTGTGGATGAGGGGGTGGACTCTGGTCCGATCCTGCTGCAAAAGGCAGTGGAGGTAAAGCCGGGAGATACGCCGAAGACGCTTCAGCAGCGGGTGATGGAGGAAGCGGAATGGGTGATTCTGCCCAAGGCCATCGATATGATCGCTAATGGAGAGATTTTGCTGGGATAAGAAACCAATGGGAATCCATGGAGGATAGAGAAAAAATGAACGTTCTGATCGTAGGAAGCGGTGGGCGTGAACATGCCATCGCCTGGAAGGTGGCGAAAAGCCCCAAGGTAACAAAGGTATACTGTGCGCCAGGAAATGCAGGAATCAGCGAGTTTGCAGAGTGTGTGCCCATCGGAGCCATGGAATTTGAAAAGCTGACGGCATTTGCCAAGGAGAAGGAGATTGACCTCACTGTTATCGGCATGGATGATCCGCTGGTGGGGGGGATCGTGGATGTATTTGAGGCCAAGGGGCTCCGAGTGTTTGGACCTAGGAAAAATGCAGCTATATTAGAAGGTTCCAAGGCATTTTCAAAGGATTTAATGAAGAAATATGAGATCCCTACAGCGGCATATGAGACTTTCAACAAGGCGGAGGATGCTCTGGCCTACCTGGAAACCGCGGATATGCCAGTAGTGCTAAAAGCAGACGGCCTGGCTTTGGGGAAGGGCGTGCTGATTTGCCAGAGCCTGGAGGAGGCCAGGGCAGGGGTAAAGGAGCTGATGGAGGATAAGAAGTTCGGCTCAGCGGGAGACCGCATTGTCGTAGAGGAATTTATGACCGGCAGAGAGGTTTCCGTCCTATCCTTTGTAGATGGGAAAACCATCAAGATCATGACATCCGCTCAGGATCATAAACGGGCTGGGGACGGGGATACGGGGTTAAACACCGGCGGTATGGGTACTTTTTCTCCCAGCCCATTCTATACAGAAGAAATCGATACATTCTGCAGAGAAAGGATCTACCAGGCCACAGTGGACGCCATGGCACAGGAGGGGAGAGAATTTAAGGGGATTATCTTTTTCGGCTTGATGCTGACCGAGAAGGGACCAAGAGTATTAGAGTACAATGCGCGTTTCGGGGATCCGGAAACTCAGGTAGTGCTTCCCAGGATGAAGAATGATATTGTGGAGGTATTTGAGGCCTGCATAGATGGAAGGCTGGATCAAATTGACCTGGGTTTTGAGGACAATGCGGCAGTGTGCGTGGTGTTGGCTTCTGAGGGATATCCTCTTCATTACAAGAAGGGACTGGCTATCCATGGCTTGGAGTGTTTTAAAGAAAAGGATGGGTATTATGCATTCCATGCAGGGACCAGATTTGCTGAGGATGGAACCACCTTCCAGACTAATGGGGGGAGAGTGCTGGGGATAACGGCTTTGGGAGAGGATTTAAAAGCGGCCAGGGCCAATGCTTACGCGGCGACAGAGTGGGTTTCCTTCGAAAACAAATATATGCGTCATGATATTGGGAAGGCGATAGACGAATGTTAAAGATTAAGAGAAATAGGTCATCCTTTGAAGTTTTTCCGAGGACTGCTTTAGGGATAACAGAATAAAAAATAATCAGAAAATCTCCAGACAGAAGAAATCCTGCCTGGGGATTTTTCATATGTGAGGTAAATCGTAGCTATAGCAATTACAAATATTTGAATAAGGTAAAAGGCAGTTGAAATTTTCTTGCTTTTGGCGTATACTGCATTTACATAAAATTCCTTGAATTTAACGAGGTGGAAGCATATGAAAATAAAATGCCAAAAAATTCACGAAGTCATGTTATGGACAGCCGCGTATTTTGGAGTAATGTTCATTTATACATTTTTGGATATCGCGGTATGGAGAATGTTATTTCCCGGTATTTCGGATTGGATCAACACCATAGTGATTATCCTATGCGTATATGGCTTTGTCCGTTTGCTGAAAAAAACAGGATATCAAGCCAGGTTATTCTCAAATATCACCTTTGGAGGGCTATTTCTGGCGTTGGGCTGTTCACTTCTGTTTTTTCTTCTGCTTGATCTAGGCCTGGACCCTGTGCTTGAGCGAATGTTTCCCCATAGTGAGCAAACGTATCAGGAAATGATGGAGAGGCTCCTGCAATCGCCAGTTACAGGTTTCCTGCAGGTGTGTATGATTGCACCGGTAATTGAAGAGGTCCTTCTTCGGGACTATGTCTTGGGAGGATTAAGAGATACCTGTGGTGTGCCTTTGGCGCTGGTGATTTCTTCCACACTCTTTGCTCTTCTGCATTTTAATATGGTGCAAAGCTTGTCAGCGGCGGTGTGCGGTATCCTTTTGGGAATACTTTACTTGAGAACAGATTCTGTATTTTGCTGTATCGTGGCGCACTCTGGGTATAACGTTATATCATATCTGGTTATGATGGAGCGTTTTGGGAAAGGAATATTCTGAAGAGAATGATACTTTAGGAACATCGTTTAGATTTAAGGATGTATGGATATCCAAAGATGGTGGGGAGGAAGAGAAATGTTGAAACCTAGGCGAATTTTTTATCTGGCGGCAACTTTGATTTTACTTGCTGTGGAAGTATTAATCGCATTATATGTCCACGATCAATTTATTCGGCCTTATATGGGGGACGTACTGGTTATGATTGTTCTGTATTGTTTTGTCCGGATTTGGAATCCAGATGGGTGGAACGGGTTGCCGCTTTTTCTCTTCCTTTTTGCGGTCGGAGTGGAGATACTGCAATATTTTCAGTTACCGGCAGTGCTGGGGGTGGAGCATAACCCTTTTTTGCGTATTGTGCTTGGCTCGGTTTTCGATTTGAAAGATATTTTATGTTACGGGGTGGGATCTATTCTCTTAGCGCTTTTTCAAAGGTGGGAAAAAGCAGATAGACAGTAGGCTTTTTACTTAGTAGTTTATAAAATACAGAGAATAATTAAGAAGAGAGAAGATACGATGAAAAAAGGAATCTTTGCGTGCATCGCCAGTCTGAGCATTTTACTGGGGCTGTGGGGTTGCAAAGCGGAAAAACGGGCGGATTCGGCAGAGGTAACGGAGAGCGTGTTATATATCTCCACAGACGAAGCATCTACTCAGGAGAATTCAACACGTGAAGCATTCACTTCCCAAGAGAAGGAATTAGAGCTGGCGTCTTCTGCCGGGATGGCTGAGGAAGCCTCTGAGCAAGAAACACAGGCGGAAAAAGCGCCGGCGAAAGCCGAGGATGTTTCAGAGGCAGCTGAGGGGAAGGACATAACTGAGGAGCTTTCTCGGGTTGAGGAGCAGGCCAAAAAGCAGATGGAAAAGCTGCAAAATGCGGAAACACAGGTGGATATGAATGAGGCGGCCAGCGAGCTGTATCAGCTGTGGGACCAGGAACTGAACAGGCTTTGGGGGAGGCTTAAGGAGACATTAAGTGAGGCGCAGATGTCAGAGCTTACGGCGAGACAGCGGGAATGGATCGCCTTCAAGGAGGAGGCAGGGAAGGCCGCTGGATCGGAGTATGAGGGGGGCAGCATACAGGAGATGATTGTCTCCCAGAAGGAGGCGGAGCTGACTAGAGAGAGAGTTTATGAATTGGCTGATTGGTATTTTGGCCGCCAGGCCGGTGAGCTATCTCAGGAGGAAAAGCTGGTTTCCGCGGAGAATATCCAGGAAACAGGCAAAGGAGATTATGACCGATTTTCGGGATGTTATGTAGATACACAGGGGACAGAGGATATCTACAGCGCCCTGCTCTTAACCGGCCAGGGGGACGGGAAATATGGGGCGGAGATTGGCCTTTACCGCCTGACCACACTGGAGGGGACAGCAAAGGTTGAGGGGGATATCCTTTTCTTTTTAGATGAGGAACTGCAGGTAAAGGGGAGGATAACGATTCAGGATGGAGGGGCGATATTTACCGTCACGGAATCGGAATTTGAATACATTTATCCAGGGGATGTATTCCAATTCCCAATTAAACAATAGGATATGTTAGACGGAAAAATCTACAGGAGGCAGGGGAAAGATGGATAGAAAGTATTATGATATTGGGCTAAACCTATTTTGCAAACAGTTCCCGGATCCGGAGAAGATCATCGCAGATGGCGCCAAGGCGGGGGTAACCTGTATCTTGACGGGGACTGAACGGAAGGAAAACCGGGCTATAGACCAGTTTGTGCGAAATCACCAGGCATATGGCACAGCGGGGATCCATCCCCATAATGCGGATTCGGCAAGAAAAGAGGACTTTGCAGAGATCGAGGCGATAATTACGGGGAATCCCAGGATTATCGCCGTGGGGGAATGTGGTCTGGATTTTGACCGGATGTTTTCCACCAGAGAGAATCAGATCCTCTGTCTGGAGAAACACATTATCTTAGCAGAAAAGCTGAAAAAGCCTTTATTCCTCCACGAGCGGTCTGCGGCAGATGAATTCATCCGGAGATTTAAGCGACATCCGGATATCTGTAGCCAGTCAGTGGTTCACTGTTTTACCGGGGATCAGAAGACAATGGAGCGATATTTAGAGATGGGATTTTCCATCGGTATTACCGGCTGGATCTGCGATGACCGGCGGTCCGGGGAGCTGCGGGAGGCGGTGAAGAAGCTGCCGGTTGACCGAGTCCTGATCGAAACAGATGCCCCTTATCTGTCCCCCAGGAATGTCCCTGGCCTGGGAAGAACCAATGTGCCCCAGAATATCGTTTACGTGGCCAGGGAATTAGCGAGGTATATGAATGTGGAGGAGGATGTACTGATCGCTCAGGCGCGAAGGAATACAGAGAGATTATTCCGTATTTCCCAACCGCCAATACCACCAGATCAGATACAGGCCGCAAGATAAGGCTACAATAATCAGGCAGTGGATGACTAGGAGCAGAGCATATTGGAGGAAGACCTCCCCCTCCTTCTTATAGGCTTGGTTGAGGAACGGGAGGCCAAGCACAATCAAAAAGTACCAAAAGACCGGGCCCGCCCAGTATAGCAGCGCCCTCCTCAATGGATGCTGGAAGTCGCGACCACGGAGACCGGGGAGGGCGTCAGCAGATGACAAAGAGACATCTCCTGCCTCCAATGGGGAGATATTCGGATGAAAGAAAGGGCTTCCCTGAGCCAGCTGCATAGATAAGCGCTCAGCCAGTTGATAGAGAAAAAACAGGGCAGTAAAATATACGGTGATCCCGATGATGCTGTGCAGCCGCTCGGGGGTCAGCCTTTCTGAAAACCATCCCATCTGCCGGAAGAGAGGCGGCAGATAGATGGACAGGATAATTCGAAACCCATTAACCAGGATGGTGACCAGGTAAGAGGTGCAGACGCTGGATAAGATCCAAAGGCTGCACTTCTTTTTGTCCTTCATCCGATGGAGGAAGGAGAAGGTAAGGGCGGCGATAGAGAGGATCAGAAACTGTACCCCAGAGCAGGAGGGGGCGATAATAAAACGAAGGGCGTGGTTCACATAGCCTGCAGCGGGCTGATACTCAAAGGTGATCCCTGAAAGGATCCGGACCCACCAGGCAGTGGGGGCCAGGATCCACAGGAGATGGGCACTGTCAGCTACATGATAATGATACTTTAAGCCGACGGTCAGCGCCAGGCAGAAAAGGTAGCAGATCCCTTTTTTTTGAGCAGTCATCGTGGTTATCTCTCCTTCTTTCTTTGGCGGAAAAAGCTAAACAATACCAGGGCAGCCGCTGCAGAGAGCAAAAACATGGTTCCTGGCTCAGAGCCGGAAGTATATCCTACCGCTAAGTTGGATACCTGAGAGGGAAGGGGAAGTGGCTGCTTTACGTCCGTGCCTTCTCCCGTCTGATTCCGGATGGTATCGGTTACCGCGATAAAGGAGGTATAGGGTGTCAACATGCTGTAGGCCAGGCCCAGCTGAGTGACTTCCGCCTTCACCTGTGGGGTTAGCTCCTCATAGGAGCCGTAGTTGGTAAGCTGTTCCACCCGTGTGCGGGCCCAGAGATAGGGGATGACATGATTGGCATCGGAGGGTGTGACCTGATCCACCGGGATTTTCATGGAATAATCCTGGCTTCCAGATTTCCCGGTAATGGTAATGGTGCCGGAAGGCTGCCCCTTCCACTTGCCGAAGAGGATGATAGGCCTTTCTGCATACAGGGTAGAGACTACAGATGGTTCCACGTCATAAACCTGGAATCCCCCATAGGTTACCTCTAGATCCGTGAGAATGGGAGCCTGAATATATTTTTGGAACAGCTTCGCCTCTTCCTCCGCTTCTTGGGAATTGGTGGCGACAAAGGCTTCTCCGCCTCCAGTCTTGGCCATACCTTCGATGAGATAGCGGTTAACGGAGGTGCCGATTCCAAAGGAAAAGAAATTAGCCTCTTTTAAATTGTCATCAATCAGATCAAAGATTTCCCGCTCGCCCAGAAGGTAGCCATCAGTTATGGTGACAATACTTCTGGTTTTGTGATCTGGGTTCGGTGTATTGATGGCCATCTGAAGGGCCGGGGCCAGTTCTGTCCCCCCTCCTCCTTCCAGCTGGTCGATAAAAAGCAAGGCCTGTTCAATATTTGCCTGGGTGGCAGCCAACGGAGCGCTGGACATAGGAGTCGCTTCATTGGAAAAGAGAACCAGGTTAAAGCTGTCGCTGCTGTTCAGGCTGGAAACCAGACGTTGGATCAGTGTCTTGGCGGTATCCAGAGGATAGCCGCTCATGGAACCGGAGATGTCAATGACAAAGATATAATCCCTGGGAAGAATATCTTCCGGCTCGTACCGCTGGGGAGGCTGCACCATCAGCATAAAGAAGTTTTCCTCACCAGTTTCCGTACCCTCATTCAGTGTCAGGCCGCAATCAACAGCATCCCCTTTTAGCTGGTAATTCAAAATAAAATCCCGGTCTCCGGCGAAGTCCTCCGGATTAGATAAGGTGACTTTCGTTGTGGAATCTCCATGCGGAGTTACTTGGATCTGGTGGGAGCTGCTATCAATGTGGGAAACGGGAACTCCGGCAGAGAGATTAACCTCGATCCCATAGGCGCCGGGAGGGGTATCGCCTTCCATGAGATAAGGGGAGGCCGCCCACTGATTATTTCCCGCGGCGCTGTCCTCGGAAGGACTGGGGTAGCGGGGACCAGTTACCGTGGGAAAAACAAACTGATAAGTGCCCTCGGTGGCGGTAATCAACTCTGTGTAGTGGAGCTCAATACGGATGCTGTCGCCGGGCATCACATTCGCTACATCCATGGTAAATACATTGGCACGCTGCTGCTCCAGGAGAGAAGCGCTTTTCCCTTCTTCCTTTGCTTCTTCAAATTCTTCTTTCGCTTCTTCCTTTTCCTTAATCTTCGCGGTAATCACCTGATCCCCAATCTCCATTTTCATGCCATGGACGGAAACCTTGGTAGAGGCGGGAAAGACGTAATTTGCGTGAATAGCACGTTGGCCTTCGTTGGTATAGGTCTGGGTCACATAGGTCTCCGCGATGCTGCCATTGATGGTGGTAGATACCTTGGTCTCCTTTAAAGGAAAGCTGTCTGTAGCAGGATCCCCATCCTCCACAAAAAAGTAGGGAGCCAGGGTTTGATCCTCATCATCCTCCTCATAGGGGGCACCAAAGGCGGCAGAGGGGTTCAGAAGAAGAAGCAGAGCAGTCAGCAGCAGAGGGAGTGGATTTCTTTTCTTTCTCATAAGCATGATACACCTCACTTTTAAAAATTTGTTCCGAAGGCTTCACAAAGCATAGCATCCTTTAGGGCCTTGGAATCATAATTGTCTTGATGGTGATTAGCTTATCACGGTCAGGCATCAAAAAGGCATCAGAAATGCATCAAAGTTGTATCATGAGATAAATTTAAGGAAATAACCAGTAACTGTAAGCAAAGGTTAATGAACTCCGAGGAAAAATATGGTACAGTAGTAACTATTCAGTAGGTCTGCGCAGAGCCCGCCTCAGCAAAGCAAGAGTGCTTGCTGTGCTGACTGAAGATATCATGCTTTATGGGTAAAGACGTGAGATAACCAGCAAAAATCTCGCCGGTTTAGGTGATTTTTAATGGATTTTTGCTTGTGATGGTGAAGATACTGAACAGTTACAAAAAGGTAAAAGGAACGGATAAAATACCATTTACATAAGAGCCGGAAATCCGGGGCAGAGAAGGAGGCTGCGATGATACGTATAGGAAGAACTGAGAAAAGGAACTATGGAACCAGGTTGGTTATGCTGGGGCTGGTAGTTTGCCTTTTTCTGATAGGCTGTAGGGGCTCGGGAATCGCCTTTCCAGAAAAGGAGGAAGAGGAAAGTCCGGTGGAGTCAAGACAGGTGGAGGGCAGGCAGGAACCAGAGAATCGGAGTACGGACATATCGGAAACATTCGAAACGTTAAAAAACTTGGAGATATTTGAGACAGTTCAGGAGGATATCTTGCTTACATCAGCTCCGCCTCTTTGGCTTCAGGACACCTTATCTTCCACTTGGAAGGAATATGAGGTAGCTTCCGGAAATTACAACTGGAATTACAAGGAACAGGATCAAATGACATCGGTGCTCGCCTGCGGTGTTCATCCCCTGGAGGAGGGAAAGATAAAAAAGCCCATAACCCTACCAAGATATAATCAGATGGATTCTGTACCGTATGAAGTTTCCTGCATCCAGAGTCCTGCGCGGATCCGCGTAGACGAATATTCTGCCGACGACCTGGGGAATACCGGAGCGGAAATGCTTTCCAGCGAAATCTATGAGGAATCCTTCATCATTCCGTTAAAACCGAGGCGGGTATATGAGCTGACTGCAGAGTGGGATCAAGCAGATTTAGAGAAGAATGGATGTTATGGAAGCGCTAGTTATGTAATTGTAACAGAGTAGGAGGCGGAAAGGAATGTTTTGGAAAAATAAAGAGGAACATATCGACTATGATAAAAGAGGAAAGATCCCAGTACTTCACGTTAGTGTCTGTACAGGTGAAAAGGTGGCCGGATTTAAGGATGAGATCAGCGGGCGCTTTGAGGATCGAATGTTGATACGGAATAAAAGGGACCTGCAGGAATTTCTGCGGCTTTATGGGGTGGAGGAAGAGGAACTCCGAAAAGATTGGTGAGAGGGGCAGGCGGTGAAGAACACGAAATTGCTATATCATGGAGTCTTTTTTGCCTTGAAAGCTTAGGGAGTCGCTAGCTGAGGATTCGTGGTGGCTTTAGGAGACGTGAACTAGGTAGGGTGCGACCCATTAGAAGTCGCGGGCTGTGGGGGAGGGGAGGTGCGGGCGCATACTCGGCGAGGGATACGCACCCCGTCCTCCGGGTTCCAACGGAAACTCGCTTTCGCTCGGGATGAAACGGAGCGGTACATAAGGTCCGTGAAGAACCGGACCTAAGTGCCGCCGTTTCATACGGTTTCCTTATGGGACCCGGAGGACGGGGCGCTGTTTCTT
>CATJIO010000129.1 GCA_949740725.1 uncultured Lachnospiraceae bacterium | reverse complement strand
GGGATGTGTTTTTTCAGGTAAAATGTTATCATAAGTTTGAAGAATTTAAAAAGATGGGAAAGACAATTCTGTTTGTGAGTCACGATCTGGGGAGTATCAGCAAGTACTGTGACCGGGTGATTCTTCTAAATAAAGGGGTTAAGCTTGCGGAGGGCGGGCCGAAGGAGATTGTAGATATGTACAAGCAGGTGTTGGTTCAAGAAGAGGAGGATAGAGATATTCCTGATAGCAAGGCGGTAAAGGAATACAGAGCGGGCACATGGAAGGAAAGGATGGAGATTAATCCGAATTTTATTGACTATGGAGAAAAAGCAGCAGAGATTATCGACTTTGCTATTGTGGATGACAGAGGGGAGATTACCTCTAATATAAGGAAGGACACAGATTTTAGTATAAAATTTAAGGTTCAGTTTCACAGGGATATTGAGGAACCGATTTTTGCTTTTACTATTAAAGATTTACAGGGGACAGAGGTCACTGGGACCAATACCATGTATGAGAATATTTCCACTGGAAGATTGAAGAAAGGGGAAATCAGAACTGTCGAGTTTAAGCAGAGAATGAACCTACAGGGGAGGAATTATTTGCTTGCCTTGGGCTGTGTGGGATTTTCGGAAAATAAGTTTTCTGTATATCACAGATTGTATGATTTGTGCGACATAAATGTGATTTCAGATAAAAATACAGTGGGATTCTATGATATGCAGTCTAAGATTGTGATTTCTTAGTAGGTAATTGTTAAATGTATTTTTGATGCCAGATAAGTGAAGAACGCCTTATATAGGTAAGGAGAAAAACAGCGGAGGGATCAGTTGGGAGCAGAGCTGACATAAAAAGCCAGATTTTGGGCGCACTTTCCCCATAAACAGGAAATGTACTATGAAAAATGTATATTTTTAACCAGCCAATGGCTTCAGGCTCCGGATGTAATCATAACATCCCATACGGTATGCAACAATCACTGTGAGCTGGCTGGCGATACCTGCAAGGAAGGCATCGGCCTTGGTAGTGATATGGTTCCTGGTATGTTTACCGGCAAGGCACATATTGACCTTAAAATGGTTGATGGCCCGTTCAATGGATGTGCGGATCTTATAGAGGGAAACCCATTCTTTGGAATCCCGCTGGATCCCTGGGAACATGTGCAGCTCCATGTTTTCATAGGTATAAGTAGTCCTGCCTCTGTGGGCGTCACTGCATGGGTCTTCACACTCACAGACCCACTGCCCTTTTACCATATGTACCTTCGGGCAGCACCATTTGATCCTGTCACAACGCCCTTTTTCCCTGGTGATCCCGCAGTATTTCATGGAAAGGCCCGGGGCATTGGGGCAGGTGGGGTATCCGTATTCATTATACCCAACCTTTTTGAGGGTGCTCTCATTGCGGGGGTTAATGGGGATGAGGGCTTTTTGGAACCCCAGGGTACCTAGCAGGGAGCCATAAATATCAGCGGAATCAAAAGCGGCATCGCCAAGGAAGGTATCCGGATGCCGGGAAGGATGTGCTGCAAGGTAATCCGTAAGGATGGGGATTAAAGCAACAGAATCGCTGATGGACTTATCCTCATCCGGGGAATCGGACTTCTTTTCAACAGGGAGGTCCGGGTGGGAAGCCTTAAAGTCGTCATCAAGGAAAACAATATCCCGGACAATGCCAAGGCCATTGGTGAGGATGGCAAACTTATCGGCATAACAGAAGTGGCCATTGATATACATCTGCTTTGCATCAGGGCAGGAGGCGGCGCGGGAGGGCATAAGGCCATAGGCCATGAGGTAAGGGTCTGCATCCGTGTTATCTTTATAGTAGGCTTTGAGGGTCTTAATGAGGAAATTGAGGGTTTTGGGGTTGTTTTCCCTGACATAAAGTTCAATGCCGGAGGTATCAAAGGTGAGGATGCGGGCAAGGGAGGAATCAATGAGCTGGCAGAGTGGTTCTGTAAAATCGGCCATCTGCCGGAACATAAGCTTAATGTAAGGTTCAAAGTCCTGGCGGAACCTGGTAAAAAGGGGAGCGTCCGGGACTTTAGAGAAGCCACAGAAGTCCCGGAGTTCCCGGCAAAGGGAGAGGAAGAGGATGAGAAGGGAGTCGGTAGGGATGGAAAAGATCTTCTGCAGGATAAGGGCAGAAAGGAAGCCGGAGAGCGGATAAATGCGTTTTCTGCCAAAATGCTGGTAAAAAGCATTGGTAAAAACAGAAGGGATGAACTGCTGGATATCAAAATGTTCGTCAAGGAGCTGGAAAAAGGAAGGGGCATCATCCATGAACATCTCCTGGCAGTCAGAAAAGATATCTTTAAAAGAAAGTTGACGGTATTCAGTAGCCATAAATTTTCTCCTCCGTTTGTGAGTAAGGTGTTTGTTGGTACCTATATTTCACCATAAGAGGAGAAAAAATTTATATAAAAATGGCAAGAAAACTCAGTAAAATCAACAGTTTTATGAGTTTAACAATTGCCTATATGATTTCTTAGAAGAAGGAGAGAAGGATGCTTGTAGAAACGAGAGATGCCAGAAGGTATGGCATATATGTGTTTTACGATAAGGATGGAATTGTGGATGAATATAACTACTACTTTCTGGAGGATTTAAGAAAGAATCTCTCTAGGCTTTTAGTTATCTGTAACGGGGACGTAAAGACGGAAGGGTTGCGATGTTTTCGTGAGATTGCGGATGAAGTGGTGGTAAGGGATAATACGGGATTTGATATTACTTCTTACAAGCTGGGGATTGAACGTTATGGCTATGAGGAATTGGGACAGTTTGATGAGATAGTGGTATTAAATTCCACCACCTATGGCCCATTTTATCCTTTTTCAGAAATGTTCGTTGCTATGGATCAGAGGGATATTGATTTCTGGGGGATTACAAAGTTCCATTACGTTCCTTTTGATCCTTTTGGCACCATAAAATACGGCTATATTCCAGAGCATATTCAATCCTACTTTATGGTTTTTAGAAGAAGCTTTTTTGAAACAGAAGATTTCAAAAATTATTGGAGGAATTTGCCTGAAATTCACAGTTACGAGGAGGCGGTGGGGTTCTATGAGACTGTCTTTACCAAGGATTTTTCAGACAAAGGCTATAAGTGGGACGTATATGTAGATTCTTCTGATTTGGAGCATTATACGTATGATCCCTTGCGGGACTTTCCAAAGCAAATGATAGAGGAAAGAAGGTGCCCCGTGATAAAACGGCGCTCTTTTTTTCATGATTATCAGGAGGCATTCTCAAGAAGCTGCGGAGAGGGAACCAGGGAAGCCTTTGATTTTATCAGGGAGGAACTAGATTACGACGAGGGATTAATCTGGAAGAATATTTTGCGCCTGGAGAATCAGGCCGATGTGAAAAAGCGGATGCATTTAAACTATGTGCTTTCTTCGACGTTGCCTCTAAAAGGAGGGGGGCGAAAGTTGACGGCCTGTTTGGTGCTTCATATCTATTATGAGGAGCTGGCGCAGTAT
>CATJIO010000128.1 GCA_949740725.1 uncultured Lachnospiraceae bacterium | reverse complement strand
CTTGTAACCGTTACGATAATCATCACTGTCAGAACGTTCGGATTTTTCATAGCCGAGATGCCCATCCATTTCTGCCTCCATCATTTCCTTGATGGTGCCGCCCAGCAGATTTTTAAGGGCGTCCTGGATATCCCGGGCAGACTCGATGTCATACTCCTGCAGAAGCATCTGGATGATGTTTCTTTTTCCTTCCGTCATTTGTACTTTGTGTACAGGTTTCTTTTCTCTTGCCATAATAAAAGGCCTCCTATGATTTATTATTTTATCATAGAAGACCCTTTAAATCTTTATTTGCAGAAAAATTTTCATAGACTCACAAAAGAACTATAAGCTAAAACCATTAATCAACCTCAACAAAATTCTGCCAGATATTTGTTTCTAAATTTATTCCTGGTAAACAGCAGGTGCAGTGCCTAATACTACGGCCTGTACCTATTGTTTGATTTGACATTGGCTTTAACCACCTAATCCAGTACGGAAATCGCAGGCAGGGGCAGTCCCATAAACAAAACTCCCCCTGCCAAAGTTAACGTCATCCTGCATTTATTTCTATAATAATCCGCTCTATGTCCTGCTTCACATATGCCGGATCCGTGGCATGATTCAACCGGATAAATCCTCTGTATTCCGCCCCGAACCGTTCACCGTAATCCACTCCCAGACGGCATCTTCCCTGAATCAACTCCTGTGTTTTCTCCGGTTCCATGTAAGCCCGCAGGTCCAGCATGGGAAGAATCCAGGAAATTGCCGCCACACATCCTGTGCCAAAGCGCACTCACACCTTTTTCAGAGGGAACTCATCGCGCTGCTCCATCCAGTCAGAAAACACTCTGTAGTATTCTTCCAGCACGGAGGTATATCCGAAAACACCGTGTTTTGCTCTCTCGACAAGAGCATCCGTGATGATGGCGTCACAAGTCTTAATATCCACGCATTTCACTACATAGGGGGTTTTCTGTCCGAGTATCTAAAATCGGATTTTTCGGAAAGCCACATAATAAAACAAAGGCTCCCGGGGAAGATCCCAGAAGCCCTACGTTTCCTAACTTTTTCAATTTTAATGATTCCTCACATCTTAGATCTTAATCTTCAACGCTAACGATCTCTCTCTTGTTGTAAGAGCCACAAGCCTTGCATACTCTGTGGGGCATCATCAGAGCTCCGCACTTAGAGCACTTTACCAGATTCGGAACACTCATTTTCCAATTCGCCCTGCGGCTGTCTCTTCTTGCCTTAGAGGATTTATTCTTTGGACAGATAGACATACGTTTACACCTCCTTAAACCGTTTAAAAATATCCTGAATCACTGCCATCCTGGGATCTTTCGGCTGTTCTTCACAGCTGCAGGATCCCTGATTTAAGTTCTTCCCGCACTGGCCACATATCCCCTTACAGTCCTCCTTGCAGAGAACCTTCATGGGAAGATTCAGCATCAGCTCATTTCGAACTAACTGGTCGGTATCCAGATTATAACCGCTTATATAGGGTTGTTCGTCCAACGCTTCTACCCGTTCTTCCTCGCTCTGACCCATATCCAGCTCTTCCTGGATCGGCAGCACAAAAGGTACTTTTACTGGCTCAAGACAACGGTCACATGGCATCAGCAAGGTCAGTCTCGCCTCGCCGGAAACCGATATCTTTCTCTCCTTAATATGGGTAATCTCCAGAATCACCGGTTCCCTCTTTTCAATCGTATAAAGTCCGGCCGGCCCTGGAAACTGCTCCATCTCAAGCTCTTGGGTATAGGTTTTCACTTTTCCTTGGCAGGAAAACAACTCTGATAAGTTGATCAGCATATGGTATACTCCCGATACGCACTCTTAGTATTATACATACCTGTGCATTTTTTGTCAACTGAATTTTCAAAAAATCATTGCGGGCACGCCGAACAGTCCAAAATATCTTTACTCTGTCAGTCTCTTGGTCTCTCTTGCGATGGCCAGCTCTTCGTTGGTGGGAAGGAGCATTACCTTAACCTTAGAGTCCGCTGCGGAGATAATCGCATTCTTGCCTCTCACATTATTGGCCTCATCGTCGATCTTCACGCCCAGGAAACCTAAATAGCTGCAGATAGCCTTTCTGCTAGCCTTGTCATTCTCTCCTACGCCGGCGGTGAAGGCGATGGCGTCTACGCCATTCATGGCGGCGGTGTACGCGCCAATGTATTTAGCTACGCGGTAAACAAATGCCTCCAGAGCTACCTCCGCCAGGTGATTTCCACTGGACTTAGCTGCTTCGATATCGCGGAAATCGCTGGATACGCCGCCGCTCATGCCCAGGACGCCGGATTTCTTATTCAGGATATTTAAGACTTCATTGACATCCTTGCCCTCTTTATTGCAGATGTACTGCACTACTGCCGGGTCAACATCGCCGCTTCTGGTTCCCATGATCAGGCCTTCCAGCGGAGTTAAGCCCATGGAGGTGTCCACACACTTGCCGCCGATGGAAGCGGAAATGCTGGCGCCATTTCCTAAATGGCATACGATCACCTTGGCCGTCTTGGGGTCTAAGCCGCCAAACTTGATGGCCTCGCCGGACACAAACATATGGCTTGTTCCGTGGAACCCATAGCGGCGCACGCCGTATTTCTCATAGTACTCATGGGGAATGGCATACATATATGCCTTCTCCGGCATAGCCATACCAAAGCCTGTATCCCACACCGCCACATTGGGCTTGCCGGGCATAGCCGCCTCGCAGGCCTCGATTCCCATCAGGTTCGCCGGGTTGTGTAAGGGGCCTAAATCGAAGCAGTCGCGGATTACCTTTTTAACGTCCTCATTTACCACGATAGATTCGCTGTAAGTGGTGCCTCCGTGAAGAACCCGATGGCCGATGGCGGAAATCTCGTCGGTGCTGGCAATCACGCCATGCTCCGGATCCTTTAACGCATCCATAACCATCTCAATGGCAACCTTGTGATCTGGCATGGGACTTTCCACCACATATTTGTCTTTTCCCTCTGGCTGGTGGGTCAGCTTGGATCCCTCGATGCCGATTCGCTCACACAGGCCTTTGGCGATGACGCTCTCATTCGCCATGTCGATTAACTGATATTTTAAGGAAGAACTTCCACAGTTTACTACTAATATTTTCATTATCCTTCTCCCCCTATTTCACGATCTCACCCTGCTGGTCTCTGGTGCAGGCTCCTGCATTGGACTCATCCGTGTCAATATGCATCGCCAGAGCATAGCTGTCGCTTGCGCGGACAACCACGTCATCAAAGATCAGGCTTCTTCCATCGCTCTCAATCCGAACGGAAACGATCTGGCCGTTGGTTACGCCAAGCGCCTCTGCCTCTGCCAGGGTAGCATGAATGTGACGCTTTGCCACGATTACCCCCTCGGAGATCTCCACCTCACCCTTTGGCCCGATAATCTTACAGGGAGCGCTCCCTGCTAAATCACCGGACTCTCTCACCGGAGCGGCTACACCGATGGAGCGCGCGTCCGTCATCGATAATTCTACCTGGGTGGCCTTACGGCATGGCCCCAAAATGGATACATTTTTCAGCTCTTTTTTCGGTCCCACTACCGTCACTCTCTCCTCGCTGGCATACTGGCCTGGCTGGGACAAATCTTTCTTCCAGGTTAGCTCATAGCCTGCGCCGAATAAGGTCTCCAAATCCTCCTTGGTAACATGTACATGACGTGCTGAGGTTTCTACTAAAAATTTCATCCTTATGGTTCTCCTATCTTCTTGATCTTTTTTCACCAACATTTGTTGGATGCTATAGTTACTATTCTAGGGGGTTTTCCGTATTTTTTCAAGACTTGTACTCTAAGAAATTTGCATTTTTTACAAAACAACATTATAATGGTGGAAAAAGTATCCCGGTGAAGGGATTTCCACAGAAAATTCCGATGAATTTAGGAGGCGCACATGGCAAAAATAGCAGGCATTATCGCAGAATACAACCCATTCCATCTGGGGCACCAGTATCAGATGGAAACCCTCCGCCGCCAGACCAGGGCAGATTACATCGTAGTAATGATGAGCGGAAATTTCGTCCAGCGGGGAGAGCCTGCCCTGTTTGAGACGGATGCGCGGGTCCGCATGGCTCTCCTTGGCGGAGCAGACCTGGGGCTGGAGCTCCCCGCCCTTTTCTCCACCGGCAGTGCGGAAGACTTTGCCAGGGGAGCGGTCTCCCTGCTGGAGGGATTAGGCTGCATTTCTTTCCTCTCCTTTGGAAGTGAGTCCGGGGATGTGGAACCGCTGTGGAAGGTCGCTGAAATCCTGGCTATGGAGCCGCCGGCCTTTTCCAAAGCCTTAGCCCCTCTTCTCTCCGCCGGTCTCCCCTTCCCCAAAGCCCGGGCCCAGGCTCTGGCGGCCTGTGGCCTGGAGGAGGAGGTACTGAAGGAAGCGGCAAAACCCAATAATCTTCTGGGAATTGAGTACTTAAAAGCGCTTCTTCTCCTCCGCAGCTCCATCACGCCTGTGGTGATACAGCGGAAAGGACGAGGGTATCACGATCAATGCTTAGAGGGGAATACTGCTGGTTTAAGTCCGGATCCAGACAGAAATAAACCGGGAAGCATTCAGAAGGAGGACTTCTCCTTCGCCTCTGCCTCTGCCATCCGGTCTGCCATACTGGAAGCATCCCAGCGGGCAAAAGGCGCGGGAAATTTCCTTCCTCTTTCCCGGGAAATCCTTGCCCAGATCCCTTCGGCCCTTCATCCCCTCTATACCGGCCGCTGCCCTCTTCCCATTGCCCCAGATGACTGTTCTTCCATCTTAAATTATCAGCTCCTCACCTGTATCCGCCAGGGGTGGGCATTCCGGGAATTTTCCGATATCTCTCCGGAGCTGGAGGGACGGCTAATGCAAAATGCCCTTATTCCTCAGTCCTTCTCCCAGCGGATTATGGCCTTAAAAACAAAGCAGTACACCTATACCCGGATCAGCCGTGGGCTTCTCCACATCCTTTTGGATATCCGTCGGGAGGATATGGCGCGCTGCCGCAGGAATCTGGACTATGGCTATGCCAGGCTCCTGGGCTGGAGACGTTCCTCCGCTCCCCTTTTAACCATCCTCAAGGAGCACAGTGCCATCCCCCTGGTATCCAAGGCGTCTGACGCCCCACACATCCTGGAGGGAAATGCCTTATCCCTATGGCATCAGCACGTCTCTTGCTCTCACATCTACCATATCCTGATGGAGCAGCGATATGGAGGCATGGCCCCGAAATGGAACGAATACAGCCGGCCCATGGTCATCCTCTGACCTGGCCGGCTGTAAATATTTTTCCGTTATCTTAATTTCTTCTTCTGCCCAGAACCCGCAGCAGATAGACAAACAAGTTGATAAAGTCAAGGTATAATGCCAGTGCAGAGAAGACAGCTGCCTTTTCCAGCATCACACCGTCCTGGCTGTAGTATGCATAATACTCTTTAATCTTATGGGTGTCATAAGCAGTGTAACCCAGGAACAGGAAAATCCCCAGAGTACATGCGATCATCTCAAACTGGCTTAAATCGATAAACATAGACAGAAGCCAGAAGCCGGCCAGGAACAAAAGCCCTGCCGTCATAAAGGGGCGCATCCTGGAAAAGTCCAGATTCAAAACCCGTCCCATCAATGCCATGATTCCAAAGAAAAGGGAGGTCAGACCGAAAACAAGCACCATGGATCCCAGCTCAAAGAGCAGGAAGTAGGCGGAAAACACGATGCCATTCAGCACAGCGTATACCAGAAACAGCGCCCTGGCGGCGCCTACGCCCATCTGCTGTACTCTGGCGCTCATGTATACCACTGTCCCAAGCTCCGCGGCAAGCAAAATGTAATGCCAGTAGGGAATACTGTACACCAGGAAAACCCAGCCGGTCACGTAGCCAGATACTGCAACCAAAAAGGTAGTCAGAAGGCCGGCAAACATCCAGCCAAAAGTCTTGGACGTATACTGGCCCATAGTGATGGATGGCGCCTGTACACGGTGACCCTGTGGATAAACTTGATTCATCCAATCTTCATTCATATTCATTCCTTCTTTCTGTCATGTACGCTCCCGGAACTGGACAAAGCCGGTGCGCAGTGATCTGTTTCTTAGATTATATTACGAAAACAGCGGAAAATCAATCCCTTAGGAAAATTTTACTGAAGAAGCTTTGCCAGCTCCGGCTCCACCTTCCAAAACTCCAAAAGTTCCTGAATCTGCCTCAGATTATCCTTCGATCTTCCCTGCTTCACTGCCCGGATCAAAATATTTTTCGGTGTGTGCTCCATGTCAATAAATTCCAGGATTTGGGTGCGGTAACCACAATGCTCCAGAATCTCAGCCCGGACTCCATCTGTATAAAGGGCGGCGATCCGCTCCTTCAACAGGCCATACTGGAGGATAGGCTTCATGAGATCATTGTCCATCTGCTGGTTCCACTGGTGCTGGCAGCAGGGGACAGAGAGAATAACCCTGGCGCCCCAATTCACCGCCTTGGCCAGGGCGTAATCCGTGGCCGTGTCACAGGCGTGGAGAGTGACGACCATGTCCACCTGGGAAACACCTTCAAAGGAGGCGATATCCCCGGGATAGAATTTCAGTTGATGAAACTGATAGCGCTGTGCCAGTTCATTGCAATGTTGGATAACCTCCTCCTTTAAGTCCAGGCCAATGATCCGAATCGGATAGCCCTTCTGCTCCTTCAGAAAATAGTACATGGCAAAGGTCAGGTAAGACTTTCCGCAGCCAAAATCGATAATGATGTTCTCCCTCTCCCTGGACAGGTGGGGAAGAATATCGTCGATAAATTCCAGAAAGCGGTTAATCTGGCGAAACTTGTCATACTTTGCGTGGACGATTTTTCCCTCTCTGGTCATCACCCCTAAATCCACCAGGAAGGGTATAGGAATTCCCTCCTCCAAGAGATAAGTTTTCTTTCGGTTGTGGGAAAGACGGCGGCAGCTCTCTGGGGAGCTTTCCCGAATTTTCCCCTGAACCTGTTTTCTCTTTATGGTCACGGTCCCCCTTTTGCTGGAGAGTGCCTGGGCCCAGCCCTTTTCTGACTGGATTTCACATTGGCCAAACTGCCCTTCCATCAACTGGGTAAAGTACTCCTCCGCCTCTGATTTAGTGAGATTTTTGTGGAAAACCTGGCTTCCCGCCTGCTCCTCCACCTGGAAAACCAACCGGTCTCCCAGAAGAAGCGGACGTGCCTTGGCTTTAATCAGGCGCTCCTTTTCCCTGGGGCCGCGAAAAAGCATCTGCAGCAGCGCTTCATCCAGATATTCCTCCCACAGCCCCTTAAGACGTTCCTTTTCCTTTGCTTCCATAGTTCCATCCTTTTCCGTCGGAATCCATTCCCGCTTCCCCCTTATTCCACCCATGCGCTGCGCAACAGCTCCGGGTGAGCGGTAAGATGGGCATAATCATTAAACCGCTCCAAGGTGATTAGCCGGGTATCCGGGTGGTATTCCAGCTCAGTGATACTGCCGTTTTCCAGATCCGTCCCCATAAGGCGCCAATTCACCAGATCCATGCCCAGATAGTGGGCCACCATGCAACGAATCACCCCGCCGTGGGTGACAATGGCCACTTTCTCATATTGACTTTCTAAAATCTGGCGGAATACCGGAATGACCCGCCGCACCACGTCCCCGGCGCACTCTCCCCCGGGGAAAGGAAGATCGTATTCCATCTTATTCTGCTGTGCCAGAAACTCCCCATATTTCAACTGGATTTCCTCATCGCTTAAGCCCTCCAGCTCTCCGTAAGAAATCTCCCGCAGCTCCGGGTACATAAAATGCTCTGCGTTCCAGTAATAATTCGCGATCTGCGCGGTCTGGATAGCCCGCTTTAAACCGCTGGAAAAGATAATCTGGATCCCCTCTTCTGCCATGCGTTGGCCTAAAAGGATCGACTGATGATAGCCAGCCTCGGAAATATCCACATCCACATTGCACAATTTACTGCACTGACGTCCATGGCGAATTAAATATAACTTCATATCCGCCCTCCGATTAATTTTTAAAGCTGTGTATGGGGGCGGGGATCCGTCCCCCTCTGGAGACAAATTTCTCGCAGGAGAAAGGGTTCACCGGCATCACTGGCGCATAGCCTAACAGGCCGCCGAACTCCGCCGTCTCCCCTACCCCTTTGCCAATTACCGGGATCAGCCGGACTGCCGTGGTCTTTTGGTTCACCATGCCGATAGCTGCCTCGTCGGCGATAATACCCGCAATGGTGGAGGCGGAGGTATCCCCGGGAATGGCGATCATATCCAGTCCCACAGAACAGACACAGGTCATCGCCTCCAGCTTTTCCAAGGTCAGGGCATGGACATTTACCGCATCGATCATCCCCTGATCCTCGCTCACCGGGATAAACGCGCCGCTTAAGCCGCCCACGTAGGAGGAGGCCATGACACCTCCCTTCTTCACCTGGTCATTTAACATGGCAAGAGCCGCCGTGGTGCCCGGGGCCCCCACCCGCTCCAGCCCAATCTCCTCCAGGATCTCTGCCACACTGTCCCCCACTGCCGGCGTAGGAGCCAGGGACAGATCAATAATGCCGAAAGGCACTTTAAGGCGGCGGGAAGCCTCCTGGGCCACCAGCTGACCTACACGGGTGATCTTAAAGGCGGTCTTCTTAATGGTCTCGCAGAGAACTTCAAAATTTTCCCCCCGTGCCTTCTCCAGAGCCACCTTCACCACCCCCGGCCCGCTGACGCCCACATGGATCACCGCGTCCGCCTCAGTGACGCCGTGGAATGCCCCGGCCATAAAGGGATTGTCATCCGGGGCATTGCAGAAGATCACCAGCTTGGCGCAGCCCAGGGAATCCCGCTCCCTGGTGGCCTCTGCCGTCTCCTTGACCATCTGGCCCATCAGCTTTACCCCGTCCATATTCAGACCCGTCTTGGTTGAGCCCACATTCACTGAGCTACAGACCCTCTCTGTCTGCGCCAAGGCCTGGGGGATGGAACGGATCAAATGCTCATCTGCCCTGGTCATCCCCTTGCTAACCAGCGCAGAGTAGCCGCCGATAAAATTCACTCCTACCTCCTTCGCCGCCTGATCTAGGACACCGGCAATGGAAACGAAATCCTCCGGCCCCTGACAGGCTGCCTGGCCCACCAGAGCAATGGGGGTAACGGAAATCCGCTTGTTGACGATGGGAATACCAAAATCCCTCTCAATAGCCTCCCCGGTGGAAACCAGATCCTTCGCCGTCGTGGTGATTTTCTGGTAAATCCGGTCCTTCACCTGGGCTAAATCGGAACAGGCGCAGTCTAACAGGCTGATTCCCATGGTGATGGTGCGTACATCCAGATTTTCGTGTTGAATCATGTTATTGGTCTCATTGACCTCATAGATATTAATCATCCCTTATCGCTCCTCCTGCCCTTAAATGCGGTGCATACTGGTGAAAATTTCCTCCCTCTGGCACTTGACCATCACGCCGATTTCCTTCCCCACCAGATCTAAGTCCGCCGCTACTCTCTCAAAGGGCTGCTTCGCCCCAGCGATATCGGCAATCATCATCATATTAAAGTAATCCTGTACAATGGTCTGGGAAATATCCAGAATATTCACCCCATTCTCCGCCAGATAGGTACACACTCTGGCAATAATGCCCACAGTATCCTTTCCTACAACAGTAATAATAATCTTGTTCATTCCTTGATCTCCTTTTCTCTGCCATGTGCTCTATTACTATCAGCCAACAAGGCGCTTGCAAAACTTACAACGCGATCATTTTGCCTATTTTGGCGCTGCCTCCCTCTACACCGTCACGATCTCCGACATCCGGTTCCTCCCGGCCACATCAATGGGGAAGTCATTGGCCCCATAAGGCGTCTCCCCCTGGCTGATCTCTAAGCGGACCGTCTCATAGGCCAGCTCCTCGTAATTATTCTTCTCGCTTAAATGCCCTAAGAAAATATGTTTTAAATTGTCGTGAAGGATGTGATTTAATAATCGGCCGCAGGTCTCATTAGACAGATGGCCATGTTCCCCTAAAATCCTTCTCTTTAAATAGTAAGGATAAGGCCCGGTCTCCAGCATCCGCACATCGTGGTTGGACTCCAAAAGTATGGCGTCAAGGCCTAAAAGATGGTCGATAATGTACTGGTCAAAATGTCCCATATCCGTGGCTGCCGCCACCGACTTTCTTCCATTCTGCACCCGGTAGGCCACCGGGTTCGCCGCATCGTGATCAATGCGGAAAGGCTTCACCGTCAAATCCCCCACCTGTACATCCACATCCGGGAGTACCGGGATTAGCAGCTCCTTGGGATATTCTCCCAGAGAGGCCTTTTGCGAAACCTCCTCTAACGTCTCCTTTGTCCCAAAAATGGGAACCGGGTGCTTCTTCGCCAGCACTCCCAGCCCCTTAATGTGATCCGAGTGTTCATGGGTGATGAAGATCCCGTCCAGCTCCCCGCCCTTTAATCCAATATCTTTTAGTCCCTGCTCGATCCGCTTATTGCTGATGCCCGCATCGATCAAGATGTGGGTGCTGTCCGTTCCCACATAGATGCAGTTTCCGCTACTTCCGCTTGCAATACTAACTAATCTCATCCTGAATCTCTATTCCTTTTCCCTTTTCTTTCTCATTCCCTTAGGATTGTATCCTAAAATCCTCTGGGATTCAACTGAAAATCACAAAAAATCTTCTCTAGTTCCTCCTGGGTCTCCTCCCAGCTCCCCCCATTATCAATGATCCGGGAGGTCAAAGCCCGATAAGTTTCCCTATCTGGCTGGCTGGCCAGCATAGCCTCGCACCGGTGGCGGCTGTAGCCCCGGCTCTCCATCATCCTCTGGATACGCACCTCATCCGGCGCATCCACCAGCCAGATTTCATCCAGGAATTCCAGGGCTGAACCATCGAAAAGGGCCGATTCCACCGCAATTAGCCTAAAGCCTGCCTCTCTGGCCCGCTCTATCTCCTCCTTGGTCTCTGCCCACACTAAAGGGTGGGTGAGCCGGTTAACGGTCTCCTTCGCCTCCTGATCGCTGAAAATCCGCCGCGCCAGGGCAGGGCGGTTGATCCGGCCATCCTCCTCCAAAAGCCAGGTCCCAAAGGCCCGGACAACCCGCTCATAGCCCTCCTTGCCCGGCTCCATCAGCGCTTTCGCCACATCGTCTGTGCGGATAATACAGGCATGGTGATGTTCTCTCAGCCAGTCCAGCACACGGCTTTTCCCTGCGCCCGCGCCGCCGTTTATCCCCACCTGCATAACCTGGGTGCCTGGCTTTCCATAAGCTTTTCCGCCTCCACAGGTTCTATCCTGTCCATGTGCCGCAGCATTGTCCTGGCTTCCATTATCTCCATTATTTCCCTGACTCATGTAAGTTCCTTTCCCATTTTAAACCGCCATAATCGATCTTGATCTGCCTGAGCCGCGTAGCCAATTCCCACCCGGACATCCTGGATAATCTCATACCGCTTTCCGTCATCCTCCACCCACAACTCCTTCTGGGTATAGACCGAAGTATTGTGAAAAGCCCCGTTAACCTGAAGATATTTCGTCAGCTTTCCCGGCCCATTTTGATTCACGCAGGCCCGGATCAATACTGCCTGGGGCTCTTCCTCCTCCCCGGTGACAAAATTCAACAGCCAATGGATCCCATAACAGAGATAGACATACATCTGCCCCGCCTTCCCATAAAGGATCTCCGTCCGTCTCGTCCTGCCCTTATGGGCATGGCAGGCTGTATCCGCCTCGCCCCGGTAAGCCTCGGTCTCAGATATCCTCAGCCGCAGCTCGCTGCCATCGGGAAGCCTCCTGACCAGGAGTTTTCCTACCAGATCCGGAGCCACCACCAGGCAGTCCCGGTGAAAAAAATCATCCTGTAAACGCGCCATCCCTCCGCCACTCCTCTCATCTGCAGGGATCGCCCGGTAAGGGCTGGCCTGCGCCATAGATATTCATAGCTTACCACAGGCATTGGTAAATAGCAAGTGGACGATGCCGCGACAAAAAGATGCCGCAGAATCAAATATGGAGCCATTACTCCATAGACGATTACTCATCTACTTTGCAATGGCTCCATTGATTTACACTTGTTCAGAGCAGTTCCCTTTTATTCATAGCGCAACGCATCAATCGGATCCGCCTTAGCTGCCTTAGATGCGGGATAGATGCCGAAGAAGATTCCTACCATGGCGGAAAAGCCCACGGCCAAAAGTACCACTAAAGGCTTAATCACCACTGGCACTCCCAGAAGCAGGCCCCCTAAGGAAACCAGGCCGCTTCCGATCAGGATGCCGATGATCCCACCCATGGCGGAGAGTGTGGCGGACTCCGTTAAAAACTGAATCAGCACATCGCGGGTTTTCGCTCCCAGGGCCTTCCGAATACCGATTTCCCTGGTTCGCTCAGTCACTGATACAAGCATGATATTCATAATTCCAATGCCCCCTACCACCAGGGAGATGGCGGCGATCCCGCCCACGGCAGCCGCCAGGCCGCCCATCATCTGATCCACTGAGTCCATCTGCTCGATTGCTGTCTGAACATAGATCTGCTCTGGAGTCCTTCCCTTAGTTTTCGCAATATAGTTGGTAAAACGGGTATAAAAATCAGCCAAATCTACATCCTCTGATGCAAATAGATGGAGATACATAAAATAATCATTGGGCCAGACTAAGATCGTGTAGGGGATGTAGGCGGATCCTCCCCCCTCATTTGCCCCCAGCATCATGGCCTGGAAAGGGCTCATATCCTTTCGGTATACCCCCACCACCGTGTAATCCTGCACCTCCCCGTAAACGGTCATGCGGAAGGACAGGCCCACCGCATTTTCCGTGCCGAACATCTTCATGGCGCTTTTTACATCAATCACCGCGTTTTTCTTTCTCCCCAGGATATCGCCCTGGTTCAAATACCGGCCGTAAATGATGTTGACCGGTTGCACATCCTGATAATTATAATCAATTCCCTCAAGGGTGAAACGAACCGTATTTCTTCCATATACCGCGTCGCCGGAAAAGCTGGCTGCACTGTCAATGTAGGCGATCTCATCGCCAAATACCTCCTTTACCCGCTCCATCTCATCTAAGGTAAAGTAATCACTCTGCCGCCAGTCATCCACCATCCAGCTGCGCACCTGGCAGTAGCCCTGGGTGACGCCGATGTCCTCGTAAAGGCCGGCAAACATGCTCCGCATCGTGTCGCCCACGGACACAATGGCGATCACTGAACCGATGCCAATGACAATGCCCAGCATGGTTAAGATGGAACGCATCTTATTGGCCCGGATGGCCAAAAAGGCCATGGACATATTTTCAATCAGCATCTTCCTTCTCTCCCTTCCGCACATCGCTGATAATCTGACCGTCCCGGAATCGGATGACCCGCTCGGTAAAAGCGGCGATGTCCTCCTCGTGGGTTACCACCACCACGGTGGCCCCTTCCTTGTGAAGCTCCCCAAACAGCTCCATGATCTCCACCGAGGAGGCGGTGTCTAGGTTTCCGGTAGGTTCATCGGCCAGAATCAGAGGCGGCTCATTGGCCAGGGCCCTGGCAATAGCCACCCGCTGCCGCTGGCCACCGGAAAGCTCATTGGGCATGTGCTCATACCGCTTCCCAAGGCCTACCCGCTCCAAAAGCTCTAGCGCCCGCTCCTGCCGCTCCTTTTTGGACAGCTTATGGGCATAGGTCATAGGCAGCTCCACATTTTTCAGCGCCGAGGTGCGGGGGATCAGGTTAAAGGACTGGAAGACAAAACCGATCTTCCGGTTCCGCACCTCAGAGAGCTGATTTGGCGTAAGCTCCGCGG
Organism: uncultured Lachnospiraceae bacterium; assembly: GCA_949740725.1. Lineage (GTDB taxonomy): Bacteria > Bacillota > Clostridia > Lachnospirales > Lachnospiraceae > Caccovicinus. The sequence goes on along the minus strand of CATJIO010000128.1, from coordinate 8,696 downwards.
TATCAATCCCGTCCAGATAATAGTGCCCCATGGTGGGCCGATCCAGGCACCCCAGGATATTCATCAAGGTGGACTTGCCGGATCCCGACTGTCCCATGATAGAGACAAAGTCCCCCCGGCGGATAGTCAGATTAATCTTTTTTAAACCCAGCACCTTGATGGCTCCGGTGTCATAGATCTTGACCAGATTTTCCAGGCGGATTAAATCCTGGCTCACATTCTCAGTCATATATGGGGGAAGGGCGCTCCCCTGTTTTCGAAATAACCCTTTATCATTCCCTAGTTTCATTTCTCTCTGTCCTCTCTATGGTTTCACTGGGTGATTGGAAAGTCTGCAGACAAATTAAAATGAATTGGGAATGACCTCCATCCCATCGGCATACATCGCGGAAGCAGTAATTACAATGGTGTCCCCTTCCGATAAACTTGCCTCATCCAAGGGAATCACTTCCATGGTAATGTCACCTTCCACGCCGGTCTCAACGGAAATCCAATGGATAAGCTGATTTTCTATTTTTTGAATGCACAGTGTACCGTCCTCCTTCTGAAGAATGGCAGATGCCGGTACCACGAATGCGTCCTCGGCTTCCTCCAGGATAATCTCTGCCCGGGCGGTGATCCCGGCGATAAGCCCGGTATTCTCATCGGTGATGGAGATAGTGGTGGGGATAACGCGTTCCGTAGAGCCGCCGCCCTTTTCCTCTCCGGTAGGGGAGATGGAGGATACCACACCGTTTACGGTATCGCCATTTAAGATATCCGCCTGGATGGTCACCGGCTGTCCCAGCTCCACCTTGCCGATAGAGTACTCGCTGATCTTAATCTCCAGCTCCAGCTGATCCAGATTTTCGATGATGAACATCGGCTTTTCATTCTCCGGCTTGTCAGCAAACTGGCCCACCTTGGTATTTACCCGGACTACTGTCCCAGCAATGGGACTTTTGATCTGGGCGCTGTCTAATGCTTCACGCTTCTGCTCCAGCTCGAATTCCGCATTTTTAATCTGAAGGTCATAGGACTCGTCTGCCACCGGATTCCCATCAACCAAAGTGAAGGAATTCACCTGGCGCACAGCATCCGCATATGTATTCCTGGCCTGCTCTAGATTCACCGCCGGCTCGTCTCCCGCCTGCACCAGAATCGCGGTTCGGTCCAGGGCATTCTTCGCCGCCTGGCAGTCCTGCATAGCCTTGGCAAAACCGGCTTCCGCCTCCTTCTGCTTCTCCTTCCTAGTCACCACAGCTAAGTCGTAGGCATTCTGGGCAATCTCCACTTCCTTTTCCAGGTCGCTGCTGTCCACAATGGCTAATAGCTGATCCTTCTCCACCCGCTCCCCTTCCTTTACCTTCAGCTCCAATACCTCCGCGTGGAGATTCGACACCACGTCCACGCTGTCGGTGCCAGAGATGGGGCCGGTGACGGTGAGACGGTCCTGCACAGCTCCCTTTTCCAAAGGCTGAACCGCCACCATGGGCTTGCTCTCTCCGCCGGGAAAAAATACCAGCTTTCCCACTATCGCCACTGCCAGCACAACCCCAAAAGCAGTGAGGATCTTCCGCTTCCGGCTCCACTTCGCCTTAACTGTCCCGGACTTTTTCCCCTTTTTCTTCGTCCCCTCTGGGTCTGGAGCCATCAGCTGGTTCAGACGACGATCAAATTCCTCCTCTGACTCATGGCTGATGCGCAAAGGCTCTTCTGCCGCCTTCTCTTCTCCCTCTGTTTTCCCTTCTTTATCTTCTCCTGCGCCCTCTCTGGCTTCTCTTCTGATTTTATCCAATAAGCTTTCCTTCTGATCCTTCTTCTGTCCTTCCTGGTTCATAAAAAAACCCTCCTTCTGTTTTGTAAAACGAAGGAGGATTTCCATTTACTTCAATTTTTTCAATTTTTCACGATTTCCAGATCACGCAGACACTACATCAGAATAAATTGGGGAACAGCGCTGTAGGAATGGCCAAAAATGCATCGGCGAATACAATCATCAGCACCAGGACAGCCACTGAGGAAAGGAAGTAGGGCAATACCCCTTTAAAGGATTCCTCGATGGTAATCCCACTGATAGAGCCTGCCAGAAGAAGGCACAGGCCGTATGGAGGCGTAACCAGCCCCAGGGCTAAGGTTACCACCACAATCAGTCCCAGGATAATGGGGCTGATCCCCAGGGCTACCGCCGAGGGAAGAACAATGGGCACGAACAGGATCATGGCCGGAACCGCATCCATAAACGTCCCCACAAACATGAAAAACAATACCACAACCGCTAAAAATACGATACGTCCCCCAGGCATTCCCACGAAAAATCCCTGTACCGCCTCATTCAGCTGATAGTAGCTCAACAGCTCGCCCAGGGCATTTGCTGTGGCCAGGGCAAACAGGGAAAGAGAGGACAGCTTCATGGTCTCAATCAGAATCTTTGGCAGATTTTTTACCTTAATAGTATGATAGAAGAAGATACCGATAATCAGCGCATAGACGCAGGCCACTGCAGCAGACTCTGTTGGAGTAAACCATCCAGTCACAATTCCGCCAATAAGGATAATGGGGGTCATTAGGGCCGGAAGAGAACTCCAAACCTGCTTCATCACTTCCCTTGCAGGAATCTTCTCTCCCTTGGGAAAGTTCTTTTTCCTTGAGTACATCACCACCACTGCCATCATTGCCAGACCAAGCATGATTCCGGGAAGCAGTCCAGTCATAAACAATGCGCCTGTGCCCACGTTAGCTATCCCCGCGTACACTACCATGGTAATGCTGGGGGGGATAATGGAACCCAGCGTGGAGGAGGCGGCTGTCACACCTACCGCGGTTTCCTTATCATAGCCCTGCTTCTCCATAGCTGGGATCAGGATCTTGCCGATGCCAGCTGTATCCGCCTGAGAGGATCCGGAAATTCCTGCGAAAATCATGGATACCAGGATATTGGCATGAGCCAGTCCGCCACGTACATGCCCCACAGAGGCTGTACAGACATCGATGAGCCGGTCTGAGATAGAGCCTTCATTCATCAGGTTCGCTGCCAGGATAAACAGCGGAACCGCTAGAAGGGTAAAACTGTTTAATCCGTTAAACATTTTCGTAAATACAACGCTGTTGGGAATAATGGGCAGTGCCGCGATACCTGCAAAGGACACAAAACCCAAGGCAAAGGAGATAGGCACTCCAAGGGCCACAAAAGTGATAAATACTACTATTAACAATACCTGCATAATTACCTGCCCCCCTTCCGAAGATTCTGAATGTCTTCCCCAATTTGCCCGATGAGATACAGGGCAGAGGTAGCGCCGCACACCGGAATGCACAGCCAGGTGGGCCCCCTCTTAAAATCCGGAATGCTCACCCAGCGGTAGTTCCAGAACTGCCTGGTAATCTTGCATCCGTAGTAAAACATCAGCAGGGAAAATACCAGCATCACCAGGGCAATGCCCAGATTCAACACCTGCTTTGCCGTCTCGTTCTTCATCATGTCACTGATAGAGGTAAAAGCAAAATGCCGCTGCTCATATACCATGGCCCCCGCCCCCATAAAAGCGGCCCAGATAAACGCATACATGGAAACATCCTCTGTCCAGATCGCTGCGATTCCTGCATAGCGACATCCCATCTGTATCACCACACTGCTTAAAAAGATGCTCAAAAATACGCCTCCCACTGCGATCTGCACCTTCTGCAGATAACCCAACGCTTTTTTCATCACAGTCCCTCTCATTTCTTTCCCTCAGCCCGTATCATTTCCAGATATGTTTCCATCTGATTTTCTGCTGCAAATGCATCCTGAATCGGGATGGCGATAGCCTTAAAGGCATCAATGTCCATATCATCAAAATCTGTCACTTCCGCCCCATCCTGGATAACCTTCTCCTTAGATTCCTCAAACATTTCATAGGTCACCTTGCGATCCTCTTCCGTGGCAATCCGGCAGGCCTCGTCAAACCAGCCTCGCTGTTCCTCTGTTAATGCATGGTAAAACTGTCCAGTGGTTAAAAACAATCGGGTGGTATAATCATGGTGGGTCTCGCTAATAAAATGTCCATTATCCGTCTTATGGTGCTCCTTTAAGCGGAAGCTGGTATAGTCGTTTTCCGCCGAATCCACCACCCCCTGGCTCAGCGCCTGGTAAAGCTCTCCCCAGGCCACTGAGGTGGGGATGGCGCCGCATTCCTTAAAAAACTGCTGCACCACCGGGGTACTCTGGGTACGAATAGTCATTCCCTTTAAATCTGCTGGCGAAGTCACCGGCTTCTTTCCATAATAGTCCCGCACCGAGGAGGTCCAATACCCCATAACCCGGAAGCGGTCATTGGTCTTCTCTGCCAGAAGCTCCCGCATCTCCTGTCCGAACTGGCCATCTACACTAGCTTCCCAGTGTTCGAAGCTGTCAAACAAGTATAAAAGGGAAAACATGTCAATCTCCTTGACTCCTAAAAGAGTCATAAAGCCAGGGGAGGCCACAGTGAGGTGGATCGCCCCCATTTCCAGCTTCTCCACCAGCTCCGACTCATTCTCTCCCAGGGTCCCGTGGTGAAGCGTGGCGGTAGCCCGCCCGCCGGATACCTCCTCTAATGCCTCCTTAAACTTAATGGCTGCCTTGGTGTAGGGATTCTCTAAAGAAGTCTGGTTATGGGCCACAATAATATTTAACTCCGGCTTAGGCGCCCCGTCCTCTGATGATGAAGAAGCGCATCCGGTCAGGCTAAAGGCGGCTACTGCCGCCGCCAAAAAGAATGTTAATATCTGTTTCATTTGAAATCTCCCCTTCCTACATGGCCAGAACCTGATTCCACTTCTCTTCGATCACCGGGATGCCATTTGCCAAATTGTCCTGGATGGTAATGGTCTCCGGCTCACCGGGATAAAGGACTGCTCCCCCCTCCTTCACCGGTTCTGAAGACTTGATATCCTCAATAATATCATCCACGATCTTGTCAGTGAGCTCTGTGCTGTTGGCCTTTGACGGGTCAATGGCAATCATGATCTGGGTCAGCCCTACCTCGTCTCCAAAAGTACCAATGGTATGTACTGAATTTCCGTTTGTAAGGACGGTGGCAATCAAATCCAGGGCGATGGAGATACCGCTTCCCTTCCAGTAGCCCATGGGAAGCACCCGCCATGTCTTCTCGATCTCCGCCGGATCCGTGGTCAGCTCGCCCTTGGTATCGTATCCGCCGGGAACAGGCAGCTGCAATCCTTTTAACTTACAGTCCTCAATCTTGCCATAAGAGAACTGGGACACTGCGCAATCGATTACCACGTGCTGTCCATTGCTTCTGGGAACCGCGAAAATAATGGGGTTATTTCCAATCTTCCGGTCCTTACCTCCCCATGCAGGCATATTGGGGCAGGTGTGGGACCAGCAGCTTCCGATGCACCCCCGGCTTGCTGCCTGGAAGCCGTAGCTGCCGCCTCGCATCCAATGATTGTTATTTCCCAATGCAACGATGCCAATGCCGTATTCCTTTGCCAGCTCACAGGCCCGATCCATAGCCAGCTTCGCATTTAAAGGGCCGAATCCCCGGTGCCCGTTCCATCGTTCCATGGCTCCCAGCTTTAACTCAACGGTCGCTGCAATCTCCGGGTCTATCTCCCCCTTTTCCAGGTATTCCACCACCCTGGGGAAGCGGTTTAACCCGTGAGAATACACCCCCGCCAGACTGTTCTGGGCAAAGATTTCCGCCGCCGCACTGGCCCGCTCCTCGCTAAATCCTTTCTTCACCAATACTCTCTGAAATTCCTTTACCATCGTTTCATAGGGAACTCGCATCATTTTCTTCTCCTCCATCTTCTTTTCTCGTTTATTTCTTTTTCCCATTCGCAATCGATTGTTTTTTCTTTTTTTAGAGAAGCAGCTGATTTGTCAGCTGCCAAGTAACCATGAAACTAAAAATCTTCTCTTAGTTTTTGCAATCGATTGTTTTTGTAGTTTTATAGTATCACACTTTTTTTCTATTTTCAACTACTATTTCACCGTGATTTTTCACTGTTTTTCATCGTTTTTTTTATGCAAAATGTATAGTCCGCGTAAAAGTGCCTATCGATTTTAGCAATCGATAGAAAAACGAATGTTTTACAGGAGCTTTTTAAAGAACTGCTTCATAATGTCAGATATTATTAGGGGAGTAGCCTTATGGGAGATAAATTTTCCAATCCCCCCATAAAGGTCAATCATTGTGGTATTTTTGTTAGTGATTCGGATATATAAGTGTCATATATAATTTATCAACTTGGCTCGAAGATGGAAAATAAAGACTGCCGGAACCGCATCCGGCAGCCTTTAACCGCCCATCCATCTTATTCCTCGTCCCCATACTTTTTTTCTTGTCTCCGCTTCCAGGAATCCTGCAGCGCTTTCGTTAAAAACGCACTCAGGCAGAATAAAACCAAAAAGGGAATCAAAAATCCAAAAAGCGCTGGGAAGTTCACCTTCCCATGCTGAGCATAGGACATCAAAAGAAACATCACCCCAATCACCATCACAACGGCGATCATCCGGATACGAAATACCCGTTTCCACCCAGCTGCCGGAGCGTCCGCGATCTCCAACATTCGGATGCGGACCAATCGATAAATCGGGCTCCCAATCAGAATCACATATTCAAACCAGAGCTGCGTTATATTCCTGTGAAAAAACGCCACATTGACGATCACTGAGCCTGCAGCTAAAAAAAGTATAATCGTAAACATTTCACTGTAAATTTTATGGTATCCTTGCTTAATCCGTTCATCCATAATTATCCCTCTATCCTTTCCTGGCATGATTCATTTTTCCTGTAACGTTCTCCTTAAAGCTCACCCCTCCCCCTCCTCCCAAAACAATCCGTCCAACGTCTGTCCCAGAGTCCTGCAAATGGCAATGCACAGATTTAGCGAGGGATTGTAATCTCCTGCCTCGATCATCCCAATGGTCTGTCGGGTTACTCCCACCGCCTTCCCTAAGTCCTCCTGAGACAGGCCCTTTAAGGCTCTTGCCGCTTTCATCTTTAAGTTTTTCCTCTGGTTCTCTTTCATCCTGTCCTCCTTCCGTTAAAGAAATGTACCTTACATAATGTAATATATATCTTACATTGCAAAATGTCAAGTATATTTTGCATTTTTCAAAAAATATTTGCCATATCCTCATCTGATATTGTTTGCTTTATTCCGGAATCGCTTGATGATTGAGCCGCTGGTTGACTTATGGCGTGGACGCAAATCGGCAGGGGGTAACGCCCATGGCAGGTAGGATCTCAGGCGTTGCCTGTGTTCCTCCTTTAGATAAACAGAGATCAGTATTCCCAAGTTCCCCTCTGGAATTGGCTGCCATCGCTTCAGTGGATGTTACCTGGTTTAGCCGGATGAAGTGGATTCGTGAAATAGGAGCCTTTATTGCGTCATGACGATACATTATGGACATTTAGAGTCCAGTTTAATGAACCTTGGATAGTGGAAAATCAATGCCCCTATTTTTAATTCAGATACTGTATCCGAGGAATCAGCCTTGGCAAATTAATCACTCAGGGAAAACATGGATGTATACTGTCTATTCATTGAATCCTATACCTTTGCGGCTCAAGAGGCAAAAGTGATCTCCGAAAGAGTCACGCATAAACTACTTTTTGAAAACTTCACCAATTCCTTTATTTCTATTCTAATAACTATTTCTACATGACATCGCTTATCGTTAGTTTGCGAAATGTGTCGGATCAATCAATTTTCTGCAGTTTCAGTAGATTTCCCGAAACGAATAAAAATTGTTCGTTTTCCATGTAAGGTTGCCAGGAAACAAATCCATTATGGGACATAAGATATAATAAGCCAAGCATTTGAAGAAGAGTTTTCAGATATTTGTCTCTTGATGGCATATTAGGAAAGAATTATGGAATGTATGGCGACTTTATTATCTGCAAGGAGGATATTATGTTTCCGTATGAATTAAATAGATATGATTGCAGGGATCATTGGAATTGTGGAGATAGGAATGATTTGGAACAAGACGAAAATTTCAGCTCTCCGGCCGAAGAGGATTGTGGAATGTGCCAGGATCCGTGCAGCGGATTCTGCTGTTGCAGAGGTTCCAGGGGACCGCAGGGGCCTCAGGGCCCCATTGGATATCCTGGTCCTCCAGGTCCCAGAGGGGTACAAGGGCCTATGGGACCCCAGGGTCCGGCAGGCCCACAGGGACCTGTAGGGGCGGCAGGAGCAGTGGGACCCACTGGGCCGCAGGGGCCCGTGGGACCGGCAGGATCCCAGGGAGCAGCCGGAGCCCAAGGATCACTAGGCCCAACAGGTCCTACTGGCCCCGTAGGAGCCACAGGAGCAGAGGGACCCACTGGCCCACAGGGGCCTGTGGGAGCAACAGGCCCAACTGGTCCCCAAGGGCCGGCTGGAGTAGGATTGGATAGTGTAGACGCCTTTGTTCCAGGAAGTTCCTATGCTGCTGGGAGAATGGTAGTTAGTGATGGAAATTTATATCAGGTAGTAAGAGATAACCCAACTGGTAGTCCCGGAAGCTCATCCGACTTTGCTCTGGTGACAGCGGCAGGACCAACTGGACCAATGGGGCCAGCGGGAGCAGTCGGCCCAACTGGGCCAATGGGGCCAATGGGGCCAGCGGGAGCAACAGGCCCAACCGGTCCCCAAGGGCCGGCTGGAGTAGGATTAGATAGTGTAGACGCCTTTGTTCCAGGAAGTTCCTATGCTGCTGGGAGAATGGTAGTTAGTGATGG
>CATJIO010000127.1 GCA_949740725.1 uncultured Lachnospiraceae bacterium | reverse complement strand
TTCAAGCTGCATGAGCTGCCGGGAAAGTGTTGGCTGTGTAAGATGTAATAGCGCTGCGGCCTTTGTAATATTTTCTTCTCTGGCAACCATCAGAAAGTAGCTCAAAACTCTAATTTCCATAATGCTATTTACACCTCCCACATCAATTATAACTAATTTCCAACATAGATTCAACATAGTAAACCATAAGAAATGCCTTTTACAAATATCATAACAGAGCCGCAAGCAATGCCTTCTTGTATAGAAGGCTCATTTACGCAGATTTTCCGTAACTGGAAAACCTGCATAAACGCTTATTTGTGACATGTCCCCAAACTTCTTAAGATCGTTGCCTTGACAGCCATCAAAATACGGTACTTGGGGTCTGTAAAACTTTTGTATAGCATTTGCTATTTTTCTGTTTACCTGGCGTAAGTCATAAGTTTTGCAATGTTTCCTTATTGACTACTGCCTTTCCAAGATCACCTCTGGAATTGGCTGCCATCGCTTCTGTGGAAGTTACCTGACTTAGCCGGATGAAGTGGATTCGTGAATATAGAAGCCTTTATTGTGCCACGGCTACACATTACCACATTCAGCGTCCAGTTTAATGATTAATGAACCTTGGAATAGGACAGGAAAATCAATATCCTTATTTTTAATTCAGATACTGTATCCGCGGAATAAGCCCTGGCAAATAAATCGCTCATGGAAACCATGGATGTTTACCGCCTATGTATCGAATCCGATGCCTTTACGGCTCAAGAGCCAAGCATAAACTATTTTCTTGAGAACTTCCCCTTCGTTTATTTCTATCCAACGACTATTTCTACTTTCTACACGATACCCTTCCGGTTTAATTTACGAAATATCTTGTATCCGTCCGTATGAATCAACAAACAAAAGACTCAGCTAAATAGCAATATTGATGTACTTCGAAAATTAAAAGGTGGGGAAAAAGGTAGACATTGCGCTCCAGAAACGATATAGGGAAATTATGGAATAAAAAGACGATATATCATGCCAAAAATTATTTTTTATGGCTGAATTTGCTAATATATGCATTATAACACAGGCGGGGTATAAAGTCTACTTTATGCCCCGCTTCCTAAAAAAATTATACAGGGATTTTTGTAGAACGATATAAGGTTTCGAGTAAGAGTTGATAGGAGCAAGGAGATCCTTGTTTCCGTACTATCCCATGAGGTGAGCGAATGAATCAGATTCCAAAGCAAGAAGATCACGTCCTGCAGATAAACATGCTGGGCGATTTTTCTATGGAATGCGACCATATCCCAATTTCTTTCGAGAGACAGCGCTTTTCCAAATCTATCCACCTTCTCATCCTTCTGCTACTTTCCCGGGAGACGGGGATGAGGAAGGATGAGTTGTTGAAATATCTATATGATCGTGGACAAGGGGTAGATTTGAATAATAACTTGAATAACATGGTCTGCCGACTGCGCCGCCAGATCCGGGAGATGGGGTTTCCAGAAGGGGATGACATCATCATGAAGGGCGGCTGGTGCCGATATGTGAGCAGCGGCCAGATAAAGGTGGATGCGGAGGAATTGGGGCGTCTGATGATGAGAGCTGAGGATCCTGAGATTGGTCCAGAGGAGAAGAAAGCTTGTCTTCTGGAGGCGGTAGGCTTGTACCAGGGAGACTTGCTTCCCCGGCTTTCTGATGTGACCTGGGTGGTAATCCAACGGATGCGCTGCCGTAAGCTTTACGAAACCGCATTAGAACAGTTGGAGCCGATCCTGGCCGGGGAGGGGGATTATCAGAAGATGTATGAGCTTTATTCCCACGCGGTACAGCGGTATCCCCTGAAGCGGTTCCAGGAAAAGCAGCTGGCGTGCCTGGCGGCGATGAATCAGGAAGAGAAGGTATTTCAACGTTATCAAGAGATAACGCAACTCTACTCTGACTGTCTGGGCATACCGCCCTTTAGGGGAGATATGGGATGGTTACGGAAGGTGGAGGAGAAGTTGTTCGGGTATACGAAAAGCCTGGAAATGATACGGGAAGATCTGCAGGAGAAGGACAGAGAGCCAGGGGCATATTATTGCAGCTATCCTAGCTTTATGGACTGCAGCAGTCTGCTGGTGCGGAATGGAAAAAAGGCAGTCCTTCTGTTGTGCACCTTGGAGAACGATGGAGAAGGGACGAAGGGAACGGCAGAAGTGATTGAGATAACTACAGGAAACAAAGAAGGCAAAGGACAGAGGGAAAGACGAGAAAGGAAAAATATACAATATAAGCAAAAAGATAAACACGCCCTGTGGTTGCGTCAGTCTATTCAGGAGGGGCTGAGACGGGAGGATATCTATACCCGTTACAGCCAGAGTCAGTATCTGGCTCTCCTGATAGGGGCGGAGCCGGAAGATGTGGAGCCGATTCTATCTAGGATCACCCAGCAGTATGAGAAGTTAAGTGGAAGCTGTGGACAAGAACTGCGATTTGAGACAGGCAATCCAGGACATTACTGGCAGAAACAGGATGTTTTGCCAGGCCGCCAAAGTTATTGCTGACAGGGCTGCCGGTGGTTATGGGCGGGAGCTTCTGCGCTCTGGCGGCATTGTCGGATGACCGGGAGATGTCGGTTATCTCTGGAGATAGAGGCTGATGTATCCAGAAGAATGAAGGATAGTGAATGTTGTATCCCTACAGAAGTGGGGCAGAGGAGAAGGGGTTATAGAACGTGGAGGGAAAACAGGAAGTATTCACCGGGAAGGGCCATCTTGGGACTTTTACCGTACAGATTCAATACCGGGAAAATGCCACCTGGCAGGGGAAGATCCTGTGGGTGGAGGAGAAGCAGTCCAGCTATTTCCGGAGCGCCTTGGAACTGTTAAAGCTGATGGAAAGCGCATTAGACCAGGCGGAGAGGAGAGAAGGGGCCGATCCAAAGAAGAAAGATGATTTAAGCCACTTAGAGGAACAAAGGAGATAAACCGAAAAGAACTAATTGGGGGAGAGGAGAAAAAATAATGAACCAGAAGGAAAAAGAACGGGGAAGAAGTCGCAGGGCCAGAACTATACCAGTTACGGATCGTTTCCGCCACTTCCTGGGCAGAGTCCAGTGGAAGCGGAAGTTAGCCACCGTGCTGGCTGCGGCTTTACTTACCGGAACCATGGCGGACAGTTTGAATGCGATAGGGTTGGCGGGCTATGCCAATGCCTACGCCAGCGCGTCGCCTTCCGATGCATCTCGTTCCGACGCAGTGCATTTAGATAGTGATAACTTACCATCCAAAGGGAGCAGTTTGGACTACTACCTGGATGGAGAGGATGACACTTATCTCTATCTTCCGGAAGCGGCGATCCAGGAGGTATTGGAAGGGCTGGAGGAGGAAGAGGATCTGGAGGAGCTGCAGTTGGACGTAGGTCTTCTGGGCTATGAGGATCTGAGAGCTGTGGTGGCGGTATATGATGAAATACAGGACAAGACCAAGGGCTACCACTTGGTTCTCCAGGGAAAGGTGGGGGACGAGGAAGATTTGTCCTACTTCGTATTCGCTAAGCCGTCAAAGAAAAAGGGCGGACCAAAGTTTGAGGAGTTGCAGGTAGCGGTGCTGAATCTGGGAAGCGCGGCAAATGAAGACAGCCAGTACAATGTGCGTATCCGCTATGAAGGAGAAGAACTGCAGCTGGAGGATGCAAAGATCACCTTAAAAGAGATGAAGGAGCTGAGCCGTGATCAAAAGAAAGCGGAGAGAAAAGAGGTAAGTCTGGAAAAGGAGAATGCTGGAGATATTTCTATCAGCGGATCTGGGACAGGAAATGCATCAGAGGGAAGTGAAATTCTTAAGGGAGAAAACAGTAGACCGGATTCCGAAAGCGGCGGCAGTGCAGGAAGCAGTGCCGGCGGCAGCTTGGGAAGTTCATCTGAAAATACAACAATAGAGAAAGATACCTGGGAGAATGATAAGCTGGATCCGGAGACTTCCGAAGACAAAGCTTCGAATGAGGCAGGACAGAGCCCATCAGAGGAAACTGGCAGTGGAACCATCGACAGCACAACCGATGGTGACAGTGCAAATAAAGACGATAACACAGCAAAGGAAGACGATGCCATAAAAGACGGTAATGCAGGGGCAGATGACCGTGGACTAGAAAGCAATCCTGGCGCCGATTCCCAGGGTGAAGATGCTGACGCAGGACATTCAGGAGCAGGAGAGGATAGCGATTCTGGAAGCGAAGAAAACAGCTCCACAGGCGGCGACGCAGGAAGCGAGGGAAGCGGCTCCACAGGCGGCGACGCAGGAAGCGAAGGAAACAGCTCCGCGGGCAGTGCTTCCGACCAGCCTTCAGATCATGAATCCATGGATACCGCAGCCATTACCATCAGTCGGAAATGGATTCCACTGGTAGCGCAGCCTTTGGCCAGCTCCAGCAATGGGGAGAAGGACAATTTAGAGGAGGAAGTGGACAAGAAAGACTTTGGTACAGAAGAGACAAAGCCAATAACCAACGGAAACACAGAAGATACCATTGAAGCCTTTCGGGAGGAGTTGGCGGAGGAGGGGCTGAAGCCATACCGCCTGGATGAAGCTGGCCGGTTCCAAATGTCTGAGCTGGAGATGGCGCTGATTAATAAGGGAGAGCTTACGGAAGAAGACATGGAGAGGGCCCAGGAGAAGGAGACCACCTTTGTGGACAAGCTTCGCCGTGCGGCGGCATTCTTCCTTCTGGATGAGGAAGGAGAAGAGGAAGATGGGGGAAACCAGGAGCAGGAGGACATCTCACCGGAGGATCTGGTAGGCCCGGACAGCAGCGAGTATCCGGCGGTATTCGGACTGCGTCAAAATACCCTGGCCTTTGTCCAGTCACATGTAGGGGAAAAAGAGCCAAAACAGCGTCTGGAGACCCAGGAAATCCGATACATATTTCCATCGATCGATTTATATGCAGGCTATGAGACCGACGTGTTAGAAGGGGTAAAGACCAGCCCGGAAACCATTGAAGCGGAAAGCGGTTCTGGTGAAAGTATGCGCTACGATATTTTGGTTAAAATTACGGATATCAAAGCAGCGGATTCAGAAGGGAATCCGTCGGAGTGGGCCTATACCCCTGGTATGACGAAGATCAAGCCCCTGACCGAAGGGATGACGTATACCGTTACCTATCAGGCGTATTATGAGAAGGATGGCGAAGAGATCCTGCTTGGGGAAGGCAAGGAGAAAGGCTATAAGGTAAAGATCAAAGGCAGTCTAGGAGAAATCCTGGACGGGGATAAAGCATTTGTAGCAGATGCGGATTTTAGCGACGGGGAGAACGCAGAATTAGGAAATAAGGCCATTGTAACCGGAAGCGCTGAATGGGATGGGGACAATGAGCCAGGAAATGATCAAGGGCCGGACAATGCCATCGTCCGCACTTTTGATACGGTTAGCTACACCATGGATATGACCATGCATATGCAAGAACAGATGATGGAGAACGGCTTTAAGCAGGGGAGGATTTACTTCGAGATGCTTCTTCCCTGCTCCAGAGAGGAGGCTCAGTTTGAGATCAGCTCTATGAGCTGGATTGATAGTTATCTGGATAAAGACTATTCTATTGTAGATGCCCAGTATAATGGAAAAGATTGCCAAGTATTAAAAGGATACTTTTCCACCTTGCCGGACGGAGACAAGGCGACCATTGGCGAGGGAATGCTGCAGCTGAATGCCACTATCCGTGTGTTGAATATGCAGAATAATCAGACCATACAGCCGATTTTTACCTACTGGCTGGACTACAATGATGTAGGTTTTCCCGGCTCAGATTCATCGGTGGAAGAGTACCATGGAAATGCAGAAGCATATTTACAGAGCCCTGAGCTGGTATACCAGGGAGAAGCAGAGAAGCATACCTGCGGTTTCCATCAGATCTGTGAGTACCGGTCAGCTGTGGCGCCTCCAGTAAAGGTATCTGCCGCGCCCCGGTATAATATCCAGGTAAAAAATGGAAACGAGACAGAATGCCAGTACATAGGAGACTTAAATTTTGCGTCCGGAACAGAGGGAGCGCCCAACCGCGACAAAGGGCAGGTATATGGAAGGCTGGGAGGCTATGGTATCACTCTGCAGCTTTACGGTAAGTCGAAAAATTCCGGCTTAAAAGGCGTGGAATTCCCAAAGGAGTCAGAAGAAGTAGACATTACATTTGAACTGGCGCTTTCTTCGGAATTTAAAGCTGGGGAAAAACTCTATGATAATTCTCAGATTCCCTATCCTCTTTTATACAGCTTTGAGGAGATGAAAAGCGATGGCGGCCAGAGGGATGGCAGATACTTGCCTACCATTATGCAGCACCCAACCTATGCAGGTCCTTATAACCAGGGAGAAGGAGGCGGAGCCTGTGGGAACGGCGGCCAGTGGAGCTACCAGCTGGATCAGAAAAATGGTGTAATCCATGTGACGATTAAGAATTATCGAATCGACACCAGCCATTTTCCCCATGTAAGCGGCGGAGAAGACAATAATAATACCAGATACTATGATCCAAAGCAGTGTAAAAATTATTGGGAAGTGCAGGAGGCCTGTTTTTCCGCAGGAGAGGTGTGGGTGGTACAACCTTATTCCTTGCCGGACGGAAAGCAGATTATTGATGTTTATGGCGGTGAGGATAAGCAAGGCAATTTTAATGTTACACTGGAAGCCTCTAAGTTACATATGATCAGCAGAAGCGATCAGCACCAGTACGGTGAAGGCTCTGATGGGGATCCAAGAGTACAAGATAATGCTGCCACCCAGGCGATGAATCAGCTGAGTCCAGGTAATTTTCAGAATTATGTGCTTTACTTAAAGAAAAATTTTAATGGATATCAGGATGCTTTGGTGGATGGATGTGTAAATAATGGAAAAGATTGGGCGGTTCCCGGACAGGAGATCGTAATCCAAGATTACATTTTTAATGACCAAACAGAAGGAGAAAGTACTTCCATAGCGTATGACCAGCTACTAAAGTTTGATGATACCTTCTTTGAGGTTTCCGCGGTATGGATAGAGACCTTTGGCTATCGCGGACCAGGAAGCGGAAAGATACTCTATGGGGCAAAGCCAGATGGAAAGGGCTGGAGCCATGGGGATGCTGATCCTTCGGCGAAGGGTTATGACCAGGAAATGATTCGTACATCGGCGGATGAGCTGGTGTTCTACGAAAATTTGCAGGCTCTTCGAGATGACAACAAGGTTTGCGTGGCAATTTTGGTGGAATGGCGAGGCACAGCCAGAACAGATTCAAACCATCTGCATTTGTACATGAAAGGGACAGTAAAGGAATCTGCTAAGCCTGGGAAAGTCTATATGGTTACCCATGATGCATACGGGTGGACGAAAAGCGATGTTAAGGCCGATGCGGCGAGCTACCTAAAGAAATCATCCGATGAGCTGACCGATGAAGACTATACCAGATATGCTCAGGAAGGATTTCCTGTGCGCAGTCAGGGCAAGCTTTATAAAGACTACCCTGTTCCTACCCATAAGCGGGCAGGTAATGTGGCTGGAAGCGATACGCAGAATTACCAAAAAGCGGTCTATGATGAAAATGGCTTTACCCAAGGTTCTGCCGGACAGGAATGGGGCGATTCTTGCCTGATTCTAAGCCATAAAACAGAGCTTACCCATAGTGTGGCGCAGTCCATTGATACCTTCAGCCTGGATTCCGGGTTTAATGTGGCGGATTTCAAGATAACGCCTATGATAGAGAAGAGCAAAGCCGCAGAAGGAAATGACAGTCAGGCTCCACAGATGTATGCAGATGTATATGTAGAGTTAGATTTACTGGATAAGAATCTGAATATCCGGGAAGAAGGAGGGAAAATCGTCAGCTATGTAGGCGATGTGTACCAGCAGCAGAATCAGGGGAATTATCAGGGAACCTTCTCTGGAGAGCCATGTACAGTATCACCGTGGTACGAGGATTATAAAGAGGCTGATCGGCAGCTGGGGAACTGGACTTTTATGGTGAAACGGGATACAGATGGGCGAATCATCGCTATGCGTTGGAAGATGAACCAGGTGAAGGTAAATTCCAGTGGAATTACTACCCTTGATCCGATTTATTATTCCTGCAATATTTCTCCCAAGGATAACCGCTCACAGATTCCCATACACAACTCTGCAAAAATTTGGTCTAATCAGGATGTCCGCATATTTGACACAGATCTCGCTATTGATGGCAATCGGGCAGAGGCAGGAATCACGGCTATCCGAAACAGTGCATTAAATATTGAAAAACAGGTAAAAACCCCGGTGGTAGAAGCGGGAAGCGATATGCGGTTTACCGCAAAGCTTTCTAACCAGGGGGTAAACCCGGTTTTGAATAATATTGTAATTGATACCGTTCCCTATCATAATGACAGCCAGGGAAGTAAATTTACCGGAAAGGCGATCGTAAAGGAGTATTCCACAAATCAGCCCGGATTTGCCTATTACTATACAACAGACAAAACATACCAGGGTCAGGAGAGTGCACAGATTATCGCATTGATTCCAGAGGAACAGCGGAAAAACCAACAGGATATTGAGCGGTGGTTTGAAGCAAATGGATGGAATAAGGCTGTACTTTCCGGAGACAAGCTGCAGTTTATTTCAGAGGAAGAACAGAAAAATGGCCAGGAGATCGTAGCTTTTGCAGCGATCGGCGCCTTAAAAGGAGGGGATGTGCTGCAGCTGGATTCCACGATAGTGCTGCCGGATGCAAAGCCAGGAGATCACGTCTCCACTAGAGTCAGCCGTTCCAGCCTCCAGAGCCAGGTGGATAGCCGGGTGGTATCCCGTCTGATCCAGGGTGTGGTTTGGCTGGACAATGATAAGGATCATGCACACCCGGCGGACAGTGGCAGCGACTGGAGTGATGAGAAGAATCAGCAGCTAGCTAACGTAACCGTGCAGCTGTTGCAGTTAAAAGAAGGCGCTTATCAGGAAATTGCCCAGATCAAAACCGGCCAGATGTGGAATGGACTTAACAAACAGACAGAAACATATCAGTACGAGGAATATCTCCAGGGCGCAGGCCCAGGGTATTACCGGTTCTATAACTTGCCGGCGGGAACTTACTGTGTGAGATTCCAGGAAACCACAGAGGGCGATTGGAAAGAATATGTGGCGGCTGAGGTAAATGCGGCAGCCAGCGACAACGTGGATTCTGATGCTGTGCCCTCCTACATTGATTTATCCGGAAAACCAGCCCCTGGTCCTGAAGCCGGCGTGCTGAAAGAGGCGAAGATTGAAGGGATTATTATGCCAGGTATGGATTCTATGCAGAATTTGTCTGCCGAATCCTGCCACAATGACTTCGGTGTTCACATTCCGGAATCCAGCCTGACCATCAGCAAGACAGTGGTTGACGGAAAAGATGGAGGGAGCAATCAAAGGGAGTGGAAATTTAAGGTTGACTTAAAGGATAAATTTAATCGTCCTTTGAATGGATCCTATCTGCTAAAGGGAGCGGTGCTGGAAGGAACTGGGGCAGACATGCCCAACCAAAATAATCTTTCTCTGAATGGAAGCAAACCTGCTGAATTAGTATTAAAGCATGGCCAGTCCATCACCATCACTGGACTTCCCGGGTGGGTGAAGTATAAGGTGACAGAGATAAAGAGCAATGAAGATGCCGCGAATTTTGAAACAACCGTGAAGAAGAATCAAGAACCGCCGGTGAAAGAGACTGAAACCGCCGGAAGTATTCCGGATTTAGCGGCGGATACAGCAGCGTTCACCAACATCAGACGGCTGGGAAGCGTTACCCTGCAGAAGGTTGATAAAACTGGCCGGGGATTAGCTGGGGCAGAGTTTACCCTGTACGCGAAGAAGGCTGGAAATACTATCCAGAACTTGTGGCGGGCAGTGGCTGGCGGAGAGTATGAGGTATATGGCACTTATCCTGTGGATTCAGAGGGAAATCTGACCATTCAGAACCTGCCTTTGAACCAGTATTACCTGGTGGAGACGAAAGTTCCTGATGGTTATCTCGGTGAGACGGAAGGAAATGAGAAGAAAACGTATGCCTTTACCATTAACCAGGATAACTGGACCATGGCGCAGCAGGTGGGAATAAACGGGAAGATCGTAAATGATTTCCAATACTTTACCATAAAAAAAGTGGCAGAGGAAACTGGAAATCCAATCCAGGGAATATCCTTCAGCCTTTATCCGGAACAAGGAGATACCCCCTTATGGACCGCTGTTACTGATGGAAAGGGAACCATCCAGTTTACCATGGACGGACTTTCCACTGGCAAAACCTATCGTCTGGAAGAGAATTCCCTGGCAGATGGATATCTGGGGATCCAGCCGATTTATTTCCGATTGGTATCGGCAGAAGATCCGGCAAATCCCTCCCGGCTAAGGCTGGAGCTGACAAAGGCTTCTCCGGATGCTTCCATCCAGGCGGAGACAGAAATGGTGGTGGTGAACCGGAAGCAGACTGGTTCCCTGACGTTGATGAAGAAGGTGGAGGATGAGAATGGGGCGGCGATTCCTGGGCTAGAGGATGAGTTTGAATTTACCATGAAGCTGGATCAGCCTGCCAATTATACAAAACCTGCAGAGTCCTCGGTCCTGGTAATGGATGGGGATGGAAAGATTACGGCAATTAAGGGAGAGAAAATCTCTGCGGAAGGAATCGCCACAGAGACCACCTATCCCATAGGAGCAGACGGAACTATCCATGAAATCAAGCTGAAAATTGGCGAGCAGGTACGCTTTAATGGAATTTACTACGATACAAGGTTTACAATCACAGAAGATCAGACGACGGCAACCGGTTTTGAATTCCATAAGGTGACCATATCGCCGCGGAAGGCCAGCGATCAGAAAGTGACATTTACGGATCAGAAAGTGATCAGCGGACAGCTTTTAGCATCAGACGGAGAGGAGGAAAAGGGTGCACTTATCATCTATGTGTATAATAAGGTGAAGAAAACCCACGTGGTGTTGACCAAGTCCTTTGACAGCGATATACCGGAAGCAGATAAGCTTCCTACCTTTAATATCTATGATGTGACGGGAAAAGCTTCCATTACTTCTCAGGTAATCGCTTCTGATGGATGGGAAGCAGCCTATGGCCAACCGGTGAATCAGACCCCGATTTCTATCCGCGATGGGAAGAAGGAAACAGTAAACGGGAAGGAACTGACCATTTACACTGCACAGTCCGAGGATTGCCTTGAGCCTGGCAGAGAGTATCAGATTGTCGAGCTTTTAGGGGACGATGCAGTAGCGAATTACTACAAAGCCGTTATTTCCGAACGATTTTCCGTGAAGGTGGGAACTGATAACGCAGTCAGCCCAGTGGGAATAACACTGGATAATGAGCGGGCCTTCGGATTCCTGAAAGTGGAAAAGGCGCTGAAGAATGCTTACGGGGAGACGATCTCCGATGGTAGCCGTACTTTCCGCTATCGAATTACCAAGATTGGGGATGACAGCTTTACCCCAATCATTGGAGAGATCACGGATCATGAGCCGAAAACACATCTGGTTCCTTTTGGAAACTACCAGGTAGTGGAGATTGATAAAGACGGAAATGCCTATGGAAATACCAATGAAAACCCAGAATACGTAGTGGCGAATCCAGACACCCCAGTGGAAGTTAAGCTGGATAACCGGGAAAATGTGAAGAATACCTTCGTTGCTTCCATTACCAATACGGAGAAACCGCTGGGAATGTTGACCATTGCCAAGAAGGCGGACTATGTACCGAAAGGGGCAGCCTTCTACTTTAAGGTGATGGACAGCCGGAATCAAATCATTGTGAGAAATCAGGACGGCAGCGCTTCGCGAATACCGGCAGAGGAATTTAGCAAGGATGCTCTCTGGAAGATTACCGCAAAGGATACGGTGGACTATCAGGAAGAGGATGGAAGCTCCGTGCTTATGGAGATCGGCAGCTTAAGGGCAACAGGCATTCCTTATGGAACTTACACGGTGGTCGAGGTGGATGCAGAGGGCAATCCGCTTACCGATGAATTTGCCTATACGCCATCTTATGAGATCCAGGTGGGGAACCAGACTGCAGAGGGCAATTCTGGAGAGATTGTCTTTGGAAACAGCCAGATGATCGTTACCGTAACTAATCAGATCAAGAAAACAAATGTAGAGATCAGGAAAACCTTCACCGAAGGGGTTGAACCAAAGGAAGATGAACTTCCCGTCTTTGACATCTATCAGCTGAACGGGACAGATGAGATCCAGGAAGATACGGATCTGTCATCACCTTCCTGGGAAGCGTCGAAAGTTGGGACTGTGGAAATTACGAAGCAGTTGGATGGAACCTACCGCGGATATTCTGAGGATGTGCTGATTCCGGGATACCGCTACCAGATGGTTGAGACCATAATCGACTGGCGCTATGAGGAGAAGACCATTGGGGCGCCATTTACCGTGGAAACTATGCCTGACGAGAAGGGCAACGGCATGACATTCAAGAAGACAGTCACCCTTCAGGTGGAGAACCAGCGGACCTATGGCGATTTAAAGATTACGAAAGAGCTGTTTGATTACTATGGGACAAAGCTGGGAGAAAGCGATGGAGATATCCGGACCTTCTACTTCCGGATTAAGGATCAAAATGGCAATTATCTCACCATCCAGGATTCCGGCGAGGAAAACACAGAGGGGAAACCAGGACACCAATGTGATTTCGACCCGACTGTGGGAAGGATCACTAATGGAGCTGATGACAGCTATACCCATCACCGGATTCCTTACGGAACCTATACGGTGGAGGAAGTGGGAATTACTGTGGCAGAAGACGGCCAGGTGACCATCACGCCTTATGAGACGGAGAAGAGGGACGGCCTTCTTGGATGGCTTGGCGGCCTTTTCGGAAAGGATCAGGAGAACCCAGACTATCACGTAGTCATTACCAATGGGAATATTCTGGATGGAGATAATCCTGATGAAAACACCGGGAAGGAGACTTCCCAGATTACGATTAACCATGGAAACGCGGACAGCGCAGCCGTGGTGATCCAGAATACAGAGAGGGCCTTGGGTGAATTAACGGTCACCAAGGAGGCGGACTACGCAGGAAAGGGAACCAGGTTCTACTTCCAGGTAACCGATGGAAGGGGACAATATGTGGGAAGAGATAAGGATGGCATAGCTGTCCTGTCTGAAGAGTTTACCACAGACCTGCTGTGGACCATTACCGCAAGCGAGGATTACGTCTATACCCCGGGGACGGACACTGAAGTCCAGCTCCACCGGATCGGCGCGCTGACTACAAAGGGGCTTCCCTATGGAGTCTACACCGTAATGGAGACTGATCAGGACGGAAATCCTCTGGCGGAGGATTATGGCTATACCGTATCCTATCAGACCGATATTGTCCAAGTCCCGGAATCTTCAGAGGGGACCGAGGCAGGCTCAACTCCGGTATCTGCTCAGTTGAATGACGAAAACCGGGAGGGATCCGTCCTGGTGATCAACCAGAGGAGCTGGGGCTACTTACAGATACGTAAAGAGCTACAGGACTATTATGAGAACACTTTCCAGGACAAGAGCCGTGACTTCTATTACACCGTGAGAAATGCCCAGGGAGAGCCGGTAGTACTTTCCCAGGAATATCAGTACAATGGAAACAGCTATGTGGGCCGGATTACTGACGATGTGGTGCACCGCTTGTACCTGCCCTTTGGGGCTTACCAGGTATTGGAGACAGACAGCACAGGAGCGATCTACGATAGCCAGAATGAAAATCCGCTTTATGAGGTAACCAATCCGGAGACGATCTATCTTTCCGGGGAAAATGGGGATAATGCCCAGGCAGTTATCATCAACAAGGAAAAAGCCTTAGGATCCCTGACCCTGATCAAGCGCTCCAATCGGGTTTATGTGGGAAGTACCTTCTATTTCCAGGTGGAGAACAGCAGGGGAGAAAAGATCCCCATGCCTGATCCGGAGGGGAATCCCACAGCGGAGATGATCTGGAAGATCACCGTAAAGCAACCAGTCAATCAGATGGCGGAGCTGGGTAGTTTGACGATAAGGAATCTGCCTTATGACACGTATAAGGTAACTGAGGTGACTGAAGAAGGGACAGCTTTAGACAACAGTTTCCGGTATCAAGTTTCCTACGAGACCCTATCCCAGGGAGTGTCCCGTCCAGGACAGGGAGGAGAGAACGACATCATCAGCCCGTCCATGACCGTGACAGTAACCAACACCAGAAAGACCGATGACGATAATCCTGGCGGAGGAGGAAACCCCGGCGGAGGAGGAAGCAATTCCAGAAGCAATACCCCGCCCACAGAATTCATTCCTGACGCAGATGTACCCTTAGGCGAAGGAGGGAATGGATCTAGTTTGGAGGAGATCTTAGACGAGGATGTGCCCTTATACGGCCTTCCAAAGACAGGAGATACCTCGGTTCCCACAGCCGGAATCCTGGGATTAATGATTATATCCCTGTTAGGTGCGGCTGGGGTGATGAAGAAAAGGAAAGAGGAAGAATAGAGAAAGAAGAAAGGAAAGAAATACAAAAAACAGGCAGGAAACTGCCTGTTTTTTCTTTTTACTTTACAGAGAGATTACGCCAAGGACATTGGCGATGGAGCTGACGAGAATAATGGTGATACAGATGGCAGCCAGATATTTTAAGAAAAAGAAATACAGCTTTTTCCTACGGAAGGGGGAGGACTGCCCCACTTCCCTGGCGATGGCATCGAGGCCCACCACACGGATAATCAGGATGCAGGTGGCCAGAGCAGCCAGAGGCATCATGATGGAATTGGTCAGGAAATCGAAAAAGTCTAAGAAGGACATTCCGAATATGGTGATGAAGTCCCAAACTCCATAACCAAAGGCAGAGGCGGATCCCACTACTGCCATCATCAGGCACATGATCAGGCAGCACTTGGGACGGCTCCAGTGAAGCTCGTCCTCCAGAGAGGAAACGCTGGCCTCCATCAGGGAGATAGCGCTGGTCAGGGCGGCGAATAAAAACATGAGGAAGAAGGCAATCCCAACCAATGTCCCTGCGCCCATGCTGACAAATATTTTTGGAAGAGTGATAAAGGTGAGAGAGGGCCCGGCCTTTAATACACTCATATCTCCGCCGGAGAAAGCAAACACTGCAGGAATGATCATAATCCCTGCCAGGATGGCGATGGCTGTATCGAAAATTTCTACCTGGGCGGTGGATTTTTCTATGTCCACCTCTTTCCCGATATAAGATCCGTAGGTGTAAAGAACACCCATGGCAATGGAGAGGGAATAAAACATTTGTCCCATGGCGGCTACCACAGTCATCCAGGAGAAGTCGTCGAAATTCGGTATCAGAAAATATTTCACTCCTTCAAAAGCGCCGGGGCGAGTGACCGAGTAAATGGCGACAAACACAGCCAAGATAATCAGCACAGGCATCATGACTCTGGACACCCGTTCTACGCCTTCTTTTACTCCAGCCAGGATTACGAAAAAGACCAGGGCGGAGAAGAGGATGAACCAAAATTCTACCTGGGCGGAAGAAGCGATGAATTGGGAAAAGCATCCGTCTTCTGCCAGGCCAATGGCATTTCCCCGTATATATTCAACAAGATACTTTAGCACCCAGCCACCGATAACGCAGTAATAGGGGACGATCAGCATGGGTACGATGGCATTAATCCAGCCTCCTAGGTGGAAGGGCATGCTCGAACCAAAGGTGCGGAATGCGCCCACCGGGCTCTTTCCAGTCATACGTCCCAGGGCGGTTTCGGATACGATCAATACAAACCCGAAGGTGACCATGAGGATCAGGTAGACCAGCAGGAAGATACCTCCTCCGTATTTTGCTGCCAGATAAGGAAACCTCCAGATATTTCCCAGTCCTACGGCAGAGCCAGCCACCGCCAGCACATAGCCGATCCGCCCGGAAAATCTGCCGCGCAATTTGGCAGAGTGATTCGTGTGATTTGCAGGTGATGCCTGATTCATAATAATTCCTCCGATGTTTCATTAATTGTATGTTTTACCCCTTTATTTTCCATGGTTTTTGAGGAAATGTCAAGGGAAAGAGCGCCGTCTGTGTCATCGGTTTTTTGTGGGGATGAATCGAAACACCTTGTAAAAATCGTTACTTTGGATCCAGATCCGATTTCAGGCGGTTCCACACCGCCAGGCGCCAGGTTGTCTGGCGTAGTAATTCCTCACAAGCCTTTAGCGGTGACTCTGCAGAAATATGAGCAGGAGTATAGCACCCATTGGGCAGCGCAGGCATGGAAAAGGAAGAAATGGGACGCTAAAGAAATTTGGTGTGGTTTTCCAATATTATTCTTGAATTTCCAGATTCAATATGATATGCTTAATATCAAGAAAAGCAAAAAAAGTGTTATAATCAGTTTAAGAAATGATTTAAATTTGGAAATTTGTTAATAATTTTACATAATTTAGATTTAAAATGGGGAATATTGTGTACTTAAGTATCCAAAGAATTACTATACCATTTTATTCATTTTTCTCGTTTCAGTGCATTGATTTTGTAACAAGTGATGAAGAAAAACTTCTTAAATTCATATCTTTTTTACGTTCATAAGAATCCATTACCAAATTTTATAAAGAAAGTTTTTGGGGCATAAAGTACACATTATGCCCCGTTTTTTATTACAAGGACGCGGATACTGCCAGGATGTGTCAAAGCAAATATTGTTTCGGTGAAAGAAAGAACATGTGGAATGTATAGGATCTGTCTGAGCAAAGTGAGGAGGGAGATATATGCAAGAGATGGTTCCACCTTGGATTTGCCCCACCTTCCGATGCGTCCCGGGTGGTGGGAGCATGAGAGGGCGTTTAGGCAAACCATTGGAAACAATGGGACGCAAAGCCAGAGGCTGAGGCGCGGTTTTCCGTGCTGTGCTCGTTCGGTTGCAATATGGCAAACCAGTGGAAACGCTGGGATCGCAAAGCCAGAGGCTACAGCACAAATTTTGTGCTATGCTCGTTCGGCTACCGGATACTTTGCGTCCGAGCAATTTTACAGCAAAGAAAGGACAATAGTAATGAAAAAATGGAAAAATCTTCGCAGAAGAGGTTCTGCACTCGTTCTTGCTTTGGTGATATGCATGGGAATGTTCCCAAACACTGTATTTGCCGATGATAACATTGGCGAAGAGGTAGGGATTGCTGCTGAAAGCTCTGAGTCCATTGTCATTAGCGCTGACTTGTCTGATACTGTGTCAGAATCAAAGGATCAGGACAAAGCTGACCGTGAAAGCAGTGATGTTTCTGTAACGGTAGAAAGTGCCAGGATGGTGGAAAGCACCCCACAAGCCGCTGAAAATAACTGTGACGCTGCCTCAACAGAGGAAAACAAAACATCAAAGGAGAATGGAACATCGGAAGAAAGCCAGCCCCCGGCGCCATCGGATACTCCGGCGGAAAGCGATGGAAACGTTGCCCAGCCTGAGGAAGATGTGACAACAGAGGGGAATGGAATATCGGAAGAAAGCCAGCCCCCAGCGCCATCGGATACTCCGGCGGAAAGCGATGGAAACGTTGCCCAGCCTGAGGAAGATGTGACAACAGAGGGGAATGGAACACCGAAGGAAAGCCAGACCCCGGCCTCATCAGATGTTCCGACAGAAAATAATGAGCCTTCTTCTGATGCCCAGATTCACGAGGAAAGTCAGGACGCAGAGTTGCGCAGACAATCTGAGGAGAAAGAAGAGCCGAAAAAATTCGATGTAAAGGTTGAGGAGATAATCAACCAAATCGTGAAGATTCCCGAGGGTTATAAAGAGACCGAGGCGGGATCAGGCGTGTACGAAAAAATAGACCAGGATGTGGTGGTAGATACTGATGGAGAAGAGATAGACTTTGACGCGGAGGATAATGCCCAGAGGGTAACGACTAAAACTGAGACAAAAGGTCAGCAGACGCATAAGGCCATTAAGGATGAAGCTGGAAATATCACAGGGTATGAGGTGGTAAATTCTACGGTTAAGACAGTTACTACTGTTCATGAGGAAAAGAAAACAGAAATCCTGTCTAATGATGTTGCGTTGCCAGAGCTCAAGGACGAGGATGAGAATGGAAACAGCGTTGTTTTTGAGGATGGCAAATACATTGCTACAGAAAAGATAGTGGATCCGAATACCAATGCCGAGAAGGTTATTGTAACAACATGGGAAAAGGTTACTGGCGAAGATGGCACAGAAAGCTGGAAGAAAGTCACGACGACCCAAACCACGACAGTTGAAACAGAAAAGACCGATAAGAAACCGGTTACCTATAACGTTTATCAAGACGAAAAGGGAAATATTTACTTTACTGTTCCTGTCACCGAGAACAGTACCTTGGGCACTGGGAGTATTGTACCTGATTTTACGGGCACTAACTCAGGAAACTCAATTACGGATTTTAATAAATACCATACTATTTGGCCATCTAAGCCATCTGCCGGTGAGGTGGGAGACGAATATTTTTTCGTATTGGCAGGTTCTGTGATCCAAAGTACGATCCTTATTAATGCCCCCGGATTCAATTTTAACCATATGAATCCTCCAACAGATGGTGATCGAACTGGATTGTTAGATGCACAGATTTGTGTTTTAGTGGATGCACAAGGAAACTTTCACTATGTTTATTGTGCCGACGCGAACACCCCTACCGCTCCTGGCACACATTATGAGTTGGAAAATCTGGAAGATGCAAAACACTTTAACGCAGATGAGGAAACTGTTGCAAAACTTCAGGCAGTTGCCACAAATGGTTATTGGGGAGTAGAAGGAGACGGCCTGGGTGGTTTTGACAGCCTTTTGGAAAAAGTACAAGCGGCTGTAAACGATGGTTCAATTAAAACGAATCTTCCAGGATTTTGTTTTACGAATCCAACTTGGCAAGATCGCATTAAGGGCGGGGCAATAGCAGGGACTCAGGCTGCGATTTGGGCCATCACCAATGGCGAAAATGGCATCAATATGGATGAGGTATTCAATAAGTGGTGGCAGACCATCAGCGATGAAAATGGGATAAGAGATATAACAGCTGTTCCAGGCTCAATTCCTAATACAGCTCATGGCGCTCCAGTGGCATTTGCCCAGGCTGTGTATGAGTATCTGCTTTTGGAGGCAGACAAAGCAGCCCAAAATCCTGAGAGCCAGCAGCCTTCTACAGATTTGATTGGCGAATCAGATGTCAAAGATGTCAAGGTGACGGTTAAGGAATTGTCTGAAGCCTCTGACACAGAGACCCAGGCCCCATCGAAATACAATACTGACATTAGTTTCATCCTTGATGTGGAGCGTGACCGGATTAACGCCAGCAAAAATGATCCTCTGACCGTGATGATTTTGGATCCTTCCAATCCAGATGGCGCTCCGCTGGGAGTTTACCGGCTGGTGGAAGAAGTGGATGGCTCCAGACAGGATGGCGTGAGCTACGCGAAATACGATCCTGAGACCAATATGTACATTCTGGAGAATATTGTTTTGCCCAATGGGACGAACATTACGTTGAAGCTCTCCGGAACCCAGGTGGTTCAGAAAAATGCATATCTTGTGACCGCGGAAGGCGGACCAGATGTATCTCAAAGCTTTATTGCAGTTGAGGAGGGTGAAAAATCGGTGGATTTATCCCTGAATCTTCATTTCTCTGTCTCTGATCCAGATCCGGATCCGAAACCAGATCCCGATCCAGATCCGAAACCAGATCCAGATCCGAACCCGAAACCGGATCCCGATCCGGACCCGAAACCGGATCCCGATCCAAGCCCGGAACCCGATCCAGCACCAACCCCAGAGCCTGACCAAACACCCAATCCGATGCCAGAACCAACCCCAGGCTCTACGCCGCCTAGTTCTCATACCCCTCGAGGAGAAGAGATTCCTGATGAGCCTTCGCCGCTATCCACAGTACCGAATACAAAAATTTTGGATGAAGAGATTCCTCTGGCGAATCTTCCTCAGGAGACCGTAGAGATTTTTGATGAGAATGTTCCTCTCACAAGCTTACCTCGTACTGGAGACAGCTCTTTTCCGTGGCATGTTATGATGGTTCTCTCTGGTATTAGTATGCTGATTTTAACGATGAAGAAGAAAGGCGAAGAAGCGTAAGTATTTTGTATGCACGAATAAGGAGGCTATTGCAAAGTAGATGATCCATCATCTATGGAGCAATGGCTCCTTTTTTGTAAAAGCAGGCAAGCCTCCTGAATGCACGGGATAAAGAAGGGGTTCAGATTTTATGGCGGAGATTTGTTCATTATACTGAAATAATAGTGTTTTAAGGAGAAGTTTTTTGTAAATAATTATTAAATTTAGTTATAAAAATGGGTTTAACAAGATATAATCTTGATTTTTGAAATGATCTATGATAAGCTAAAGAAAAAGAAGATGTGATCAAAAAATCTTGGATGAATAGATGTTCAGCGTTTGGCTGAAGTAAGAGTTTGAATAAGATTTACATAAGGCGCTGACATGAGTGATGAAAAATCGTTGTGTGAGGGCTTTTTTGTCGTAGCAGGAGGCGGTAAAAACATATTTAGAAATAGCAGCATAATGTAAAGTGGGGAATAAAGCTTACCTTATGCCCCAAAAGACTTATTTAGAAAATTTAGCAATTCAATTTATAAAAATCAGAATAATGCGATTATTGATGACATTTTTTCTTCGATTTTTGTAAAATGATTGGCAGGTATTGGATAAAAAGGAGTAAAGCTTTTTCCACCATTTCTGGGTATTAAGGTAAGCCTTATGCTCCGTTTTTATTTGCATTGAAAACATTATGTTGCTATTGTGGATATGGAAAAAATATTGAAAACGTACTGGATTTTTTAGAAAGGGGGGAGTCTTTTGACAGAGGCGATTCCACCAGGGAAATTTCCCGCTGCTCGGCGCATCGCGGGCAGCGGGACAAAATGGCACAGTGACCCGCGAAAATTTATCTTTGAATTAGTTTTATTAGCAAACTAACGGAAACGTTAAGACGCAAAGCCATGGAGCTAAAGCCTGACGAAAAATCAGGTCATGCTTGCCAGGTTGCATTCTGGCAAACTGTCCGAAAGGATAGGACGCAAAGTTAGGGGACTAAAGCGGTAATACCGTCATGTCAGCCCGGCCGCCGGATCCTTTGCATCCGTGCAATTTCGCAAAGAAAGGAAGATCAAGATGAGAAAATGGAATAATTTAACCAAGCGCAGTTTCGCGGCGTTTCTTGCCATAGTGATGTGTGTTGGATCTCTCCATCTGACTGCCTTCGCGGCGGAAACTGGCGGAGATGTATCCAGCGGGTCTCAAGTAGAAGCTACAAGTAGTAGCGATAATAGTAGCAGCGACGACTCCGGAAGCGACAGCAGCAGCGACGACTCTGGAAGCGATAGCAGCAGCGATAATTCTGGAAGCGACAGCAGCAGTGACGACTCCGGAAGCGACAGCAACAGTGACAATTCAGTAAACGAAGGCAGCAACGATGTGGCTGTGAATGACAGCAATAGTGACAATTCAGTAAACGAAGACAGCAACGATGTGGCTGTGAATGACAGCAATAGTGACAATTCAGTAAACGAAGGCAGC
>CATJIO010000126.1 GCA_949740725.1 uncultured Lachnospiraceae bacterium | reverse complement strand
GGCAGTATACCAGGCAAGGGATTTTACTGGAGAGCAGACGGTCGTATACCTCTTTCTTTCTCTCAAGACTTAAGGTAGAAACAAAGGCTCGTTCCACCGTCCCCACCACCTGGACACGTTCATGGTCAAAGTGATCGAAAAAGCCCGCCAGCTGGAGAGCCGGGCGGTTCACCTCCGGGTGGGTCAGAACCGTCTTATCCGTGTCCTGCTCAGGAGTAGCATTCTTTAACTTCATTTTATTAATCAGCCTTGTAACCGTTACTCCATGCATCTTCTCTTTCTCCTTTTCTGTTACTATTTCGTCCCCACAGATAGTCTTACCCTGATCCCCATATACTTCCATTAAAGTTATCTTAACACATCTTTCTCAGATTGTCATTCCCTTTTTTCTGGTTCCTTTGCCGCCGCTTGCTGCTTTTTATGGAAAAAATTGTAAACCTCTGCCGCAGCCTGGCGGTTCATTTGTGGGGTAGCCGAAAGCTCCTCCAAAGAAGCCGCCTGGATGGCCTCCTGGCTCTTAAACTGCCGCATCAGAGCCTTCCGCCTGGCCGGGCCGATCCCTGGGATATCGTCCAGGATAGACTTTACCTGGCTTTTGCTTCGAAGGCTTCGGTGATACTCAATAGCAAAGCGGTGAGCCTCATCCTGGATCCGGGTAATCAGCCGGAAGCCCTCGGAATGCTTATCAATGGGAATCTCCAGATTCTGAAAATAGAGCCCCCTGGTGCGGTGATTATCATCC
Source organism: uncultured Lachnospiraceae bacterium (assembly GCA_949740725.1). Classification (GTDB taxonomy): domain Bacteria; phylum Bacillota; class Clostridia; order Lachnospirales; family Lachnospiraceae; genus Caccovicinus. The sequence goes on along the minus strand of CATJIO010000126.1, from coordinate 82,132 downwards.
TTCACCATACCGCATACCGGAATATCCAGCTTCAGTTTACTTAAAACCTCCAAGGCGATATTCACCTGCCCTCTACCGCCGTCCATCATGATCAAATCTGGGAAACGGGTAAAGCTGCCCAGAGAACGATCTACCCCTTTCTCCCTCAGCTTCTCTTCCTCCTCCATCCCGTGGGTAAACCGCCGGGTCAGCACCTCTCCCATAGAGGCGTAGTCATCCGGTCCCTGGACTGAGCGGATTCGGAATTTCCGGTAGTCACTACGTTTCGGTTTGCCGTGCTCGTAGACAATCATGGATCCCACTGACTCAAAGCCGCTGATATTGGAGATGTCAAAGGCCTCAATCCTGGAAATGTTCTTAAGCTTCAACCACTCCGCCACTTGATTCATAGCGCCGATGGTCCGGAGCTCCTCCCGCTTCAGTTTATCCTTATCCTGGTCTAATACCATCCTGGCATTCTTTGCCGCCAACTCTACCAGCCGCTCCTTCTCTCCCTTTTTCGGACTTATCAGATGTACCTTCTGTCCCCGCTTAGCGCTGAGCCACTGCCCAATTATCTCCTCCTCAAGAGGCGTCTGGAGGAGAAGCTCTTTGGGAACAAATGGCGTCCCCGCGTAAAACTGCTTCACAAAACTGGCCAGAATCTGGCTCTCCTCTTCTGCCACCGCGGTACTCACATGGAAATGATCCCTCCCGATCAACCGTCCCTCCCGGACAAAGAATACCTGGACCACCGCGTCCTGACCTTCTCTGGCCATAGCGATAATATCTCGATCCTCCAGGCCGGAACTGGTAATCTTCTGCTTCTGGGCCACCTTTTTTGCACTGGAAAGAAGCTCCCGGTACTCGATGGCCTTTTCAAAATCCATCTCCTCCGAGGCAGCCATCATCTTATCCTCCAGTTCCTTTAGCAACCCGTCGTATTTCCCATTTAAAAAGTCCAGCGCTTTCCGGAAGCTTTCCCAATACTCCTCCCTAGTAATGTATCCCTGACAAGGGGCGCTGCACTGCTTGATATGGTAGTTTAAGCAGGGCCTCTCCTTCCCCTGATCCCTAGGGAGCACCCGGCTGCAAGTCCGTATCCGATATAGCTTGTGAATCAGATCCAAGGTATCCTTCACCGCCCCGGCGCTGGTGTAAGGCCCAAAATACTTATTTTTATCCTTTTTCATCTCCCGGGACAGCTGCAGCCTTGGGAAATCCTCCCAGACCGTCGCCTTCACATAAGGATATGTCTTATCGTCCTTTAACATGGTATTATACCGCGGACGATGTTCTTTTATCAGATTACACTCCAACACCAGCGCTTCCATCTCAGAATCCGTAATAATGTACTCAAACCGGGCAATCCTGGACACCATCTGCTCGATCTTAGCCGTCTTATTCCTACTGCTCTGGAAATACTGACGGACCCGATTTTTTAAGCTTACTGCCTTCCCCACATAGATGATCTCATCTCTGGCGTCATGCATTAAGTAGACGCCAGGCTTTGCCGGAAGCTTCTTAAGCTCCTCCTCCACATCAAACGCCCCTAAGGGGGAACGGCGCACATCCTTTAAATGCTGTTCTTCTCTCTCCTGATCCATGGGTATTCTCCTCATCGAAGCCTGCTGCCGTCATACCGCTTCTTTGTTTCCAAATGCTTTATAATCCCCCTAAGCTGGCTGTCCACATCTCCTGCCTTGGACGGCATGGCTATATCCAGGGCCAGATATATGCTGTCCACCTCCTTCTGTCCCACCTTTCCCAGCATCATCCGCAGCACCGAAAGACGCTGGTCATAGCCCTCCGCATCCAGGAATCGCTCCAGCCAGGGATTCACCTCATCCTCATCTGCCAGCCCACTCCTCCATGAGCTCTGCTCTCCAGTTCTTTCAACCATATCCTCTGTCCACTCAGGCCGATAAGGCTCCCCAGCTTCCGGGCGCTTCACCGGAATCACCTCTCCAAGGAACCTGGACAATGGCCCTGCGTAGATGGAAAAATTCCCGGACAGTTCCTGGTAAATTACCAGCTGCTCCCCAGTCTCCGTATTCCTGGCAATGGTTATGATTTGATATAATGTATTGTTAAGATGCCGGTAAAATTCCCCCGGCTTCGGTATTCTCTCCATAAATTATCCTCCTGTGCTTTCTTCGTCCCGGAAACCTGGGCAGACAGCTACATGCCCTCCCCTTCTCCCCCATCAGCCCGTCATAATGGTAGCGGGAAGAAGCATTCCACAAAATCCATTCCTCATATCCTGCGTCATAGACCGCCTGAATCTGTTCCCGGACCTGATCCGGGCCGTAAACGATATGATGGGGCAGATAGCTGGCGGTAAAATCCTGAAGCCAAGGTCTCACGGTAACTCTGTCTTCCGGAATGACCGAGAGCTTCTCCACAGACTCTGACAGCGCCCCGAAAACTGTGTCATAGGGCTGGGTATCGGGATGGGGAATGCCGAAATATCCATCTCCATAATGGGATGGATAGATCATGGGGCAGATGGAATCCAGCGTCTCTGCCATAGACTCATACGTCTGGCCTACCAACTGGGCGTCACTCCCTCCGCTGATCACCACTCCAAATACATCCGCAGAGACAAACAGCCCCTTCTCCCCCAAACGCTCCTTCATCTCTTCCACAAACTCCAAAATAATCTCCTGCCGCGACATCCCACCGGTATCCTCATCATCAAAGACCACCTTATCCATCCCGCTTTCCGTACAAAACCGGATATAGTCAAATTGGATCTCATCAAAGCCAGCTTCTCCGGCCTTTTCAGCTATCTCCGCCAGATAATCCCACACTTCTCTCTTATAGGGATTTGCCCAAGCCTGTCCGCTCCGATCCAGAAATACACTTCCGTCTCCCAGCCTGCAACACCACTCCGGCTTCACTTGGCCCAGATGAGCGTCCCGAAAGGCTGGAATCCTGGCAATCCGATAGATCCCGTGTTCCCCCAGGGTCTTCAAAAGCCCCTTTATATCTGGAATATATTTTTCACAGGCCTCTATCTCCTGGGCCAGCGGCGAATCCATCTCAAAGGTAATCTTCCCATTATCATCCTTCACGTCGATAACCACCGCATTTAGCTCCGTCTCATCCACCTTTCGGATAATCTCCTCCATAAGAGATTTTGTCCCTGCCACATAGGCTGAAACATAAATTCCCTTTACCTTCACTGGATCTGGCCTTTCCTCCGGCCTACCCCTGTCCTCTGCCGCCGAACCTTCTGGCTCGTCCCGGTCATCCTCCTCTGGCTCCACAAAGGCCTGGATCCCCTGTCCCGGGCTGGCCAGGCTCTCTTCTTCTAAGCGGGAAAAATTTTCCCCCTCTCCCCATCTGGACTGGCCCTCCGGCTCCGGTCCGGGCGGCTCATACCGCTGGCATCCAATAAACATAAATATGGCAAGCAAAGCTGCACCCCATTTGATTTTCATCCATCTTTTCATTACCATTTTATCATAATTTCCTTTTTTCGCCAACTGATATTCCAGCCCTCTCCCATCAATATTTTTGTCGCTGCTCACATCAGCAGGATACTGGACGCGGCCTGCAGCTTTATGTTATACTTTTTAGAAAATATATCCACCTACCATCATAAAGGAGGCTTACATGTCACGCCTGATCTTCCACATCGATGTTAACTCCGCCTTTTTAAGCTGGGAATCGGTATACCGCCTTTCCAGAGATCCCAAGGCCTTAGATTTGCGCGCCATCACTTCCGCTGTGGGAGGCGACGCCAAAAACCGCCACGGCATTGTGCTGGCAAAATCTACCCTGGCTAAAAAATACGGTGTCATTACTGGAGAGCCTCTGGCCGCCGCCCGGAAAAAATGCCCTCAACTGGTAGTGGTTCCCTCCCGCTTTGATTATTACATTCAGTGCTCTCAGGCTATGATGGCCCTTCTGTCCGACTACACACCAGACAGCGAAAAATTCAGCATCGACGAAACCTTTCTGGACATGACCTCCACCATCCATCTCTTCGGCGACCCTCTCCAGACGGCAAACCAGATCCGGGAGCGAATCAAGGAGGAACTGAAGTTTACCGTCAATATAGGCATCGCCCCCAACAAGCTTCTGGCAAAGATGGCCTCTGATTTTGAAAAGCCGGATAAATGCCACACCCTGTATGAGCAGGAAATCCCGGATAAATTGTGGCCCCTTCCCATTCGCGAGCTGTTCTTTGTTGGGCAGTCCGCCCAGCAAAAGCTGGAATCCATCGGAATACACACCATCGGCCAGCTGGCTGCCAGTGATCCAAAGGTGTTAAAGGCACATCTTGGTGATAAGTATTCCACCTTAATCCGCCAATATGCAAATGGCATCGATGATTCTCCCGTCGCCCCCAGAGAGCCCTTAAACAAGGGGTATGGAAACAGCATCACCCTGGGGCGGGATGTGGATCAGTATGAGGATGCAAACCAGGTGCTGTTATCCCTGTGCGAGACCGTCGGAGCCCGGCTGCGAGCCCATAATGTCCGCTGTAACAATGTGTGTGTAGAGCTAAAGTACTGGGATTTCCGCCAGCAATCACACCAGATGAATCTTAAAGAGGCCACAGATTCCACCGGGATAATTTACGATGCTGCGGTACGTCTGTTAAAGGAATTCTGGGATATGACGCCAGTACGCCTGATGGGCGTCCGCGCCGGAAAGATCCAGGAGGAGGATTACTATCAATTCAATCTGTTTGAAGATCCCCGGCTGGAAAAAATGAAACATATGGAAAAAACCGTAGACGCTATCCGCCAGCGGTTTGGGACAGACAGCATCAAGCGGGCCAGTTTTTTACAAAAAGACTCCCTGGTGGATCATGCAGTCAGCAAGAAAAAGCATTTATAGCAAAAGGCAAAGCATCAGCCAGATCAGTGCCAGCGAAGCCCCTTGGGGTAATGATTCTTCAGCACATTTCCGGTCTGCTTGGCCCATCCTAAAGAAAATCCCTCCACATCCACCAGCGTCCAGCCCCCTTCCTCTTTTCCAGCAATCAGCGTCTCCCCCTTCAGATAGCGTTCTACCTCCGGTCCGCAAACTGGAAGGGAGCAGCTTTTCCTTACCTGGGAAGGGTTTACATACAGGGCCAGGGCATGGGACGGCTCAAACCGGTTAGGCTTGAATACGCCCAGATGTAGTCCCGGCCGGAGAATCCGCATCCCCTTCTCCTCTGGCATGGCTTCATGGACATAATAAAGGTTTTCCCCAAACATCCGGTAATATCCCGGCATCTGCTCCCACGCCAATTCCGGCGTCCTCCGGCCTGGAGGCGCGGCAAAGACCTCCTGACAGAACCGCTGAAAGCATTCCCTCCTGGCCTTATCCTTGATCTGATTTCTTGCCCCGGACCATTCTCCTTCACCTCTAAGGAAATCCCTCTTAGATATCCCATTCTTCCTTCTTCCAAAAGCCGTGCTCTCTGTTTCCCCCTCTTTCCTCAGCCGGGCCAGATAGTGGCCCTCGCCCCGGACCTGGTGGGGCCAAATCCGCCAGGTCTGCTCCAGCGCTTCTCTTCCGCCAGGAATCCACTGTGGATTTCCCATTGAAAAGCCTTCATAAACGTGGGAAGCCTCTGTGGAAAACTCCGGATGCCTAGTTAAAAATGCCTCTACGCTTCCCTCATCCTCCTCCGGAGAAAAGGTGCAGGTGGAGTACAAAAGCACACCACCTGGTTTTAGCATCCCGGCGGCATGATGCAGGATCTCCTGCTGCCGGAGGGCGCAGGCCTTCACCCCAGCGGGGCTCCACTCCCCCCTGGCCTCCTCATCTTTCCGGAACATTCCCTCCCCGGAACAGGGAGCGTCCACCAGAATTTTATCAAAATATTCTGGGAACCAGCCCCCAAGCGCTTTACTGTCATGACTAATGACAGCAGCATTGGGAATTCCCATCCGCTCTACATTCTGGGACAAAATCTTTGCCCTGGCATTGTGGATCTCATTGCTGAGCAAGAAACCCCGCCCCTCTAAGAGAGAGGCAATCTGTGTGCTCTTCCCCCCTGGGGCAGCGCACAGATCCAACACATGATCCCCTGGCTCTGGCCCAAGAAGCTCCACCGCAGCCATGGCGCTGGGCTCTTGGATATAGTAAAGCCCGGCCTCGTGAAAGGGATGCTTTCCCGGCCGTTCTCCCTCTTTATAATAGAACCCGTCCCCAGACCAGGGGACCGGGGTGAGGCAAAATTCCTTCTCACAGGCCTTCTCAGCCTCCACCCTTCCTTTTAACCGGTTCAGCCGCAGACCCTGAGCCCAATGATCCTGATAGCTGGAAAGAAATGCCGGGTACTCCCTTCCCAACATTTTCTCCATCCGCTGTAAAAATTCTCCTGGCAGATTCTGTGCCATCGTTCCTCTCCCATAATCAACGTTTATGTTCATCCTTGCCGCCATAAATGACAAGCCGTAAGCGCAACAAAGAAAAGCCAGGCTTCACAAAGGGAAACCCGGCTTTTTGCCGCCTTATCTTAAAAAGTAATTTTGTCTTCCGGATATTCCACGCCGTTGACTACGATGTAGGCACAGCCTTCATCTGCATTCACATACAGCTGCATCTCCTGAACCGTCACATCTGCATGTGCAGCTTTAAATGCTTCCGTCGCCTTTGCCAGCAGTTCCTTTGCCACAATCTTTTTCTCGCCATACTCAAAAATCACCGATGTGGATAACTCCTTAGCCTCCGCCTTCTTGGGAGCCTCCTCCGCAGGAACTTCCTTCTCAACAGCTGCCTTAGCAACTGTCTTCTTTACTGTCTTCTTCGGCTCTGCTGCCTTTCCTTCCCTTGCCGGCGTTACTGCCTTTGTCTCCTCAACAGCCGCCTTGCTGCTTGTTCTTGCCATAATACATATCCTCCTAAATAAGTGCTGCCTTTCCGGCAGCGTTAATAAAAATTAACCTTTTCTCTTCAAGGTACCTTTTGGCATTATAGTCTTTGATTTTCCATTTGTCAACTATTTTCAAATAGATCTAAAAGTTCTTCAAATACCGACAATGCCGATTCTATGGGCTTTTCAGACGACATATCCACCCCAGCCAACGTTAACAGCTCAATGGGCGGCATGGAACATCCCCCCTTTAAAAACTTCTGATAACCCTCCAGAGCGCCCTTTTCCCCTTTTAAAATCCGTGTAGAGATGGCTACTGCGGCAGAAAATCCAGTAGCATATTGATATACATAAAAAGGCGTGTAAAAATGGGGAATCCTTTCCCACTCATAATCAATCTCCTCATCCACTACCATCTCTGGCCCAAAGTAATCCACATTCAGCTGCCGGTACATCTGACAGAGAACCTTGGCCGTCAGCGCTTCCCCGGCCTCTGCCCTCTTGTGAACCATGGCCTCAAATTCTGCAAACATCGTCTGGCGGAACAGTGTTCCCCGGAAGCTTTCCAGGAAATAATTAATCAGATATTTCTTCTCCCTGGAATCCTTCGCCTGATCCATCAAATAGTGGATCAGCAGGGCCTCATTGCAGGTGGACGCCACCTCTGCCACAAAGATCTTATAGCCTGCATAGGTGTAAGGCTGATATTTATCCGAGTAATAGGAATGAATCGCATGTCCCATCTCATGAGCTAAGGTAAATACATAGTTTAATTTTGAGTTGTAATTTAACAGTACATAGGGGTGGGTCTGGTAAACTCCCCAGGAATACGCCCCGCTCCGCTTTCCTTCATTCTCGTAGACATCGATCCACCGATGATCAAATCCTTCTTGAAGGATGGAGCAGTATTCCTCTCCCAGAGGCGCCAGCCCCTTTTTTACTATCTCCTTTGCCTCCTCAAAGGAATAATTTCTGTCCACGCCCTCCACCATAGGCACATACAGATCATACATATGCATTTCCGACAGACCAAGGGCCTTTTTCCGGATAGCCACATACCGGTGCAGCAGAGGAAGCCTTCTTCGCACTGTCTCCAGAAGATTCTCGTACACCTTCTCAGGCACCTCATTTTCTCCCAGGGAATAAGCCCGGCTGGATGGATAGCGTTTCACCTTTGCGTAATACACCGCCTGCTTCACATGGGCTCCATAAGTAGCTGCCAAGGTATTTTGAAACTGCCGGTATACACTGTAAAGCCCCTGGAAGGCCTCCTTTCGCACACGCCGTTCACGGCTCTCCATCAGCGCAATATAATTTCCATGAGTGATGGTAACCATCTCCCCCTGTTCATCCTGAATAGAAGGGAAGATCACATCCGCATGATTAAACAGATTAAAAATCTGGGAGGCTCCCTGGGTGGCCTCATAGGACTGGGCTAGAAGCTCCTCCATAGGCCCGCTTAAGGTGTGAGGCTTTTTCTTTACGATCTGCTCCATAGCCCGTTTATAGTGGGCTATACCATTTCCCGCCTCCATAAAGTGCAAAAGCCGCTCCTCTGGAATAGCCAAAAGCTCCGGGACAATGTAGGAGGACAGCTCCGAGGCCTGATAGGACAGGGACTGTGCCCGGCCGAACATCTCTTGGTATTTCTGATCTCTGGTATCCTGATCCGAACGCATTCTGGCATACACATAAAGAGTTTCCACCATTCTGGAACAATCGTCATCAAATTTCAGACAAGCGTACACCTGATCCGCTGACTCCTCCAGATGATTCTGGAACTCCGCATACCCCTTAAGCGCCTCCTTAGCCCGGGAAAACAAATCCTCCCAGGCATCGTCGCTTTCCACCATGTCCTCCAGTTTCCACGTCGCTTCCTCAGGTATTTCCCCGCGTTTTTTCACTGCCTTTCCCATCATCTATTCCTCCTTGTCCAATGCTTTTCTTTCCTTAATAAATAGATTCTTGTTTTTTCTGTTCCATATTTTTCCCAATTTCTTCTCTTCTGTTCCACATGGCAGAATTCCACGCTTCCTTTTGTTCCACATCTGCCCTAATGAGCGTCTTCAGTCTCTTCACCAGGCCGCTCCGGCCGACGACACCTTTCCGCTCCATTAGATCCACCCGGATACCAGCGGAACCACCACCACAGTCATCAACCCTGCCACGGCGATGGACAGGCTGCTCATGGCTCCCTCAATCTCCCCCATCTCCAGGGCCTTCGCTGTTCCCAGGGCATGGGCGCTGGTGCCGATGGCCAGCCCTCTGGCCACAGGATGAGTGATCCTGGCCAATCTACACAGCAGCTGGGCACACATATTTCCGGTGATCCCGGTCACCAGGATCGAAAGCACGGTTAAGGTAACGATCCCCCCAGCTTCCTGGCTTACCCCCATGCCGATGGCGGTGGTAATGGATTTTGGCAGTATGGTTACATAGTGCTCATGGCTCAGCTGGAATACCTTGCAGAGAAGAAAGACGCAAACTGCGCTGGTTATTACCCCGGAGGCAATCCCCACCACCACTGCCGCCAAATGTTTCTTCAACATCCGTAGCTGCTTATACAGGGGAATCGCAAGGCACACTGTTGCCGGAGTCAAAAGTCCGCTGACAAAGTTCCCTCCCTTCTCATACACCTCATAATCTACCCCAGTCACCATTAGACAGGCCATCACCAGGAGAACAGCTATAAGCAACGGATTAAAAATCGCCAGTTTTAGCTTCTGCTTTACCCAAAGCCCCGTCAGATACGCTCCTATGGTCAAAAAGAACCCAAAGTAAACACTATTGGTCAATATCTCCTTCATCTCTCTGCCCTCCTTCCCATCATCCACTGGGCTGCCTTACCCGTTACCATAAATACGATAATCGTGGAAATCACGTTGATCAGCAGATAGGGGATGCCCACTGCCTTAATCTGATCCAGATAGCGGATGATCCCCACACTGACGGGGATAAACATCGGGGTCATGTTATCCAAGAAAAATTTCCCTGCCCCTTCCACGTCCTCGGTCTTCAGCATGCCGGAGCAAAGCAGGCCCAGCATCAGGAACAGGCCGTATACACCTGCAGGAATGGGAAGCGGAAGAAGCTGATTCAGCACCTCGCCGATAACGGTAACTCCCAGGATTATGGTTAACTCTTTTGTGATTTTCATGTTTTGTTATTCTCCTTATTGACTTTCCATCGCAACATGGCTATTCTAGCACGAACTGGGAATTCCTACAAGGTGGTTTTCCCCCTTAATGCCAGATTGCTTCAACCTTTTGACTCTGGTATCATGGCATTGACATAAACCGTCACCCTGGTTATAATATACCCTGTTTATGGATAAAGAAATGTTTTATTTTTCCAAAAGGAGAACCTATGACTTACATGCCCGCTTCAAGCCTACCCCATACGTTAAAGAAGTCCCTCTCCCTCCTTGTGGCTGACTGCCAGAGGGCTGAGCCCATCACCTTGTCCCTTCCAGAAGATGCCGATGATTTTCTGATCCAGTTTGACGAATCAGCTGCCTCTTCTCTCCTATCCCCCGCTCCTGTCCCCTTGGCATTTATCGCCGTCTGCAAAGTATCCCCAAATCTCTGGGAATGCTATGGTTTCACCCACCCCTCGCGCCGCCGCCAGGGCCTTTTTTCCACCCTTTTAGGGGAACTGTGTTCTCTGGCTCAGCAGGCGGAGGAATCCAGCAAAGAGGAAATCCAGCTGGCCTTTCTCTCTGACCAGAAAAGCAGCAATGGTCTGGCCGCTGGAAATGCCTTGGAGATGGAATACTGGTACTCGGAATACTGGATGGAGCTGTCTCTAAACCAGTGGAATGGTAGCATGGCTGCCCTAAAGAGGGAGTTCTCCCTGGAGAAAGCATGGATCCAGGAGGAGTCCATAGCATACTGGGATTTCCAGGCATATTCCGCCGAAAGAGCCCAGATAGGGACCCTCCGTCTCCTCCCCTATGACCATTCCCGTTTTTATCTTTATCATGTGGAAGTTTTCCCAGCCTTCCGCAAAAAAGGATGGGGATATGCTCTTTTGCAGGCAGTTCTACGTCAGCTTCCTCCTGATGGAATCCTTTTTCTCCAGGTCTCCTCGGATAATCCCCCAGCCCTGGCCCTATACAAAAAAACAGGATTTCGGATTACCGAAACCCTGTCCTACTATTTATACTAAGATTACTCCTTCACTTCTATCCCCTGTGCCTCAATCCGCTTCCGGATCGCCAGCATCTTCTCGTCGGTCTGAGAAATCACATCCGCGCATTTTTTTAATTCACTGCTGATCTCTGGGCCATCTGGCAATTCCTTCTTATATTTAAGCTGATGTTCCAGACTGGCCCAAAAGTCCATGGCAATCGTGCGGATCTGTACCTCCACCCGCATAGGCTTCTTTCTGTCGGAAAAAAATACCGGAACCTCAATGATCATATGGTAACTTCGATATCCGTTGGCCTTAGGATTTTTAATGTAGTCCTTAATGGCGATCACATGGACATCATCCTGGCGGATCAGCATATCCGCTACCTGGTAGATGTCATCTACAAAGGAGCAGATTACCCGGATCCCTGCCACGTCATCCAGATTGTTCACCACTGACTCTAAGGATATAGGAAGTCCTCGGCGGTACAGCTTTTCGATAATGCTGGCAGGTTTCTTGATCCTGGACTTAATCATCTCGATGGGATTGCGCAGATTTCGCACGGAAAGCTCGTCATTTAACACTTCCAGCTTAGTTTTCACCTCTCGTATGGCACAGGTATACATCATCATAATTTGCTGGAACTGCCGTCCTACATGAACCAGGCTTTCCGGCACCTCCACAGTATCCGGAACGCTGACAATGGATTGGTTCAATTCATTTTTATGATTCATGCTGCTCATGGTCCGGTATCCTTATATCCCTTCCACTGCATTCACAGCATCATCCATCCAGCTCTCTTCCAGATATTCGATCTTTCCTGCGTCCACCAACTGAGCGATCTTCGGATCTATGGGAAGCTTAGCCAGCACCTTTATCCCGTGCTCTGCCGCCACTTCATCAATATGGCTCTCCCCAAATACGGCAATCTGCTTCCCGCATTCCGGGCACTCCAGATAGCTCATATTTTCCACAATGCCGATGATAGGGATATCCATCTTCTCTGCCATATTCACCGCCTTTGCTACAATCATAGACACCAACTCCTGAGGGGAGGCCACGATAATAATACCATCCACTGGAAGAGACTGGAACACCGTCAACGGCACATCCCCAGTGCCTGGAGGCATATCCACAAACATGTAGTCAATGTCTTTCCACAGGGTTTCTCCCCAGAACTGCTTCACCGCCCCTGCGATCACTGGACCTCTCCAGATCACTGGATCCGTGGCATGATCCAAAAGAAGGTTAGCCGACATCACCTGTATCCCATTCATGGTCCGCACTGGCATCATCAACGCGCCGTCTGAAGTCATCCTCACCATCTCCTCATCCAGCCCGAAAGCCTTAGGGATAGAGGGGCCGGTAATATCCGCATCCAGAATAGCTGTCCGTTTATTCTTATGGTTCATGGCTACTGCCAGCATAGAGGTCACCAGGGATTTCCCTACGCCTCCTTTGCCGCTTACCACGCCAATCACCTTTTTAACTGAACTGGCCGGATGGAGAGGCTCCAGAAAGCTGGTCTGCTCCGCCGTCCTGCTGCTGCAGTTTTCCCCACAGGAACTGCAGTCATGGGTACAATTTTCACTCATATAATTTCTAATCTCCTTTCGCATGTTCAACTACTACTTCTCCAGCGACTCCTGCTGCAACTGGTCAAACTCCGCCAGGCATTCCTCCACAGAAGCCCCATCCATCAGCTTCCGGACAACTAAGCAGAGATTTCCCCACTGTTCCACCTTCATACTTGCATTGGAACCCAGCACATATACCCCTTCATTAATCCGCTGTTTCAAGGGCTTAAGGGCATCAATGCACTCCACATCAACATTTTTCGATGGTGAGATCACCCGGTTGATTTCCGTGTACATCTTGAGGGCTTCATCGGAGAGCATAATGTCCAACATCTTCATAGCCATCTCCCGGTTTTCTCCATCAGTATTGACGCCATATCCGGAGATGGAGAGCACCGGCATCTGACCATAGCTGCTGGGAAATCCGATCACCTCCATGGAAAAATCTGGTTTTCCGTAAAGGGCGTCTGAATTTGCCGCCGCCCAGTAAGCCATGACCATCGGGGTTTTCTGGGCCAGAAAATCTGGCCCCTCTCCGTCGATTGCCTCATAAGTCAGGGCCGTTTTCGCGTCAATATAGCCCTCATCGATTAGTTCCTGTAAAAATTCAAAGCCGGGGCGCAAAAGGTCGCTGTACTTTATCTTCCCGCTGTTTAAGTCCTGCACCTGCTCCTGGGTATCGCCTCCATTGTACAGCTGGGCGTAAGCGTGCGCCAGTACAAAGCACTCCAGCCACCACCGGTTCGCGCCCACCGGCGTCTCAATCCCATTTTCTTTGAAAACGCGGCAACACTCCAAAAATTCCTCCGGTGTGTTGGGCGGATCCAGCTGGTATTGTTCAAACATATCCCGGTTTATAAAGAGGCCGTAGGCCACCACCTCCTGGGGAATTGCCACCAACTTTCCATTCACCGTGTTGGCCGTCCTGACCACATCTCTTAAATTCGCCGTATTCTCCAGGCTAGACAGATCCACCAACTCTCCTTCTTCACCCAAGATCTGAATCGTGTCCGGATTCAGCAGGTATAGATCATCCATGTTGTTATGGATTCGATCCAAAACTACATCATCATAGGTTTTCTCCGTATGATCCTCAGCCATATAGGTCCGGTAATCCATCTTGGCATTCAACTGCTCTTCCGCCATCTTAATGGTTCGCTCCTGGGCAGACACTGCCACATTCCCCGAATCGGGATCCGATCTTCCCAAAGGCCCGAAGAAATTCACTGTAGTCTTTTCCCCGCCGTCGTCCTCTACCAGATTGATCCCACTTTTCTTCTGTCCGCATGCCGCCATAGCCAGAAGCAGACTGGCTGCTGTTAACCCAATGATCCAACTTTTCCAGGTTTGTTTCATCCCCGCCTCCTCTAAATCCATAGCCTTCCGGCTGTTCTACTGCCTGTCTTTCTACAGAAACTGATTCACGGTTTTCTTTAACAATTCCATATCAATCGGCTTAGCTACATGGGCATTCATCCCTGCATTGATCGCATCCCTCACATCTTCTGCAAAGGCATTGGCCGTCATGGCGATAATAGGAATGGTCTTGGCATCCTCCCGATCTAACGCCCGAATCGCCCGTGTAGCCTCATAACCATTCATCACTGGCATCTGGACATCCATCAGCACCGCGTCAAATTCCCCAGGCAGGGCGCGCATAAAGCGCTCCACCACCAGACGCCCATTCTCCATCACCTCACAGGTAGCCTCCTCAATTTCAAAGAGCTCCAAAAGGATCTCTGCATTAATCTCATTATCTTCAGCTGCCAGAAAATGGAGTCCCCTGATCGAAACCATTTCTCCTTGATCCTTCGGGTCATGAGCTCCACTGTCCTTTCGTTGAAGCTCCAGGATCTTTTCTTTTAAGGCAGATACAAAAAATGGCTTGGCTAGGAATCCATCAATTCCCGCATTGAGAGCTTCCTCCTCCACACCTTCCCAGTCGTAGGAAGTCAGCAACAAAATAATCGCAGAATCCCCTATCTCTTCCCGAATTATCCTGGCCAACTCAATCCCATTGACGCCAGGCAATTTGTAATCCAGAAGAATCACCCGGTAATCCCTGCCCTGCGCTCTCTCTGCCCTCAGGAGCGCCATGGCCTCCTCCATTCCAGACGCAGTATCTGCACGAATTCCGGCATTTTCGATCAAGACCTGGATATTCTTCCGGGCATCTTCCTCGTCATCCACAGCCAGGATCCTGGAAATCTTATATTTCGCCCAAAACTGTTCATCGATCTCCCGATCCGGGATACGAAGCTCCAGTTCCACGATAAAGAGGCTTCCCACTCCTTCCTGGCTGGTAACGTCAATAGTTCCGCCCATTAATTCGACAATATTTTTCGTGATCGCCATCCCAAGGCCGGTTCCCTGAACCTTATTGGTAGTGCTATTCTCCGCCCGGGTAAAAGCGTCAAAAATCGTCACCAGGTACTCCGGCGTCATACCGTAGCCATTGTCCTCCACCTCAATCCGGATATGCTCGTATTGGCTGGAACGCTGAGGCAATCCGATGATGCGGAACCAGATACTTCCCCCCTCCTGAGTATATTTTACCGCATTAGAGAGGAGGTTAATCAGAATTTGATTCAGCCTGGTCTCATCGCCCACCAGATATTCGTTCAAAACCCCTTTGACCGAAACATGAAACTCCTGCCTTCTAGCTTTCGCCGCCGGACGGATAATGGCGTCCACCGAGGAGACCAGGTCATTCAGGGTAAATTCTCCCAAGGTCAATACCACCTTGCCGCTCTCAATTTTAGAGACATCCAGCACGTCATTAATCAAGCTTAACAGATGCTGGCTGGAAGTAGTAATTTTTTTTGTGTACTCATGCACTTTGTCTGGAGAATCTGCATCTTTTGCCAAAAGGGTGGTAAATCCCAGGATCGCGTTCATCGGTGTGCGGATATCATGGGACATATTTGAGAGAAAGGTGGTCTTCGACTGATTGGCAATCTGAGCCGCCTGTAAAGCCTCTGCCAGCTGTTGGCTGTAGATTTCCCTCTCTATCTCCTGCTCTTTCCGGATCCTCGCTTGTTGCCGTTCATTAAAGAAGTACACTCCACAGCACAGGAAAAATGCGGCCAGCATAATAATCACCACAATCAGGATATTCTGATTCACTGCGCTTCCCTCTCGCTGGATCGCCTCGATGGGCACAAATCCAATGAGATAGACTGAACCTTCATTCACCGCCCACATATAGATCAGAGACGCCTTTCCCTGGATATCGTGGTAAAAGAGAATATTCTTTCCATTTTGGATACATCTGGCGACTTCATTCTGTATATCCTCCTCCAGAATATTATTTCCTCGGTAGAAATCTTCCAGGTTCACGTTCCCCGCTGATCGCTCCACCCCATTCTTAGGCTTAAGTACGAGCCGCTGGCTGTCACTGTCCATCACAAAGATGCTGGCGCTGCCATTATATAATTTGTCTGGGAGGACATCCTCCAGAGACTCATAAATGTACTCCACATAAAATTTGGCAATCTCCTCCCCATCCCGGATCACCGGGCACTCCATGGTATAAGCCCAAGCTCCCATACTATTAACATAGGACTTGGAAATCGGCAGATCGCCGATAGTGTAGCCTTTGGAAAAATCCAGCTCTTCCGCCGAAAAAGCCTCGCCAGTATTAGAAACCCCCTGGGTCTCCCCGGCAGGAACCAACGAAAGCTTTACCATGGTCTTGTTCCGGTTATAGGCTAAAATGAAATTTTCCGGCTCTTCCATGGCAGCCAGCTCTGCGGCTAACATCTTCTGAAACCCCGCTTCTTCATTGTAGACTGCCTCGATAGTATTTCGAATCAGCTTTAGGCTTTCCTCAAGATTCTCGATGGCAGACCTCGACATCTCCTCTGAGATTCTTCTGGCCACGGAAAACACAGCGAATCCTAATAGGCAAAACACCAGAAGTATGGGAATGATGAACTTCCTATTCTCTCTCTCTTTCAATTCGCAACCCCCATATAGACATCTGCTCTTGTTATTTCCCTAATTATACCATTTTCACTAGCTAAAGTCAAAGGTAATGGAAATATTGGGAATAACCATCAGGCTGCGCTTCTACCTCTCTGCCCCCGCAAAGCTCTAGCTGCCCCTGACATAGCAAGAATCGCCACCGCAGATGGTCTGCAGCATCAGAATAACCCCGCCTTCCCCTTTTTAATGGCACGGAATACCCCTCCCCGCTCCAACATCTGCCCCACAGAAAAGAAAAGAAGGGAATCCACCGGCCACATAATCAGGTTCTTAAAGAGCCTGGCCGGTAAAAGCACCATAAATCCTTTGCCATAAAGCATAGACATCCACAAGGTGTTAAAGAATACATTGCACACCAGAATAACCGCCAGCTTTGCCGCAAGGACCCGTCTTAAGGTAAGAGGCCTCCGGTACAGGATGCTTCCAAACAATACGCCCGCCAACATAGCGTCAAAGGTAAACCCTGGGAAAAAGGGGCCGGTAGGCTTTGCGATGTATTTTAATACATCCAGCATGCCTCCATAAATACCGCCTGTCACCGGCCCAAAAAGATAATCCACTAAACGATTGGGAATACTGGAGAAACCCAGCTTCAGATACGGCCCCAGATCCAGGGTAAAATACCCAAGGACTACGGAAAGAGCACCGAACATTGCGCAGGCAGTGATCGTCTGCACATGGCGGATTTCCTGGTAGGACTGAGTGAACAAAGTTGCTAATCTCTTCATAAAAAATTACCTCCTTTGCAGAACTCATACTACTACAATTAGGAGATAACTCTCTTATTGCAGCGGGATGCGATCTGTGCACCGCAAGAATCTTTCTGGATACGCCAAGCAATTTCTTTTCGTCCCGCTGACAACTCCCTGTTCAGCCGGCACTTAACGCGCACAAATCTACTCTGCATTCTTATAATATTGTATGCGGATCCCGGCATTGCGCCGCGCCCATCAGTTATGATTATACTGAAAGTCTGGAAAAATGCAAGCAATATTTTATCCTGCCTCCCAGTAAAGTACACCATCCCTTTCCTCCCGCATCACGAAATCCTCATCCAAAAGGTATTCCAGGCAGGAAAAAGTCTTACTGGTAATCATTTTCAAGAATACAAACTGTTCTTGCGTCCGGGGCAGCTCCTGCATCCCGTAGGCAAGCATGGCAATCTGGACCACTGTCATGGGAACCCTTCCATGTCGCACCAGTTGGCGGATGAGCTGTATCTTTTCCAGATAGGCGAAGACAATGTGATTGATCACACGCTCCACATCCTCCCCTTGAATCATCCCATTGTGGGCCGGGAAAAAACAGCAATCCTTTAAATTCTCCTTGGCATGTTTCAGGGATCGAAAATACCCCTGCAAAAGGTGCTCATCTTTATAGCTGGTAGCTACGATGGGCACAATCCCCCGGATAATCTGATCCCCGCAGAAAAACACTCTGGACTTTTTGTCCACCAGGCCCATCTGGCCGAAGGTGTGCCCCTTTAGCGGAATGGCCTCCAGCACATACTCCCCATAGCAAAAGGGATCCCTCGTATGCACCGGAAGATACGGAAACTGAGAAATGCTGAACTCCTTCAGCGTATCCTCCTTTACCGCCGAGGTAAACATCTCCCACAGCTTGGGTGTCCTTTCCATAGTAATTCCCGCATACCTAAGGACGCTGGCCTGATCCTGATAGCTCTGCTCATTATAATGGAGACAGTCGTAATGGTGTCTTCCTTCCCCTGGACTCATATAGATCTTAGCCCCCATCCGTTCCACGGTGTGAGCCAATCCGCAGTGATCCTGATGCTTATGGGTGAGAAATACATCCAGCTTAGGAAATGGGATTCCCAAGCTCTTCATGGCCCGCTCCAGCTTTACCATACAGTCCTCGTCGTGAAAACCCACATCCACAACCAGGCTTCGATCCTTCTTTGGATTCTTCCCTGGTAGGATAAAAATATTAATTTTGTTAATGTTATTATAATTGCTGGAGAGCACCAGCCGGTAGAGGCCTGGAAGCACCTCGGTCAACCGTTCATCCATATTGCCACCTGCTTTCTGTATAAGGGCGTTTTATGCATCTTTACACATTTCCCGTTTTTCCCTGTATTGCTCCATTCCCCAGTGAACCCCAAAGGCGATTCCTATCCCCAGGAGAAGGCCTGCCAGCACATCGGTGGGAAAATGGACGAAAAGATACAGCCTGGAAAACCCGATCAGCGCGGCCAGCGCCAGTGCGGCAATCCCCCATTTTTTACGATAGAAATAGATAGTAACCGCTGACTCAACGCTGGCTAGGGTGTGGCCAGAAGGAAAGGAATAATCCCCAGGGACAGCGATTAACAGAGGAAGCTCCGGCTCCGCCAGCCAGCAAGGCCGGCTGCGGTGCACCAGATTCTTTAACAGGCAGTTCCCCAGAAGGAATCCTGCCAAAAGAGAAAGCAGCACCCCGATTCCACATGGCCTTGTCCTTGGATGCGCACATAAAATCAGGCCTGTGGCGATCCACACCCATCCCTTATCTCCTAGAAAGGTAATCATCACCATCAGTTCATCCAAAATTGGCCCGTGAAGCTTCTGCAGCTGATGAAGAATCCAAAATTCTATTCCCATTCTTTCTGTACCTATTCTTTCTATGAAAAAATCATGAAATTCCACTACATATCCGTTCCAAACACTATCCCGGCATCCTTTCGGGCAGTTACCAGCAGCTCCATCACCAACAAGGTCTGACCCAGCAGATCATAGCAAGCCTGATAATCTCCCTGGGACAGCTGCCGTTCAAACTCCCTCATCTCCGGGGTCAAACTCCCTGGCTGAGTATCCTCGCTGAGCACCTTACAGGAACCATGGTGAAAAAACTCCGTCCGGCTGCAGGAGCTAACCGGCCCCTCTACCCTCAGACAGCCCTCGTCTCCCTGCACCAGGCCGAAGCAGGGGCTATCCGAATCCTTGGACCCGCAACACACTGCCTGAAAACCGTCATAACCCATGGTAATCACCCCAGAGGTGTCAATGCCGTTGTAACCAAGATTTGCCGCGTAGCGTATCCACTTCGGACGGCCAAAAAGGGCGGCGGTAAAGTGAAGATTATACATATTAATGTCGTAGAGGCACCCGCCGGACAGCTCCGGGTCAAAGGCCGGAAGCACCGTCCCCGCTTTATAGGCGTCATACCGGCTGGAGCGTCTGGAATAATTGCACTGCACCAGCTTCACCGTACCTACACGGCCCAGATTCTTCTTCACTGCCTGGAAATTCCGGGAGTAGGGAATCTTACATGCCTCCCACAAAAATAACTTCTTCCCTTTCGCCAGGCGGATCAGATCCTCCGCTTCGTCATACTCTGTGGTAAAGGGCTTTTCGCAGATCACATGCTTCCCCGCCAGAAGCGCTTCCCTGGCATACTGGTAATGCAGGCTGCTGATAATCCCGATATACACCGTATCAATGTCTGTCCTGGTTAAAAAGACGGAGTAATCCGTATAGATTTCCCGGATCTTATACCGATCCGCCAGCTCCCGGCCCTGATCCAGGCTGCCTCTGCGCACGCAGATAGCCTTCAGCTGAATCCCCCTGACAGCCTCCACATCCTCCAAAAGCCGTTTCACAATCATCCCATTGCCCACTACGCCCAGCTTCATTGTCCTAATCCCTTCCCCTTTATTTGCCTATTTTTCTTTCCCGCTGCTATGCCCTTCCTGGCTGTCCTTACCTGCCCCCTGAAACATTTGATCCATCTCCAGATAAGATTTCTTTAGGGAAATCGGCTTGCCATCCCTTCCCAGAAAACAGTGCTTGGTCTCGCCCACACAGCGGAGTTCCCCGCTCTCTTTATCCGTCACCGAATACTCGATGGTCATTTTAACCCCATTATAAAACTTTAATATAGGGATAATCAAAACCGTATCGCCAAACCGGGTCATGGACTTGTACTCACAGGTCAGGGAAAGCACCGGACTGATAATCCCATGCTCCTCCATCTCCTCGTAGCCAATCCCCATCTGACGCATTAAATCTGTCCTGGCCTCCTCAAACCAGCGGATATAATTGGAATGATGGATGATTCCCATCTGGTCTGTTTCATAGTATTGTGTCTTGTGTTCATAAGCCTTTAATTTCATGTTATCATCTCCTTGGGGTTTAGTATATCACAAAAAAAGGGGGCTTGCCAGCCCCCTTTCTGTGAAGTTTAAGAATCTAATTGGTACAGCTTTCCGTATTTTTCCTTGAGATACTTTACATAATATTCCGGACAAAAATCCTCACCGGTAATCTCCTTTAACATGGTCCGGCTGTCCTTTAACTTTCCGTACTGATGGATATTTTCCCGCAGATAGTCCCGGATCACCTCCAGCTTGCCCTCCGCTAAAAGCCCATCGAAATCCATTACCTTTTTCATGTGGTAATAAAGCTGTGCGCCGAATGCGCTTCCCAGTGCATAGGAAGGGAAATATCCGAAAGAGCCCTGGGACCAATGGATATCCTGGAGCACTCCTTCCCTCACATTCTCCGGCCGGATGCCAAGATATTCTTCATATTTATCCGCCCACATCTGAGGCAAATCCTCTACAGAAAGGTTTCCCTCGATCAGCTCTTTCTCCAGCTCGTACCGGATTAAAATGTGAAGGCTGTAGGTCAGCTCATCTGCTTCCGTGCGGATAAAGCCTGGTTCCGCTTTATTCACCCCGTTGACAAACATGTCCAGCCCGATCTCAGAAAGTTCCTGAGGAAATACTTCCTGCAGTTTTTCGTAGATAGGGATCCAGAAGCTTCGGTTTCTTCCGATAATATTTTCAAAGAACCGCGACTGTGACTCGTGCATTCCCATGGATGCCCCCTGTCCCACCAGGGTCTGGGTCAAATCATCCCGAATGCCGAACTCGTAGAGGGCGTGGCCGGTCTCGTGGATAATGGAAAAGAGGGAGCTGTCCAGATTATGATGATAATGGGTAGTTATCCGCACATCCTTATTGTGGAGATTAGTGGTAAAGGGATGGGCGCTGACCGCCATCACGCCTTTGGAAAAGTCAAAACCCACATACTCTGCCAAAAACCGCCCGATCCTCTCCTGCTGGTCATCGGAAAATTCTCCGGTGAGAAAGTCATTTCGCACCATCACCTTGCTGTCTGCTACCGCTTTTAGGAGGGGAACGATTTCCTTTTTGATGGTATCAAAAAAGCGGTCCAAAAGCTCCATATTAAATCCGGGCTCGTAGTCATTTAGCATCACATCATACTTTTTTTGGCCATCTTTGGCACGGTAGCTGGCAAATTTCTTCTGATATTCAATCACTTGCTTTAAGGTCGGGGCAAACAGCTGAAAGTCATTCTTCTCCTTGGCCTCCTCCCACACCCGGACAGCCTCTGAGGTGAGATGGGCAAAATCCTGATATTCTTCCTTGGGAATAGAGTCCAGCTTTTCCAGCTCTTCGGCAAGCTCCCGAACCTGGGCCGCCTGGATCTGGGTCAGGCTTTCATCCCCCTGGCAGGCCTTCACCAGGCTCTTTACCTCCTCATTATTCACTGCCTGAAAATATTCTCCAGATAAAATGCGGATTACATTGCTAGTTAGCTTTCCCGCCCCCTTTGGCGCTACCGTAGCGTCATCCCACTCAAACAGCTGAAGGGCCGCCTGCAGCGCCATCGCCCGGTCCAGATATTGCTTTAATTCGTCAAATCTTTGGCTCATCATCTTGATTCTCCTTTTCTGATCTTGTTGCATTTTGACCCCAACATCATGTCATTTAATATGCGCAGAACAAGTGGGCTTTATCAGCGCCTGTGCTTATTTTTCCTGTAGCTTCTATAAATTAGACGCCCAAAGCCAGCCCCATTTTCTCATCCCGAAAGAGCCGGATATCCATTTCCTTTATTTCTTCTGCCATCAGCGGCGCAAAATCCATCTGTTCCAGCACATCCTTCTGCAGGTCAAGCCCTGGAGCAATTTCCGTGAGCATGACCCCTTCCTTAGTCAGTACAAATACAGCGCGCTCAGTCACGTAGAGCACCCGCTGGCCCCGCTTCCTGGCATAGGCGCCGCTGAAGCTAATCTGGGCAGCCTGCTTCACCGCCTTCTTCACCCGGCCCTCTGCGAGAATTTCCAGGCCGTCTTCAGAAAAGCCTGCCTTAAATCCTCCTGCCTTAAAGGTACCCACAAAGATCACTGTCCTGGCAGACTGGGAGATATTGATAAAGCCTCCTACCCCATTTACCCGATCCCCGAACCGGCTCACATTCACATTGCCCTCCTGATCGAATTCCGCAAATGACAGTACAGCCAGATCCAGCCCGCCTCCGTCATACCAGTCAAACTGGCTGGCCGCCTCCAGCATCACCTCTGGATTATAAACCAGGCCGAAATTGCTCCCTCCGGCGGGAATGCCTCCAGTGATTCCCTGTTCTACCGAGAGCTTGATGGTTTCTCCCACCCCCTCCTCATCGATCACTGAGGCTACCCCGGCGGGCATTCCAAAGCCCAGGTTCACAATACTGCCCTTCTTTGCCTCCATAGCCGCCCGGCGTGCGATGACCTTTCGCTCACTGTGCTCCATAGGCGGCAGCTTCTCTATGGTGGACATCCTCCGCTCTCCAGACAGAGCCGGATCATAGTCGGTCAACATAGACTGGCGCTGGTCTGAATCCACCACCACGGCATCTATCAGGAAGCCCGGTACACGAATATCCAGAGGCTTTAAGCTTCCCTTTGCCACCACCTGTTTCACCTGGGCAATGACAATGCCACCGCTGTTTTTCGCGGCCTGAGCCGCGGCCAGGCACTCCGGAATGATTCCCTCCCGCTCGTAAGTCAGATTTCCCTCCTCGTCCGCGGTAGAGGCCCGGATGATGGTCACGCCAATGGGGATGGAGCGATACAGCAGATATTCCTCCCCGCCTATCTCCATCACCTGGGTCAGCTTCTCCCTGGAAATGCGGTTCATCGCTCCGGCTTCCACCCTGGGATCAACGAAGGTCCCCAGGCCGACCTTCGTGATTACCCCAGGCCGGCCTCCGGCAATCTCTCTAGCCAACTGGATCATAGTTCCCTGAGGAAGCACATAGGCTTCGATCTTCTCCTGCCTAGCCATCTCCTGCATGCGGACAGACCAGGTCCAGTGGCTGCCCACTACCTTGCAGACCATGCCCTCATGGGCGAACCGATCCACACCTCCCCCTTCTTTGTCCCCGATGCCAGCGCTATGCCACAGGCTTAAATTCCTGGGATGTCCCTTTTCTAGGAAATAGTCCTCCAGCTCTTTTAAAAAGTAATGGGGTTCATTGATTCCCCCGCCTCCTGCCACCAGCCACACATTCACCTGATCCGGGATCATGGCGGCAGCTTCTCTGGCGCTCATCATCTTCTTCATACGCTTCTCTCCTTAATGGCCACCTTTCGCCACATACTCATCATGGTCGTAAATTGTCTGATGCACCTTCTCGTGACGCGCCTCGTCAATGATACAGCTTCCACCGCTCCACTGGCGCTTATTGGTCCACTGGGTGTCCGGACCGGACCAGAAAGGATCCTCCGCCCCCAGTCCCAGGGGAAGAAATACTGTAGTGCACAGATACAGGCTTCCTGTAGAGATGTAAACTTCGCCGATCTCTGGATTCGCCCCACACCAGCCAATCCTCAGCCAGCCCTTCTCGTCAAATGTCCCTGGCTTCATCATGTTTTTGATCACCATGGTCAATGCGCACCGCACCTGCATAGGCGTCACCTCCTGGGGGAGATTATGCATCAACGCCATTTCCGACAGGTGCTGCATGGCGCCGAAGCGGTAAGCCAGGGAGCGGCCAACTGCCGGGAAGGTGCCCTCCGGGCTGATCATCCGTTCCAGGATCCCCGCGTACCGCCTGGCCCTTGCCGGAACCTGCTCCACCAAACGCCGCCAGTCCGGATCCGTGGGCCCCATGATCCTTGCCACGTCATAGTACATGGGCTGGATAACAAAGCTGTTGTAATAATTCATGCAGAACTCTTCCCCATCCCCGTACATTCCGTCGCCCTTGTACCACAGCTCATGGAAATGCAGCGCAGCGTCGATATGGTTCCGATCATAGGGCTTATCCATCACATAGAGCAGCGTCTCGATCATGGCCAGGAACATGTAAAAATTATTAAAGCCAGACTTGATCTTTGAGGAATCGGTCATGCAGGCCGCCAGATTTTCCTTTTGCTCCTGGGTCAGGGGATCCAGGAGTTCCTCCCTGGCGCGGAGGATACCGTGGGCTAAAAAGGCGGCGTCCACCAGGGGCTGGCGGCCTTCCTTAAAGTTCACGAAATCCGGGGATTTCGGATTCGTGCAGTTGATAATCGCCTGTCGGGTGACAGCGGCATATTTCTTCCGCAGCTCCTCCTCTTCTCCTGTGGCTTCTTTGCAGCCAAGCCATGCCGACACTCCGTCCACCGTGCGGCCAATAGCCTCCAGGTGGGTGAATTTTTTACGGATCTCCACCTCTTTTTCCTCTTTTACCCGGCACTCGCAGGGCATATCCCGGTGCAGCCGCTCTTGGGCCGCTGCCTCCAGCACCGGCGCGCCAATGGCCAGCATCGTGTCCAGCCAATATCTCCTCTCCTCGGTCATAAGCATCTCCTTACTGAGGCTGGTCCGCCTCGCCAATCACAGCCCAGCCGCGGCCAGGCTGCAAACTTCCAAACGGCAACAGGCTGCCAGGCAGATTTTGCCCGGCAGCCTAAGCGCCCGAAACATTTCGTCCCTAATTAGCAGGATTACAGTTTTTTAATGTGGAATCCCCCGTCCAGGTCGATATAATTGCCGGTGCTGTAGATAAATTTCTCCGTGCAGAAAGCACTTACCGCGTCGGCGATATCCTGGGGCGTTCCCCAGCGGGCGATAGGGAATACTCCCTGCTCAATTAAGTCGCTGTACTTTTTATGTACCACCCTGGTCATGTCAGTCTCAATTACCCCTGGACGAATCTCATAAACCTGGATATCGTCAGCTGCCAACCGATCCGCATAGAGGGTGGTAAGCATAGCCACCCCAGCCTTGGATACGCAATACTCCCCCCGATTGGTGGAAGAGACGGTCACCGAGCTGGAGCTGATATTCACAATCACCCCCCGGCGGCGTCCCTTCACTGGCTGAGTCAGCATCTGCTTCGCCACCAGCTGGGTCATAAACATGGTTCCCTTGGTATTGGTTCCCACCACATAGTCAAAGCTCTCCTCGGTCATCTCCAGAAGATCCAGGCGCACTTTGGGGGCAACCCCCGCATTATTTACCAGCACGTCAATATCCCCGTATTTTTCCACCACCTTCTTTACAAAGGCTTCCCGGTCTTCCTTTACTGTGGTGCTTCCCTGGATGTACAGGTAATCAATCCCCAGCTTTTCCAGTTCATCTAAATTCTCCTGATAATCCTTAGGATCATTCACATCCAAAATCGCCACATTATATCCATCCAGCCCCAGCTGCCTTGCCACGCCAAAGCCGATCCCTCTGCTGCCTCCAGTTACGATCGCTGTTTTCTTCATCACGATTTCCTTTCTTTCTGAATAATGATTTATTTCAATTCTCCGCTCATCTCCTGTGCCCAGTGATCCACCACCATCTTGGGGGCATAGACAAACATCATGTGCATATCCTCTGTTCCGGTATTTACCAGGCCATGGGGCAGGTTCCGGTCAATGTACACCGAATCTCCCTCCTTCACCGCCTCTGTCTCCTCTCCGATGGTCATCTCCCCCTCGCCCTTAATAATGGTGTAGGTCTCGATGGTCTCATGGTCGTGGAGTGGAATGGATCCGCCGGGGTAGAGCACCACATAGCCCTGGCAGAAATACTCCCCATTAATGGCGCCATTCTCCCCGTACATCACTCTGGTCCGTCTCCCGGTGGGAAATTCCATTCCCTCAATATCCTTAAAAATATTGATCTTCTTCATCTCTTACCTTCCTTCATACTTTGGCGGCCGCTTCTCTAAGAATGCGGTCAGGCCTTCAATGGCATCATGGGTGGTGAATACAAAACCCAGGGTCATGGCATCTCTCTGGGCGATATCCGTAGGCTGCTTATTTGCTGCGTCATAGATCAGCCGCTTGTCAAACTTCATGGTAAGAGGCGCTTTGGAAGCCAGCTCTTTTGCCACCTCCTCTGCCTTCTCCCGCAAAGTGGCCACATCCTCATACACTTCAGCGATAAGGCCGTAATCAAAGGCCTCCTTGGCGGTAATCATTCTCCCTCTGAGAAGCATATTCTTCGCCCGGCTCTCTCCAATAAGCCTGGGCAGACGCAGGGTCCCGCCCCATCCAGGAATCATGCCGATATTGATCTCCGGCTGGCCAAACTTAGCATTAGCCGAGCAGACGCGGATATCGCAGCACATAGCGATCTCTAAGCCACCGCCCAGGCAGTAGCCGTTGATAGCCGCCACCACCGGGATATCCAGGGTCTCAATCTTGGTAAATACCTTGTGCCCCACTTCAATAGAGTATCGGGCCTCCTCCGGGCTCATCTTCACCAGGCCAGAGATGTCGGCTCCCGCCACAAAGGATTTCTCCCCGCCTCCTGTGAGAATCAGGGCGCGGATACCAGGATCCGCCTTTACCTCTTCCACCAGGGAGTCCATATATTCCAGGATAGGAACACTTAACGCATTTCTTGTTGACGGGATATCCACCTTCAAAATGGCATATCCTTCCTTCTTTTCCAGGGTGATTCCTTCGATCATATTTTTTCTCCTCCTTTTGCTTATTGGTTATCCTTCAGCCCCATAACCTCCGGGGCAAAAATCCGCTTATCCATTAATTTTGGCTGTTCTGGCATCAATGGCATGAAATCCATCTGATCCAGCACATCCTTCTGCAAATCAATTCCCGGAGCGATTTCCCTCAATACCAGCCCCTCCGAGGTCATCTCAAACACTGCCCGCTCGGTCACATAAAGCACAGTTTGACCGCTTTCCCTGGCGTAGTCGCCGCTGAAGGTGATGTGCTCCACATCCTTTAAAAATTTCTTATGTTTCCCTTCCTGAAGGATATGGATTTCCCCACCGCAAATTTCCGTCTTCAACCCGCCGGCAGTAAAGGTTCCGCAGAATACGCATTTTTTCGCGGTCTGAGAGATGTCGATGAAGCCGCCGGCTCCGGAGATGGTAGGACCGAATTTGCTCACATTCACATTCCCGTGGCGATCCGCCTGGGCAAGCCCCAGACAGGTCATATCCAGGCCTCCCCCATTGTAAAAATCAAACTGGGAAGGACCGTCGATCATGGAGTCGGAGTTATAGGCCACGCCGAAAATTGCCCCACTGGCCGGCACTCCGCCGATGATTCCCTGCTCAATGGTCATCTTTACATAATCCCCAATACCTTCCTCAGCCGCCACCATGGCCACCCCGTCAGGCATGCCAAATCCCAGGTTAATGATAGTTCCCTTCTGGAGCTCCATAGCCGCCCTTCTGGCCACCACCTTTCTCTGATCCAGGGCCATCGGTGCAATGGCATCCACCGGCATCCGCAGATCTCCGGTCAGAGCCGGGTTAAACTCTCCCTCGATAGTCTGCACTTGCTCAGGGCACACCACCACTGCGTCCACCAGGATCCCCGGAATCCGTACCATCTTGGGATCCAGCGTGCCTGCCTGGGCCCCAAACTTCACCTGGCAGATCACCGTACCGCCGCAATTATGTACTGCCTGGGCAATAGCCAGGGACTCTAAGTAAGCCGGCTCATACTCCAAGGAAATATTTCCCTCGTTATCACCGATGCTTCCCCGGATTAACGCCACATTTAAGGGATATGTCTTATACCGCAGCCATTCTCTGCCGTCCATCTCGACGAGCTCCACGATATCCTCTTTTGTCACATCATTTAGCTTTCCCCCGGAAATCCTGGGATCCACGAAGGTTTTCAATCCCGTCTGGGTAACCAGCCCCACCCGCTTGGCCGCGATCTCCCGGTACTGCATAGCCACAATGCCCTGGGGCAGATTATAAGCCTCGATTTTATTTTCATTGGCCAGCTGCTGCATCTTGGGGGACCAGCCCCAGTGGCCGCCCACTACCCGCTTAATCATCCCCTCATGGGCAAAACGGCTGATGCCCCCCTTATCTTTATCACCAATCCCCGCCGAATGGGTCAGGCTCAGCTCTCTGGGATGCCCCTCAGTGAGAAATCGCTCCTCTAACGCTTCAAAGAGGAAATTTGGCTCCATAATCCCGCCGCCGTTGCCAGATACAGCGATGCTGTCATTGTCCTTAATAAGTGCTACCGCTTCCTTGGCCGTCATAAATTTATTCATCTGTCTTCTCCTTTTGCTCCTGCAACTGATACCTTCTGCCTGTTCTAACAGGCTGCTCACAACTCATTATTCACCAAAGTAAACGCCTTCCCGCCAGTTTCTCCATACCATTTCAAACCAGCTGTCCTCCTCCGGAATAGGCCGCACCGGTCGCCAGAAACACTGGCACCGGCCATTCTCATAGACAATCTCCTGAATCTGTCCGGACAGTCCCCTATCCTCCAGGGAGAACCGAAACTCCTCCGGCAGGCATTCCAAGGGTTTTTTGCCTTCCGGATCGCAGATCAGATAAGAACCCCGGCTGGTTCCGCCCTTTTGAATGTAATCCCGGATAGCCTCCAGATATATCTGCTGGCTCACCAGCAAATCCCGAAGGCGGTATAAATGCTTTAGCTCCGGCGCTGTCTGGATCCCAAAGCGATCCATCCTTACCTGCTGGGTACGATTCTCCGCCAGGGCCTGCTCTACCCCTTCCATGGAGCGGATATTGGCCCCCCTCTTTGACATCCGGACACCTAACTCCTTCTTCTCTGCCTTCCAATCCAGCAACGCTCTGTTCGGCTCCTCCGACTCTTCTTCCAAGATTTTCCTTCCCATCTCTATTGCTCTCATCCCAAAAGCTGCCGCTGCCTCAATCTGTGCACCGCATCGCATCGCCAGCTGTTGCTCATCCAAAGGCTCCTCGGTATATTTTCCAGCGATAAACTGTGCAGCCCGCAGGCTTCCCACCTGGCCAGAATTTAAGGCGCTTCCTCCTGGGCGGTAAACGCCGTGCGTTCCATTTACCTCTCCCACCGGGAAAAAATGGCTCAAATTGCTCTCCCACCAACCGTTTCCTGCCAGGCCGCCGTTATTATGCTGGGCGCAAACCCCTATCTCCAGCATCTCTGTGTACAGGTCAATGTTGTGGGAGCGGTAAAGTTCAATGGCCGCAGGATTCATGTGCTCCAACCGCTCTATGGGAGTATCCCACAAGCCATCAGAGCTCTCCAGATAATCATAAGCCTCCTGGTGAAGGAGCCTGGAAAGGAAATGTCCCTTTTCCTCCGCCGCGCTGGGATTCCTCCGGTAATCCAGGTACACCTTCCGCCCTTTCATCACTGTTTCCTGATATACCAAAAGGTCAATGAGTGAAGAGCCGTAATCCATGGTTTTCCGCGGGTCAAAGGGCCACTGATAGCCCTTTAGAAAAATGGCGTAAAGCATATCCTCCGGCTTTGGAAAATATTCATCCAAGAATTCCCGTTCATCGCTGCCGTCCGCGTCAGTGGAAACGTACCTGGGAATCACCTGCTGATAAGTACCGGACAGATTCCAGCGAAACTTGACTGAAGCCATACCATACTGGGATTCCGTCAGATTCTTTCCCCTGGCCCCGGCCCGGAAGGCGCATCCCATACCGCCGGTCTGGCTCACCGGATAAACGGAAGTGTCATACATACCAGCCTCGCCGCCTACCCCATAGACAATATTATCCGCCCCGAACACGGTGTACTGCTTTTCTGCCCTGTCCTCCCGGATATTCAATGCTAAAAGGCCCCGCACCCGTCTGCGCGCCTTTTGTTCCAAGCCTTCTTCCCGTCCCTGGCCCTCCTGGAAATCTGCCTCCTGGTCAGTCAAAATCTCGATTACCTGGTATCCGTCAAACACTGGAATCGAATACCTCTCCACCTCCTCCCAGAGAGCCTCGGTCATAAACTTAGAGGTAAGGGGGCCGGCGGAGGTTCCGCGCTGATTGGGATCGTGATCTGTCTTATAGCCCACATACTCCCCACCGCCATTACAGGGGAAAGGCACCCCGATATCCACTAAATGGTAAAATCCCCGCAGAGAAAGGGCCGCCTCCGCCAAAGCTAAATCCCCATCCATAGCCTGGCCGTCAAATAAGGTCTGAGCCATCTTCCGTACGCTGTCCGGCTCGCTGCCGCAGGTAGTCAGCTTATAATACGTCTGCTTATCCGAACCTGTATTCCTGGAGGTTCCCATAAACCGCCCCTCTGTCAGGACAGCGATGTCTCTCTGTCCGGCCTTATACAGGGAAACCGCTCCATTTAACCCTGCCGCGCCGCTCCCTACTACAATCGTCTGTACCGCATAAAAAGGATACTCCCTCTCCCCGATACGGATGGTCCTCTGCTCCATCTCCATTCTCCTTCCCAAAATCCCGATTTCTGACCGGCAAAGGTCTTCAAAACACCTCCACGGCAATGAGGCTTTTTCATTATCGGACGTCGTTTGCTTTAAGACAAGAAATCGTTTGTACAATCGTTTTCATAGTTATAGAATAGCACCTTTTTCTTCTGGCGTCAAGAGGATTTTCACCATTTCCATCCGGTTTTTCTTTATCAGAAATTCATGCCCTAAGAGGATAAAGGCCGTCCGATTCGTCAAACGCCCCGCTGTAGACCAGCGGAGCGTTTTTTCCTCAATTCACCTCTCTACTCTTTCAGAGAAAGAATATCCAGTTTCTGCACGAAGGTAGCCAAAATCAGCGGCCGATCTTCCGGCCCAGTTCCCTGCTTACGGCACACCACATCGATCTTTATTTGATTTTCCTCCGGAATTTTCTCGATTACCTCACCCCGGACAGTCACGGTATCGTTTAAGAGTACTGCAGATTTAAACTTAATCTCCTGGGAATGGGTAATCGTTCCGTCCCCGCAAAGCTTATTTAGCACCGGGCAGATCAACCCTGCCGTCAGCATCCCGTGGGCGATCCGCGAGCCATACATCATTGTCTTTCCAAATTCTGCACTCACATGCTGGGGAGCATAGTCTCCGGAAAGCTGGGCAAACATCATAATATCCGCCTCTGTCACTGTCTTCGAGAACCAGGCCACATCCCCTACCTTGATATCCTCCATCTGCTTTAACACGATTCCTTCCAGACTCATCTTACTGCTGTTCCTCCTTCCCGCCATCCGTTGCCATCAGATCCATCCCCTCCAGGGAAGTTCCGGAGAGCACCAGTTCCCGTTTCTGGTTATAGGCCTCAAATTCCACCAATACCTGCTTCTTCTCCAGATCCACCGAAGCCACCTCTGCCCGAATGGTAATGGTATCATTGGGGTATACCGGCGCAATCATCTGGAATTCCCGCTTCACCGGGTAAGCACTGGGAGATAGAAGCCGGAACATGGCGCCACCTGCCATAGCACCTACCAGCATGGGATGGGCCACCCGTCTGCCGAATCTGGTCTCCTCCCCATACTGTTCATTCATATACACTGGGGAAAAGTCAGCGGAAATCCCCCCGTAGAGAGTGACATCAGGCTCACTCACCGTCTTGGTAAACAGGGAAAAGTCCCCCACCGATAAACTTTCGATTTGCTTCTGTTCATACTGCATCACTGCCATTGGATCCCTCCTTCTTTCCATCCGCTCATCAGTAATCCGTTGATTCATCTGGGATTCGCCCCGAACCACAAAAGGATCACCTCACCATACACTAATGTACCCGCATCAGCTCCACCACAGAGCCGTCCATCACCATCTCCCCCTCTTGGTTATAGCAGGTGGTGCGGACAATAACGATCTTCTTCTCCAGGATCTTCTTCGTCACCTCTCCCACTGCGGTGATGGTATCTCCAATCTTCACTGGTTTTAAAAAGGTTGACTCCTGGGCAATGGTCACTGCCCCGGGAGAGGCGATCTGGGTGGATACCGGCCAGGTGTAGGTAGCCAGCAGCATGGTTTGTACCATCCGGCTGACATAAGGCGTCCGCTCCGCAAATTCCTGATTCATGCTCAAAGGCTCAAACGCTCCGGTAATCCCGGCAAACAAAGCCACGTCACCCTCAGTTACCGTCTTAGAAAAGTAGGCCTTCTGCCCCATGGGAATGCTCTCCACAGTCTTCTCCACTTCCTTTAACTCCAGTTCCTTCATGTGCTATCCTCCTTCTTCCTTTCTGTCAGCCGCCCTGACTCATTGGCTGCAGGAATAAACGCTCCAAATCTCTTCTTGCAAGTTAAATTGTAGAGAAATCGTTTGTGCAAACGTTTTCATAAACACAGCATAACATATCTTTTTGTTTATGTCAAGTGCTTTTCCGACAGGCAGGCCTTAGGCAGCCATTGTTGCCCCCTATGCCTAAGGCTCCTCTCCCACCCTCCGTATCTCCTCCACAATATCCATAAAATCTTTACAATATATCTCATAAAGGGGCGCTACGCCCTCCCGAAACCGCGCCTCCTCCTCCGGTGACAGACAAATGATCTCACACCCAGCTTTTAAAACCTTTTCCTTAGAAAACCGCTCCCGTTCCGTCCAGAGCCGGCGCTGATATCTGGCGGACTCTCTGGCGCATTCTAAAATCACCAGCTGATCCTCCACAGACAGTTTATCCCAGGTAATCTGGGAAGCCAGCTGCATCTCTGGCACCCGGGTATGCTCGTCCATGGTATAGTACTTTGCCACCTCATAATGCCCTTCCGACTCATAGGAGGGCAGGCTGTTTTCCGCCCCGTCGATGAGCCCCCGCTGGAGGTCAGAGTATACCTGGTCGAAAGCAGTTGGCACAGCCTCCGCTCCCAGGATCTCCACTGTATCCCTCATCAGTCTGGACTGCTGGACCCGGATCTCCAGTCCCTCCATATCCTCCAGACACTGGATAGGCACCTGGGAGGTATAGAAGCTCCGGCTCCCTCCATCATACCATGAAAGGGGCTGCAGGTTGATTCCCTCAAAAAAGCCCATAAACTTCTCCCCGATCTCTCCCTCCAAGACTCTCCACATGTGTTCTCTTCCCGTATAGATAAAAGGCATCTGAAGCACATTCAGCTCTGGGACAATCTCGGACAGAGGGGATACGGAAACCCTTGCAAAGTCCACACCCCCAAACTGAAGCTGCTCCAGGATAGACTGCTCATCTCCCAAGGCAGCCCCGGCCTTTACCTGAATCTCAATCCTGCCCTCTGTCCTCTCCTTTACCAGTTGGGCAAATCGGTACGCCCCAAGGCTGGTGGGATAGTCCTCCGCTTGGTTTTCCGCGTAGGTCAGCACAAATTCCGGGGCAGATTCCTTGCCACTGTTTTGTTGACCCACAAAGCTGCAGCCATTCAGCAGAAAAACAGCCACAGAGGCAATCACAAAGCTTCTCTTTGCCATTCTCCATTTCCAATGCCCCTTCATTCCTTCTCTCCTCCCTGACCCACTGCCTCCGACCTCAGCTCTCTGCTTTCCCAATTAGGCTACTGCTGGTTTTCCTTATACACACTCACCCGGTACTCCGTAGGGCTCTGTCCGGTAATCCGCTTAAATACCTTGGCAAAATAATTGGAATCCTCATAGCCTACGGCCCGGCCAATCTCCCGGATATTTACCATGTGGCCGGTCAACAGCTCCTTGGCCGCCTCCACCCGGTACTCCGCCAGACGGGCAGTAAAATTTTTCCCAAAGCATTGCTTGAACAGCTTACAGAAATACGCCTCTGAATAGTTCATCGCCCGGGCCGCATCCTGCATGGAGATATCCTCCCGATAGTTCTGCCGCATATACGTCTCGATGGCCTCAGCCACCATAGAAAGCCGCATGTTAGACTCTGGCTCAGAGGTGACGGCCTCCAGCTCCTCCTCTCCTTCTGTCTGCTCCCTCCGCCAGGCCTTATCTGCTGGTACTGCCGCCCCGGCATCTCTCTTCTCTATCCCCTGCCCCTCCCGCTCATCCACCAGACGCATGGCCTCCTCCACCACAGAGATCAGCTCCTCCTCGTCATAGGGCTTCAAAAGATAATCCAGGGCCCGCACGGCGATGGCCTTCCTGGCATAAGAAAATTCGTCAAAAGCAGTGAGAAAAATAATGCAGCACTTCTTATCTCTCTTGCGGATCCACTCTGCTGCTTGGATCCCGTTGATCCCAGGCATCTCAATATCCAGGATAGCGATCTGGATCTGTTCCCGCTCATAGACCGCCACAGCTTCCCTGCCATTATCCGCCTCGAAAACCTGGCATAATCCTCCCAGTCTCCTTTCCAGCGTCCGGTGCAGCACCATCATCTCAATTTTCTCATCATCTGCAATCAATAAACGATACATATATTCCCTCCGACCCTCTATCTCATCTCCGCCTGTGTGAAGGATATTGTAATGCAAAATTTCACACTGCAAACGTGTTCACGTTATATTACCATAGATTATAACAAATGATCCTGGATTTTTCCACAAAAAGATCCCTTTGTCGATGGAAAACATGGTAAAGGGCTTTCTATCCTTCCCAATTAATATGCCAAAGTCCCAAGGTCGAAAACCCAATTTGCGCTTGCCTGCAAAAGGATTTTTGACCTTGGGACCTGATAAAAACAGAAAAAAGTAACTTTAATTGGATCGTTGGAGAGGCGCACCGGCTAAAGCCGCTCTGAAAAATATCAATTCATTACTGTTGTGGCGGCTGAGCGGATACGCAATATACATTCACCGTATTCCCGCTGCGGCTGTTATAAAAGATCCGATCCCCTTCATGGCTGTAGATGGGATGAGGATGAGCGTCCTGACCCAGCCAGTCGCTCTGGTGCTTACACAGGGGAACCCAGGTAAGCTTTCCCTTTTCCCAATCCGGGAATACCTTACAGATATACTCCGCATCCTTCTTATGGGGATCCGGGCCATTATCCGTGCTGTTGTCCCAGACCTTTTTAACCTCCCAGGGATATTTAAAATACCCATCGCACACCAAATTCCCCTGATGATCCATGGTAAAATGCCCATAGGCATCATAGTCCTTTGGAAGAGCAATCTCATAATAGCAGCCAGTGGACAACACATAACGTCCTACCATAGCCGGACCGTCAGCGTAGCCGCCGTGGTAAATCACCTGGCTGCCGTCATCGCTCCACATCTCATGGCACACCCAGTCTTCCTTCTTCCGAGGATAACCGCCAGGGTTCCCCAAGGTGTCGTCTCCTTCCGTGCGGATAGGCCGGATTTCATCGGTCTCGTGATCATAAAGCCAAATCCGGCGGATCCCACAGTCAAAGCTGGCCCACTCATGATTATACATGATCTGCTCTGGGTTCACCGGGTTAAACTGTACATGGGTAATCCAGCACTTGGGTACCTGCTTCTCATACAGCAAGGCACCGGTCTCTGTATCATAAACACAAAGATAGCTGCTTAAGTTCTCCTCCTGTACTCTTCCGTCGATGTTGTAAACCGGCCGCTTATCCAGGCCGCTTCCCTCAGTCTCCGGGTCAAAATCCAGGCACCGTCCGTCCGTCATGGGCACGCATAGCCGCTTCCCATCGGAGCTTACATGGGTAAAGGCCGTCATCCTTCCATCAGGAACCTGGTTTAACACGGTAATCCTTCCCTCCAGATCTGCCTTACAGATGCGATCGTCCTGGATATAGTAAACCACGCTGTTGGCCGCGTCCAGAGAAACGCTGGCTTTGCCCAGGCCCTGGTTAAAGGTTCCATCAAAATACACATAGCTTTTCAGCGTGCCCTTTGTATTTTCAGTAAGGATTCTCTCCTCCCCGGTAAACATATCCTTCACCACCACGTTAGGGCTTCCCGTCCTGTCGCTTAAAAGGAAGATCCTTCGGTCATCCCAGCTCAGGGACGAGCAGGTAAAATACAAAAGCTGGGTATTCCAGCTCTCCCGGTCTCCACAGCCGCTTACCAGCATATGACCGTTAACCTGTGTTTTCTGTTCCATTGTTTCCTCCATTCCTAAATTGAAATATATGACTGCTTTAGGCCGCCATTGCAGGACTATTTGCAATGACGGCCCAAATATTACCGCATTTCCCCTTTTCCAGAAGACAAATGCTTATCCAGGCAGAAAGCCTGAACCAACGCTCCGGAAAACAAGCTCATGCCTTATTGATTTGCCAATTATAATGCAGCTCCTCCCAATACCGACGGCAGCCACAGGCTGATAGCCGGAACAAAGGTGATTAAAAGCAGAGTTACGATCATACATAGGTAGAATGGCAGGGTCGCCTTAACCACCTTCTCCATAGGCAGCTTTGCCACAGCCGAGCCGATGAAAAGCACAGAGCCTACTGGAGGAGTCAGAAGGCCAATGCCGCAGTTCAATACGATCATGATACCAAACTGAATGGGGCTAATGCCGATAGAGATGGCAATAGGGGCCAAAATAGGAGCCGCAATCAGAATGATTGGCGCCATATCCATTATACATCCTAAGAGCAGAAGGATCAAGTTCAAAAGCAGCGCGATGAGGATCGGATTAGAGGTAAGTCCAGTGATGGCATTAGCCGCCAGATCCGGCACATGGAGCAGAGTCAGACAGTTGCCAAACACACTGGAAGTGGAAATCAGGATCAATACGATGGACAAAGTGTCCACACAGTCGTTTAAGATATTCCAAACGCCCTTCCAATCCAGACCCTTGTAAATAAATACGCTGACAATCAAGCTGTAGATAACTGCAATAGCCGCAGACTCCGTAGCCGTAAATACACCACAGATAACGCCCACAACTACGATGAGAACTGCTGCCAGAGCCCAGATAGAGATAGACAGCTGCTTGATCAGACGCTTGATGCTAAAGGGCTCGCCCTTGGGATAATTGCGCTTTACCGAAATAATGTAAGATCCAATCATCAGCGAGAGCGCTAAGAGAGCGCCGGGAACGTAGCCAGCCAGGAATAAGCTTCCCACAGACACGCCGCCGATGGTAGTAGCGTAGATAACCATGTTGTGGCTTGGGGGAACCAGAAGTCCTTCACAGGAAGAGGTGATGGTAACTGCTGTGGAAAAGTCCCCGTCATAGCCCTGATCCACCATCATCGGGATAAGGATCGAGCCGAGGGAAGCAGTATCCGCTGCAGCTGATCCGGATATTCCGCCAAAGAAGTAGGATGCCACGATGTTAACCATCGCCATACCGCCCCGCATCCATCCCACACAGGAGTCCGCTAAAGCGATCAGCTTCTCAGAAATACCTCCAGATCCCATGAGGCACCCCATGGTGATAAAGAAGGGAACAGCCATCAGGCTGAAGGAGCTGATGCCCTTTACCATCTGCTGACAGATTGTCTGCAGAGGAAGCCCCTGGTACACCAGGCAGAGCACGGAGGAAATCGCCACCGCGTAGGCGATGGGGAAACGAAGTACTATCATCAGCAGGAAACTGCCAAGTAAAATTAGAATCGCAACGTTTACATCCATTACTTCTCCTCCTTTACAAAGATACTTTTCACATGATTATACAGAGCTTCCAGCTCGAAAATAATCATAACCAGACCAGCAACCGGAATAGGCATATACATCCACCGCTTGCTTAAGCCAGGCATACTGGGATAAAAGCCCTTGGCGCCGATACCATTGGCATACTTCCAGCCTATCGTCAACATGATAAAGGCCAGAACCAGTACAGACACATCGGCCAGAATATCCAGGAACCTTACCAGCGCATTGGGAAGATAGCGATCCAGCGCAGTCATACGGATGTGAGCGCCCCGGCGGATAGCAAGGGCCGCAGAGAGCACTGCCATGTAAGACATCAGCGTCAGCACGATCTCCTCACTCCAGGTAGGATCCGGAATAAAGGGGACATAACGGCCTAATATGGCGTAGGATGTAATGCAGATATCTGCAATTAGCAGAAGCTTGCAGACCAGCATAATCGCTTTATACGTTATGTCATATAATGGTTTAATCTTATCAATTTTATCAAAAATCGACATACCTGCCCTCCTTAAAAAATGGGCACAGAGGCCTCAATTCCTCTGTGCCCTTAATCTGCTGCTGTCTACGCCCAGCTGGGCTGCGGACAGCAGCCTTACTTACGTCAGAACACAGGACTGCTCCTGCGAATGATACAGATTAGTTCGCCAGGTCAACGATTCTCTGGAACAGATCCTCATATCCCTTGGAAGCTTCGGCCATAACATCCTTACAAGCCTCAACCCAGGGGGTCTTGTCCGGCACTTCTACGACATTGATGCCAGCTGCTCTCAGCTCATCCAAAACCTTGTCCTCAGTTGCCTGAACGGTTTCCTTGTTATAAGCGCCTGCGATCTCAGCAGCCTGAATCATACAGTCTTTCTGTGCGTCAGTCAGCTTATCCCAAGCCGCGTCGGTAATGATTACTTCGATCAGTCCAAGCTGATGTCCGTCCAGAATCAGGTTTGGAGCAACCTCAGTAAAGGCATTTGCCTGATAGTTGGCAATGGGATTTTCCGCGCCGTCTACCACGCCAGTCTGAAGAGAGGTGTACAGCTCAGTATAAGCAACAACAGTTGCATTCGCTCCTAAGGCATTAATCATGTTAACCATAACCGGGTCAGTGGAAACACGGATCTTTAATCCGGCTAAGTCTTCAATTCCCTTGATCTCCTTGGAAGTAAAGATATGGCGGAATCCTTCCTCACCATAGAACAGGCCTCTTACGCCTAAACCAACTTCCTGAGTCTCATTCATAATCTCCTGCGCTACATCGCTGGCAGCAAACTTCCAGAAATGATCGCGGTCTACGAAAGCATAGGGAATTGCAAGCAGGGTAGACTTGGGAACGCCATAACCGGATAAGGTGGATACTGATACACGGGCCATATCAATGGTACCTACGCCGCCCAGCATGTTATCCAGAACGTCGCCCTCTGCACCCAGCACGCCGCTGGCCTGTAAGTCGATCTTAATGGAGCCGCCGGAAAGCTCCTCTACGGCCTCCTTAAATTTCACGTCAACCTGTCCGATCAGAGACTCCGGCGGGTTAACCTCTGCATATACCAAAGTTACCTGGGGATCATTGGCTGCCGGTGAATCAGATCCGCCTGCTGCCTCAGCTTCTTTCTCCTCACCTTCCGGCGCCTCAGCCTCAGCCTTGGTCTCTTCTGCTGCTGCCGCCGTAGTGGTCTCCGCTGCCGCCGTGGTAGTTTCCGGGCTCTTTAACCCGCAGGCTGCCATGGAGCTAACCATCGCTGCACACAGTGCAATGCTTAACATTTTTTTCCTCATCGTTACATCCTCCTTGATACATTTTTGCTGATTTTCTTACGCAAATCAGCTTTTTTTCGTATACTCTTACATTATATATTAATATTCTATTAATGGAAACGGTAAAATTTTGACATTCATAGCATAATTTTATCCTGATGATTTTATTGCTTGTAAAAATCAAACAATTCACAATAAATGTTTCTAGTCAAAAGCTGGATTCATTTGCCATAGCTTTTTCGTGATTTTATTCCAGAAAAGGATGTTGCCGCGGCAACATCCTTTCCCTATCCATTACTCTACAAAATCATGTTCTCTTTTCTTCCAGTAAATCAACACTCCCATACCCATCAGAGAGAGAATGCTCATGCATACCCATCCAATGCCGTTGCCTCTGTGCCCGGTCTTTGGCAGGGCGGAAGCTAAGGGGATCTCATCCTCTGGAATCCACATAAATTCCTCGGTCTCCGGATTCCATACCCGCACATAGCTCTTAGGTACATCTCCATCCCAGATGGTAAAGCGATCCGGCGCGTCTGGCGAATTCGGATCTGGCAGATCCGTTGGACGATCTGGAATAGTTTCTGGCACTGGCGGGGTTTCCTCCTTTAACGTTGTGGGAGAAGTTGGCGTGGGCGGCGGGGTGGGATCTGGCGGCGGGTTTTTCCCTCCTCCGCCTCCCCCTCCCCCAGGCTTATGGTTGTAAAATATCACTTCGTTTGCCTGGTAGAGCCGAATGGTTCCGGATTCATTTCCCGAGGTAGTGGTGGTATAGCCATCTTGATTGGCCTCAAGCTCTTCTACCTGGTATTTGGTATTTTCCGGCAGGCCGCTGATGGTAACCGCCTCGTTATGCTTTAAGACTATGGTTCCGCCACTGGCAATCACGCCTTCCTTAGAACCAGTATAAGGATAGGTTTCGGGAAGAGGTTCTCCCTGTTCATTAAGCAAGATAACGCGGAAAGTAAAGTCCTTGTATGGATCGCCTCTGCTGCCCGTCACTCTCTTTTTGATGGAAAGATTTCCCCTTCCTGGGCGGCTGTAAATGTTCGTAACCGTTGCCTCAGTATCCTCCCCAGCTTTTACGTAGACGGTTCCTCCTCCGTCAATGGTCAGGATATAGCCGTCGATTGCGCCGCCTCTCTCTGTGATGGAATAGCTGCCCTGCTTCAGGCCTTCAATATGTACAGATCCCTCTCCCAGGATCGTTACATCATGGCTGTAGTCCAATCCCCCCAGTCCCTGAATGGTAAAATGATATCCCTCCTCTGGCCAAGCCTCTGATGGGATACCCAGGATTCGTTTGTTGAGGATTAAGCTTCCATAAAACTCATCTGAGTCATCCGGGTCATCTGGATCTTCTGGGTGGTAGGTATTGATGATGGTGATGGTGGGAATCGGATCATCGGCTGGGCCCTCATCCTTCTTTTCCTCTGGCCCGCCAAGCAGCACCGTCACTTCCGGATCACCGGACGGCGCGGCATCTTCCCTTTTCCTGTTGAAGAAGGCTTCGTACTCTATCCCCTTCTTGGGAGAAGGCTGTTCGGTTTTCCCCACAGCATTTGATGGGGTAGCGGTGGAAGGCCGGGACGCCTCAGAGGAAGTCGCTATGGGGCGACTATTCTCTGTCTCCTCTTCTTCCTCTTCTTTCTGGGCACTGGATGAATCCTCCTCTTCCTCTCTCGGCACGGCATTTGAAGGTGTGGCCTCCTCCAAGACAATCGGCGCCGTCACGCCGGAGGAAAGGATAATTTGATTATTTTCGTAAGTAACCTGGTAATCGTCGCATCCTTCTGGAAGGATTTCCTTTACACTGTATATGTAGGGATTCCCCTGTTCATCCTTTTGTGGCAGATCTGGCCAGACCGCGCTCCAGGTGTTGCTTCCTGAAGATCCCCTCAGCGTCTTAGGTGTTCCATAAGGCTTTCTCGTTTCATCCTCATCTGGATTGACATCCGATTTTGTGCCTTGGTATAGTTGTACCTGAATCTCCTTCGGACGGGAGGATGCTGCATTATTCTTATCATTCCATTGTTTCACTACCTTTAAACTACCCTTTTCTGGCTCAGGTTCTGAAAAAACATTGGTCGCAATTAACGATATTTGGGTTGTCTCCGTTAAATCGAATGTGATTTTTGGGCCTTTTAGTATATAGGAGAAATCCGCCTCATACAGTTCAATGTCTCCTGCTTCTCCATCATATTCCTTTATCATGCATGGCAGCTCTATTGACGCTTTCCATTGATTTTTGCTGTTCAATTCTAATGTTTCTGAA
Source organism: uncultured Lachnospiraceae bacterium (assembly GCA_949740725.1). Classification (GTDB taxonomy): domain Bacteria; phylum Bacillota; class Clostridia; order Lachnospirales; family Lachnospiraceae; genus Caccovicinus. The sequence goes on along the minus strand of CATJIO010000126.1, from coordinate 40,199 downwards.
TCCCCGTTCCCATCTGCTTCCTCTTTCTTATATAGCTGAATCTGAACGTTCTCCGGCTTTGACATTATACCCGATGCATCAAAGCTATACTTTGCCGTTAGATTCACAAGCTCCTGTTGATTCAGCATTAACAGCTCTTTATATTGTCCTCCGTCCTCTATACAAACCCCATACCCTTTCTCTGCCTCTATTGGAAACTCTCCCAGCTGATCAAGAGGCGTGTAGGATGTCCCTCCTGAGTCCGTTGTGCATAGATAAAGCGACAGAGAGCTGGATGAAGATGAATCCAGGATAATCTGACACATTTTCCCCTTTCTCACTATCCTAAGCTGCAGGTTCGGATTGGTAAATTCATAGTTTTCTCTAATTATAATCTCATATTGGCTAAATTTGTCTAAGTTCTCCCACTTATATGAAGTTATCCCTCCTGGTGTGCTTGTCAGCTTTCCCTGGGACGATCCAAAGTATAGTTCCACTTCAACTTCACTGGGCGCCTTCCCCACAGCCTTACTCCAATCTACCGAGGCATGGAGATCCTCCCTTAGCTGAATATTGCTGACAGAATTGATGTTAATATTGCCCTTGATTTCCATAGATATAGAATCCGCTTTCAAGGAATTATCCATCTCCTCTATTGTAACAGGCATGGATTTTTTTCCTGTACTTTCTGCCATATTGTCCCATAATTTATCAAAACTCAAGCATTTTTTCCATGAATCTTCTCCCTCACCCCCAAGGGTTACCTCCAGGCCATTTACCTTGAAGGTATATTTTTCCTTTTCCGCCTTTTCCATCATCTCCTGTGTATTGGCAGAAATAAGCTTCTCCAGGATTAGTCCGTAGCCGTTAGTAAGGCTTTCCACACATTCCGGCATTCCTAATTTCCCCGCATCATCGGCAAAAGCCACTGCCCCTGCCAGCAGAGCCATCAGCCCCATAATACAAGCTGAGATCAGCGTCCTTCCTTTCTTTTTCAGCGCCATTCCATAAATTCTCCTTCCTCCGCAAAGGATTTCCTAAAGAATCCTCTTGATATCTATAGATAAAAATGCAAGATTCCGCATTGATTTTTCTCCTGTAGTTCGCGTTTCAACACTATGGTTCACCTGAAGCCACCCCATAATCTCCACCTCTCAGCCCTTCATTCACCTGATCTGCAAGCTCCGCCATCCGGCCTTCCAAATAGGGGCCGGGACATTCCGTCTCATCAGAAAACATATTGTGTAGGGTTAAGCTTCCCTGGGCGTCTCCGGTAAAAACTAATTCCCTAATCCCGTTCCGCCTGCAGATATCCACACACAACTCCACCAGTTTTTGGTAAGCCTGGTCACTTACATGCCAGTTACCTCCCATCTCATCGTTTGCCACCTCCACCGTCACTGCCTGGTGATCATTTTCCCGGCTGCTGGAGGTCCATGCACGGTTCATTTCCTCCACATAGAGGGCCACCCTGCCTGCGCTGTCAATAGCATAATTGGCGGACGCCTTTCGGTCTGCCCGGGAAAAAGACTCTCCCAAATCCTCCAGGCTCAGATCCCCCGCCATGTGATGGATGGTAATCTTGGTGATCTTTTGAGCCCGTGGGAAATCCCCATTTGCCGTCAAGGCAATGTACTGAATCAGCGGACTGTTTCGGCTGATAATTTGCGCTTCTTCCTGAACAGTTAGCTCTCTTCCTATGTAGTCCGGACGCTGTAACTGGGCGCGGAGGCAGAGTGCCAGGACGATTGCCGCTCCGCTGCAAAAGCCCAGCAGAAGAAACCATATGCTTAAAAATTTTTTCTTCTCCGTATTCATTTAAGGCCTCCCAACAAGTGTTCTGTCTGTATTACTGGCGAAACTCCAAAGAATAAATTTTCATCAGACCGTGCGCTAATTCAAAAAGAGGAGCAGATAGTACAGCTGTAAAGCAAAGCCAGCTCCCAGACCACCCCACAGTATGCCCATAACCTTGCTATCCAGGGATGTCCCCCCGTGGCCAGGCTCCCCTACAGACAGCATCGCCGCCGTGGTGATCCCCATATAAAAAAAGCTGGTGTCCATCAGATTATGGACAAGAAAGGCAATGAACCCTGCTTTCCCGGCAGCGCACTTCTCCTTTTTGAGAATCCGGATAGTGATTACCGCCAGCATAGCCATGGCTGGCAGCCCCATCTCCACTCCTACATGAACGAAAAGGTTGTGAATGTGGTAGGTATGAAAATATTTGTCCCCGTCATACAGATTCAGGATCCTCCACTGATACGGCCCTACCCCCAGCAGAGGCTTCATTCCCAGATAGCGGATCCCATTCCGAATCATTTCCAACCGCTCAACAAAGGTGGCTGCCGCATTGGGCCTTGCGGCAATAGCGGTTATCCCCACAGCCAGGCCCAGGCAGGGAATAGCCGCGGCCATCTTTGGGAAGGCCTCCAAAAAGGTTTCCAGCCTTCTAAAGAGCAGCACCATAGCGCACCCGTAGAAAAGGAAAGGCAGGCACAGCCAGGGCATCCCTGTCCTGTCCGCAGCCAGATAGATCAGCATGCCGGTTCCCATCCCTAGACTTGCCTTGGAGAGGAGACAGCTTCCATACAAAAAGGCCTCCTGGTAAGAATGCTCTCGTTTCTTTCTGTACAAAAGGCTCAGAATCCCTGCCGCCATTGCCACAAAACTTCCCATAGATACAGTCATGGCGGCGGCCATCAGCAGGAGAGGCTCCAAAAAGGGCAGAAAGGAGTTCCCGGGAAAAGGATCTTTATCCTCCCGGCATCCTATGAGGGCAAACCACCCAATCACAAGGAAGATACCCAAAGCATTAGGATTACCCAGTGCTCCTTCCAGTCTTCCGGAGCTTCCCATCGTGGCCTGGATGGCAAAACGGCCCATCGCTACGGCAGCCACTGCTCCTGCCCAGGCGGCACAAAGCCCCTTAAGACGGCGCAGAGCTGAAAAATCCAGACATGCCATGACCAAATAGATCACTGGATACAGCATCTGCGTAGATGCATAACCGCTGACAGCATTTCCGAATGTCCGCCAGGAGGAGGCCATACTGAGCAGGTTGTAGAGAATCAGCGGCGCCAAAATCCACAGGTCAACCTTTCCCGGCCTCTGTAACGCCCCTGCCAGGCAAAGCAGCAGCCCCAGAAGGGAAACGATCAGGATATTCCCAATGCCCAGCATAGTGGTAATCAACAAAGTAAGAAACAGGCAGACCAACAGTGGGTTTTCCAGCAGGTCATCCAGTCTGCGCATGGCTTTCTTCCTCCAGGATAGTATCAATCAGCCTTACCATCTCCAGCATGCTTCGAAAATTCTCTGTCTCCTTCTGATTCAGCCAGGTGATCTTTCCCTGCCATGTAGCGTTTTCCTCTCCTATCACCTGAATTAAAAATGCATTCGATTTTTTCATTACACTGCAGCCTCCTTAATCCCGGCTGTCTCCAGACTTCCAGCCTCCCATTTCACTAATGGATCCCCTGTGCTCCGAATAGCTTCCCATTCCTGCTCCAGACGCCGGATCATCGCCTTCTGCTGATCCTCCTCTTTCTCGGTCAAAAGGACCAGATATTGGTTCCTGCTGTACTGGGTATAGATATCATTGATGTCAATGACTCTTGCCAGGGTTTTGCGGAATTTCTCCCGCTGGGAAGGATCCACTTCTTCATCTTTTTCAGCCTGCTCTGTTCTGTACAGCGTACACAAAAGAAGAGACAGACGGATCTTCATGCGCTCTGCAGATCGGAGAAGAATGTTGCTGATATCCATGAAGCTTAAGCAACTACACTGATATGCTTCCCTTCTGGCGCTGCCCTCTTCGGAAAGCTTATCCTGGATTTTTGCAAGGTTAATCCTGCCGTCTGCCGCCTGTCTGTCCAGCTCTTTATATTGCTCCATCATGTCTTTAAAGGGGGCCATATTCATCTCCTCAGAAAAAACCGCCTTTACCCTCTTATACACAGAAAGAGCTTCTGGATACCGGTTTTTCGCCATCAGACACTCGATCTGCAGAGCCTGCCATCCATCATAAGGATATATTTCGCCGGCCTTCGTGCTGAGCTTCAATAGCTCGGTATACTCTTTCTGTTCCTTCAGCCTGTCACACAATTTCCTAAGGCACTCAAAGTAAAGCGCTTGATAATTGGCGCTCTCCAAGATCACCCATTCCTCTGCAAAGAGCCCACGGAGAAATTCTCCCTCATAAAGTCCGCATATCTTTCGAAGCAGCCCTATCTGTTCCTCTTCCTCTGTGGTTTCCTTAAGCCGCTTATACCATCGGTCAATCCTTCCCACATCGCTTTGTATCTCATACTCCATACTAAAATAATACTTGTCAGCAGAAATCCGGACATACTCTCCGCTGGGAAAGCCTGATTCATTGATCATTTTCCGAAGTTTACAAGCCTGCCTGCGCAAATTGTTTAGCTTTTTTTCCCTGGTATCATACTCCCACTCTAAACATTCCACCAGTTTCCTGCGAGATATCCCCTGATTTCCTGCCTTTAAAAGGATTAATAATAACTGTACGTGCTTCTGGCTGAGCTTTTTCGTGATAAAAATCCGCTTTCCCTGAAATTCCAGAGAGAAACTTCCCAGAAACTTGGCATAAAATCCAGCATGCTGTCTTTCCTCCACACCAAATCACTCCTTTTCTATATGTACTCTTAGAATTTCCTTTTACTGGTGGGGTATATTGTATACATTAAACACCAGCAAAAAAATATTTTATTTTTTGAGAAAATCATAAAATTAAGCCATATGAAACGTTTTTTGTAATGGCATGTATGATATAATGAAAAAAAATCAGGAAAATTGTTCCAGGAAATGTAAATTTATTCGTTGCGCCTAATGTATAAATTGTTCCCCACAAAAATTATCATGCCGCATCTATGGCCCCTTGGCCTGCTTTCACAATAAAAAAAATCCCCTGCTGAAATCCATCTTCACATAGCTTTGATTTCAGCAGGGAACATTTATCTTTTCCTTCTTTATCTTATTTTTCTCAGGGAATCCAAACCCCATTTCCGTCTACCCTATACCCATCCGGCGTTACGGTATTAGCATACATGGCGCCATAGGGAAGCAGGCTTGCCCCAATCTGCAGCGGCTGACCAGTCACCGGATCCAGAATCTGGCTGCTAGCTGGCCATACTGGATTCAGATAATACCACTTTCCTTCAATCTCCCGCCAGCCTATCCGCATAATCCCGTTATTTCCAAAATAGTACCAGTATCCATCGATGGGACGCCAGCCTGTGGCCATAGGGCCGTAGGACTTCAGGTAATACCACAGGCCGCCGCTCTCATACCATCCGGTAGTCATGAGCCCATCTGGGCCAATATGATACCACACCGCTTTTACATAAATCCACTCATCTTTAGCATAGTTACCGCCAGAATACCGGAACCGCCAAATGCCATTCTCCCCAGCCTCCCAGTCTCCGTCTGCTTCCACTGCCATCCCAGGCCCGGTGCTGGACTCTGTAATATCCACTACCCCAGGCCCTTTGCCCGATACAGAACCACCTCCGCCGCTTCCGCCAGATCCGCCTCCGGAACCGCCGCTTCCGCCAGAGCTGCCTCCGCCTCCAGGGCTTCCGTTTCCAGAACCAGATCCATTTCCCGATCCATCGCCGCCGGAGCTACTTCCGTCATTTTCGCCGTTCTCCCCGCTTCCTGGGGTGGTTTCCTCCGGCTTGGTGTTATCCGGCTTTGATTCCTGGGAATTAACCAGAATCTCAAATACCGTTCCTTCTGCATCTCCCAGGCAGCTGATTGGAGTTATATCCCCCCGCTCATCCACGGCCTTGCAGGATTCCTCCAAAAGGGTGATCTTTACATTCTGATCCGTATCTACATACAATTTTCCCAGATTCAGAGCCCTGTCCTTATTTAAAACCCCTCCGGAACCAGAGGCATCCTTTCTGCCGGAAACCAAGATCTGCAAGATTCCCTCCTCTGCCAAGTCCTCATCTCGTTCCTCATACCGGGAATCCAGAACCACCACCGATGGATCGCCCTTAATCCCCCGGCTGAATTCAAACTCCCAGTCCTCCTCTCCAGGTACGCTGCCATCCGCTTTTTCCAGCTGAAAAGTCAGCCAAAAGGTAGCGCTCTCCTCAAATATTTCTTCTTCCATCAGCTGGAGGGATATCTCCACACCATATTTCCCATCTTTCTTCCCTACAGCCTTCCATGCCACAAACCCTTCCGCGGCCCGTGTGCTGAATAAGGTAAAGGGAAGGGCTGCCGCGGTGATTATCCCGCAGGCCGCCGCGCTGAAAAGAAGCTTTTTCCATCTGTTTTTCATCTTTCCTACTCTTCCTCCCCTCTTTCTTCCCCTTCGGTAAATCCGGCAGGATCCAGGTTATTGCTGCCTTCCTCATCAGACCTGTTCTCTCCCTGAATACTGATATTGCCTAAATCAGACGGAAGATCCACAAAGGGCGTGGAGCTGACCAACCTCTGTCCGGTCTGGTCTAAAGCATTGTCCACCCGGTATAATTCCGCCCGCACCTTCTTTGGCAGCGATGCGGCGTCAGGCAAAACTCCCGCTGGAATATAGTATACCCAGCGTCCACTGGCAATGTTGGTCAGGTCGCCGCCTTCTGGATTAGGAGCAAAGATATATTGCTCTGCCAAAATCTCTCCGCTGTCCATCCCCCCTACGATCCGGCCTGCCTCATCCCAGAGGAGCACCGTATTGTAGGCGGGATTTCCGGCATAGGTTCCGGTGAACAAAAGCGATCCTCCAGGGATCAGCAGCTGCGCCGGATTCAGCGGATTATAATAATCCTCATCTAGATATCCTATTCCCTCCACATCCAGCAGCACCTGATCCCCGGTCTGTCCCAACAGGGTGATCTCTGACACCCCGATAGCCTTTCCTCCCTGACCTGGCGCTGTAAGCTTTATTATAGAAGCGTCATAGGTGCAAAGCCTGCGTCCTGTCCCCTTGCCTGCAGCCTCGCTGAATATCACCCGGTGAAGCCTCACTCCATTTTCCTCTGTCATCACAAATGTTGTCTCCTCTGTTGATGCCCTTTCCCAGGTCACCCCGTCGGCACTGATATAAACCGCAAATTCTCCTATGGGTTCTCCTTCACCGCTTAGCCGGTACTCCAGCCCAGTCAGCGTTTCCTCCCCATTCAGGTACAAAAAGATCTCCGGATCCGGAATCTTCCCGGTCTCTTCCTCCTCCCTGGTTCTTCCCACAAAAGTAGTCTGACTGTCCCCGTCGATGACACAGGCAATGGCCCGTTTTTCCACTGTATCCGGGTTCTCCTCAGAAGGCTCCTGATCCTCCTCTGCAGATCCCTGCGTGGAAATGGTAGTCATGTTGGTATCCACCGACCAATGGGAGCTGTCCAGACCTCCATTATGGCACACCTGCACAGAAGGCGCAAGCACCGCTGGCTCCTCAGTAGGGCGGAGCCAGATATCATAGCCTACCGCCTCATAGGTAAATGTCCGGTTATTCACTGTCCGGATGGTGTCGGTAAATGACTCCTCTCCCGCAGGCACAAAACCCACAGGCCGGCGGCTGTACTCTCCGCCCTTCCATTCACCGCGGAACACTTCATAGCCCAGGAAGGTGTCCTCCTCCCCGTTATGGCTCAGGGAAATCTGCACCTGGTTCCCTGAGCCTTCTGTCCGGTCATAGCTTACGCTGCCCCAAACATCATGAGCGCTGTATTCTCCCTCATCTGGCTGGGGAGTAGACGCAGCCGCCTCCTTTTGCTCTTTGCCTGTAAGCCATAAGCCTCTGGTCTCTGTCTCGAACTGGGCGGCATAAGCCCTGGTTCCTTCATCCGGCTCCATTCCCCACCGCTCAAAGAAGGGCAAGATATTTTTCTCTGCCGCCGCGCAGCTTAACCGCATCAGGTTATTGTCCTTATTGCCATCCAGGCTTAATCCCACATTCCCCGGGCTGGGGGCTTTCCCCCTGTCCCTGGCGTAGGAATCTACTCTGGCGAAGAATAAATGGTCAAACTGCTCCTGATATGTATCATAGAGCTGATAATGCTCTCCCATATCATAGGCCAGGTGAAGCTGCCAGTACATGGCAAGGCTGACCGCTCCATTAGAAGAAGGCCCTTTAGCCCCAGAGGTCACCTTTTTCAGCACCTCCTGCTCACTCCAGCGAAGAGCGTAATCCGGCTGGATGGCCCTGGCCAGCTGGGCGTAATAATTGTTGGTCACCTCTGCTACTGCATAGGCTCCTTCATTAATCTCATGACCAATCTCATGGGCAATACCCCAGCCAAAATAGCTTCCCGACTGGTACGCCCCATTTTCATCCAACACCAGCGGCTTCCCAGCCATCATGCCGGAAGCTGACCCCCACTCGATTCCAATGTGGGCGCCTCCAGCGTACATAAACGCGCCTTCGAACATCCGCTGATATCGGATATTGATGTGCCCTGCAGGCATCCGGTTCTTCTCGCCTGCGTCGGCTGCATCACTTAACCCCTTATGCTGATAGAATAGGGTAAGCATTTCATCCATGGCCTTCAGGGAATCCTCCAGAACCTGGGCCTGGGCCTGAATATCTCCAGAGGTCCCGGCCACGCCCCGCAGCCCTTCCAGCACCTTCACCGAGGGCAGGGAGAACATCACCCGATCACCTACAATATCTGTGGCGCCGAAGATACAGTTTTTCTCGTCAAAGTCCAGGCCGCAGCTCCCATGGTTGCTTTCATGGGCCGCCAGCACGCCGGATGCATAAAGTCCCTCCAGCTTTTCCACGTAAGCCTCCACAAGCGCCCGTTTCTCCCCTTCATCCTCAGCCTGAGAAAGATTCAACACCGGAATCCTGGCCGCCTGGCTCGCGCCCTCTCCAGCTTCCATCACTTCCACTCGAACGCCATACTTCTCAGCGCCCGGCGCTCCGTCATAGCGAACGTAAAGCTGGCCGCCAGCCTCTGCGTCGGAGCGGTCTGTAACCTTTGGAATCGTAATTTCATTGGGACCTGCGAACAAGGCTCCCCCAGTCTGATAAACGGTAGAGGATTCTCCGTGATACTGGCTGACAATCAAGGTTAAGTTCGTGGGATCCCCCACAGCCTTCCCTTCCGCGCCTACATACAGAATCACCCGATCCCCTGCAAGGCCGGCCACTCCAAGAGGCTGCCAGGTATTCAGGCCGCCGCCAAATCCCGTATGCCGATCCCCCTGGCTGGTGAGGGAGGAATCCACATAAAGCACCTCCACCTCATCGCCTTTTCCCTCAAACAGCTTTTTCGCAGTATCCAATTCCTTCTTCAAATACGCATAATGAGGCGTCTTCTCCCCGCTCACCGGATCCACATATTCCAGCTTCTCATAGAGAGTCTGGAAGGTTGCTTCCGTTACGTCCGCCCGAATCTCCATGTGTAGGCTGTCCGTATAAAGGGCAAGGATCTCATCCTTTAACGCAAAATATTCATAAAATTTCAGATCCGCAATGCCGATACGGTTGGCCTGCCCATAACCGGTCTGCAGCGTAATATGCACTTTATCCGCCTGGAAAGGCTGATTGGCCAAAAATTCATAATAGGCAATATTTCGCTGATCCGTTTTTCTGGACAGCCGTCCTGTGGCCTCCCGCTTCACCCCATCCTCTCCCCAGTAATACACACGGCACTGGTCAAGTCCGTAAGGCTGCTCGCAGTCCGGAATGATCACGATAGTATCCATCTGGTGTGGCTCCTGGAAGGTGATTATCGGCGCCTTATCCTCTCCAGGATAGCTGCAACCTGCATCCCAGTCCTGCCGCACCCAAACTGTCTCGAACCTTCCGTCCACCAAGGCAAACTCTTCGTCATAAGTGATAGGGCCGGAGGTACCGTTGCTCACCCCAGCGATAGCATCCGGTTTACCACCTTCCGCCTTTGGCCAATTAATCAACTGAAAGTTCGGCGTCACCGGAGGCTCTAAAATCAGCGTAGATCCACTGTAACGCCCAGAGGGATCGCTAGTTCCCATCAGGTTAGCGCCGGTCAAATAAATCTCATACTCCGTGCCCTCCTTCAAGCCAGTGAGTACCGCCTTGGGCTCGATAATGCCAGAAAGGGAGGCGAAAGCTCCGCCTGCCGCCTTTTCCCGGTAATACAGTGTATAGTAGTCTGTGCTCTTCATCTTCTTCCAGCTGACATACAGCTTTTGATTCCCGCCGGATATCTTGATCTGTTCCGGCGGCTTAGGCCTGCCGGCCGCTTGAGGCGTTACCGTGATCGCCTGGCTGTATGCGCTTCTCCAGTCTCCGTTAATGGAGCGCACCATCACCGTGTAAGGCTTATTATTACACAGATCTGATCCACTCAGCCCAGTTACCTCATAGTGGTTTCCCTCCACTCCATGGAAAATCTCCTTTCGGATTTCCCCCTTAAAGTTCTCTCCTTCCACATATACATCATATCCTGTAACATTAGCCTGGCGGCGCCAGGTTACGGTAAAGCTGGCATCCCCGGGGGTCCCGGCCAGCTTATCCGGGATCGACAGATCTGGCTCTGGAATGTGGCGGTCCAGATCATTTAAAAACTCTGTCCTGGATATCTCCGCCAGATTCACCTGCCCCATACCCGCCGCAGAATCCACGTCAAGGGCCAGGGTTTTCGTGATCCGGATAGTCACCTTCTTCACCGGGATCTGGCCGCCGAAATCAATGATAATGGATTTCGCCTGAATGGGCTCTCCATTATCCTCCTCCCCGTCCAGCACCGTCACCCCGCCTCCATTTTGCGCCAGGTTACTGACATAAACTGCCGAATCCAGCAAATTTCCATCCTCAGGCCAGGAAGGCTCCTCCAGCTGGGAAGGAGATGCCATAAGAGGCGCTTGATCCACTGTCTGGACCGCCGCCTGGGATCTGGTTGCCTGTGTCTTTGCTGCCCTGGCTGATCTTCCTAAGGCCGTGGCCGATGCCCGGGAGCCTGCCTCAGAGGCTGAAGCTGTGCTCCGTCCTCCGCCCTGCTGTCTCCCGTCCCGTATCATCACCGTAAACAGGCTTCCATCCTCCTTCTGGAAGATCACCTCTCCATCCACCATGGACCGGAGGGAGCCCTCCTGTGGGACAATGCGAAAGCCCTCAGCCGAAACTGGATCCGTAAATTCTACAGAGACAGAAACCGGATTCTGTGCCGAAATTTCCTGCTGGTTCCCAGTACCAACGATCAGCCCGCCATCTGCGAACTGCCCTTTTGCAGAAAACAACTCTTCTATGCTCCCCTCCTGAATTACCGAGGAATCCAGGGTCGAGGCAGACTGAATCATCCCTTGGGAAATCCAAGGGGTCTCCACTGCCCGGGCAGTCCGCTGACGGTTCTGATAAAATTTCGAAAAAATTTCCAAGTCCCGAAGATCCACCTGGCCGTCTCCATTTAAATCAAAGATAGCCTCTGCAGAATCCTCCCCATACACCGCCTCCAACATAGCCTCCAGATTACTCCCATCAGGATCCTTTGGGTCATCATCCTGAAAGCATCCGGCCATCAGCACCCCATACTTTCGGGTGGACGGATTCCCCTCCTCTTCATAGCCATAATATTCCGGATAATCGTTGGCCAGGCACAGGGTAGTCACCATCTTTTCCTTAATGGTCACTGTCTGCTCATAGCTCCCGTAAGCCCCGGGCCCCTCCTGTCCCCAAAGGGTGAGATCATAGGATCCCGGCGGGATATCCGAAAGCGTAAAGACAGAACTCTGCCCAAAAATAAAGGCGTCCTCCTCTCCGCCTCGCTCCTCCCAGTCTGTCTGAAAGGAATCTGTGATCCCTCCGTCCATCTCCTGCCTTCTCGCAGTTGATTTACGGGGCGTCAGCGAGAGAGAAAACTCCCCATTATCCGTCCCAAGAAAATTTCGAATCTCTATCTGCAGCATACCGTGATCAAGCGCCCCATCTGCAGACACAGCCTGGATCTCCGTCCCTTTTATCTCACTCCCAACGTCTGAATACACTGAGTCAGATGCCAGGGGTAGGGCGACGGAGGGGGACGCTGTCCCTCGCTCCCGGCCTGATCGTGGCTGAGAGCTATTTGTCTCTCCGTACGCAGGCAAGGCAGAAAATGGCCCCTGCAACATCATGCAGATGGCCAGCGTAAATGCTAATTTCTGTTTCATATCCTTAGTTCCTCTTCCTATTTGTTATTCCCTGATGGATCCGGACTGGCCTTTCTTCGCGAAGTACTGCTCCAAAAGCTGGATTGCCAGTGTCCCCTCCCGCATCTTTTCATGGGCCTCATTAAAGGTAAACCACTCCGCCTGATCCACCTCCCCGGAAAGATGAAATTCCCCTTTCTTCACCTGAGCTTCAAAGGCCAGCATCAGCATATCCCGCTTCGGCAGAAAATGGCTCCCGGTATAACGGATTTCCTCCACATCCAGGCCCAGTTCCTCCTTTACCTCCCGGCAGGCGGTCTCTTCCCCGCTCTCCCCCGGCTTCATATAGCCGGCCACACACACAAAGTATTCGTTGGAGATGTAACCCTGGCGGATTAATGCCACCTGGTCGTACTCATTCACTACCAAAGTAATGGTACAGGTATAAGATTGATCAAACCAGGGCCGGCTGCAGGCCAGACAGAAAGGCACCTCCCCCTCGTCCCCAATCTCTTTTCCGATTAATTGCGTCCCGCACTGAGGACAGTAGATATATTTCATGTTCTCTTCCTCTTTCTTATGAATATATTTTGTCGCTCTTCTTCCGCTCCGGAATCAGCTGTGTGCCCGTCCGGTTCCTCTTGGTGCTGCTACAGCATCCCTCGGTAATCCTGCTTCCATCGCTTCACAATCTCTGCCGCCCCCGCCAGACGCTTAACTGGATCCTTTAAGAAAAGCTCATCCAGTTCCTTTACCTGAGGCGATTCCCAGCCTCGGTTCCTGGCCTCCGCCATCTTCCGCTCCCAGCCTTTCTGGTTCGCTCCACTTAAAATTACCTGATACCGGGGATCCATGGGAAGCTGGGGCGCCAGCGCTTTTAAAAAGTACATCTTCTCCAGGATTTCCTCACTCCGGTTATCATAGGAAAAGGCTTTATCATAGGCCTTGGATGCCTTGTCAAACTGAAATAATCTGGCATGGCAGGCCCCAAGGCAGCACCAGATCCGGCAGAAAAACCGGTCGTTGACCACCGTGTCCTTATCCAGCTCCAAAAGCTTCTCATAGAGAGGGATAGCTCTCCCGTACTGTTTCCGTTCAAAAAGGTAATCTGCCTTAGCCTTCCGGTACTCTGCCGGATGCTTTTTCCGCATCTGGATCAGCGTCTGGCGGTACTTGCTCACCTCTGAGGACTGGTAATACTGGCAGTGGGACAGGATCATCAGCAGCTGATTGTCGCTGCTCTCCCCGCTCCGCCGGCTGCTTTCCAGCCGTTCCGCCAGCGCCTCCATAGTTAAGTCATCCCGGATGAACTGGATTAGCCGGTTATCAATAAAATCATCCATCACCAACAAAGGGTTCTCATAAATCACATAGCAGAGCTCCTGGGATGAATGGAGATGAACTCCCAGTTCCGGCACTTCAAAAGGGTTCATCACCGGCTCTGTCCGGCAATAAATCAAACTCATATCTCGATCTCCCTGCGTATCACTGCATCGGAGGCGGCAAACAGCTCTCCGAAGCCTTTATCCTGTATAATCACTGCCATAGTACTTTCATTCACAAATCCGGTTCGCATCCGTATCCTGGTGGTCCGGTTGGGACGATCCGGAAAGCCCTCTAAGGAGATGGGAATCTCCTTCTTCCGCTTGGAATCCACCGGCTGCACCTGGAGTACCACCTCCTTCTGGTGGTCCAGGATCACCTCTGTGGTGCTTTTCGCCTCATACCAGCTGTCCCCGGAGGCAGCCAGCACATAGGGGGTGGGCTTTCCGTCGTACAAGACCTCCATAGACACTGTGGACTTCAGCCTTCCCTCGCAGATCATCACAAAAGGAAAGGAACTCTCCTCCCCCAAAAAATCCCCGGCCCGCACTGCGGCCCCCTTGGCAAAAAGGCCGCTCTCCGCATACACCTTCCGCCGCTTGCAGATCAGCCGCATAAAACTTGCCGCCCATTTTGGATTTTCAAATCCCTTTCCTGTGAGAAGGATAGAAGAATACAGCTTCCTTGCCAGAAGCCGTTCTCCGCAGGCACAGAGAATCTTGTCCGCCAGCTTCGCGCCAGAGGCTGTCTCCAGCACATCCAGGTTAAATCCCTCGTCCAGATTCTCATAATCCGCCAAGATCATTGTCTGGCGGATTCCCCGCTGAATCTTCATCTCATAGTAGCGCAGACCGCTCTGGGACAGGTCAAACATCCCCACCTGGTTGGCCCACACCTCCTTCTTCTGGCTCAAGACATGATAGATGAAGCTTTCGCTGTGGCTGATCACATGAAACCGGTTTCTGGGAATATTCAAATCGTCCGTGCAGTAAAGTAGACAATCCATCACCTTTAAATCGATATCCGGCAGGGTAATCACCAGCTGGGCGATCCTAGTCAGGCCATACTCCCCTCTGGGGAGCGCCAGCGCCTGCTCCAGAAAATGCCGCAGCAGCTGCCGCCCAGTGTACTTCACCTCTTCGATGGTGGCGGTTCCGCCCTTTTTTGCCAGGCTTAAGAGCTTATCCACAATCACCCCTTCCCCAGACAGGTTCAGGCGATATCCGTCTTCCCCCACCATCCACTCATCCTTCCCCTTTCTCCTGCAGATCACCGTGGGGAATGTCCATACCTTCTCTTTCCCGCTGCAGGTCACCTGGGTATAGGCATCACACAAATCCAGACCGATAATCAGCCCGTTCACAGCCATTTCCTGCTCCTTTCTCTCCGCCTGTCCGCGCCCTTTGGCCATATCCGGCGGCCTGTTCTCTTCTTACTAATCAGGTACAGTTCATGTCCCTGCCGGACATAACCCTGCGGCACACCGCCCTGTCCGGCTATTTCATCAGGGGAAACAGCTCCTCCAAGGCGGCATTTTTCACCAGGTATTCCTGCATGCTACGCTTCAACCCTGCCTCCTCCTTCATGCTCAGGCAAAGGCCCATATCATTTAAGCTGGCAAAACGGCTCTCCTTCATCTCCCTGCCTTCTAATTCACAAAGAATGGTCCCCTCCGCCACCTTGATCTTATCACCGCCAGCACTCTCGTACCGATAAATCTTATATTCCAGAGTTTCTCCCTCAAAAAGCACCTTCTGGCAGACGAAAATCCCCTGGTAAATCCTCCGCAACTCCTCCCGGTGAAAATCCGTCTCATCGGGTAGGATACGGATGAACAGTTCCAACCGATCCTCCTTCTTCCCCTCATAGCAAACCATCGCCTTGTCCTGAATATTCTGAGGGATGGGGATGAATCGGGCCAGCTTCTTTGTATAGGGGAAGACTAGCCCCTCTCCTAAGAGAAGCTCCTCCATCCGGCTAAGAAGCGCCTTCTGATCTTCCTCCAGTGCGCGGCACTGGGCATAATACTTAGTCAGGGCCAGCATATAGATCATCGGCACCTTTTCCATGTCGTCCTCCCGGTTCACTGTGCTCTCCAGGTAGGCGAATACCCGCTCATCCGGCGCCTCTCCCTTTAAAAAGTACCCGATGGATTTTACCGTAAAGTATGCCTTCATCACCGTTTCGCTCAGCCGCTTCCTCTGAGAATAAAAGCGGAAAGTCTGGTCAATATTCCGGATATTCCCGGAAAACATCATCTGGCACAAAAGTCGTTCCTCCAGATCGTAAGTCTCCACTCTGGCAGACACCGACTGGGATAGGATCTTAAACATCTGGCTAGAACTTCCATTAAAGTGCTCGCAGAGATAGTCCAAAATCACACTGTCCGCGTTCCCAGCCGCAAAAACCCGGTAGGACAGCTTAAGCAGGAAGGGATCCCGGTCAAAAAGCTTCTGGAGGATCATCTTAGCGCACAGCTTAGACAGATGTCCCGTCTCCAGGCTTTCCCCCCCATACGTCTTAAGCATCCGGTAAGCCTCCTCCAGATAGTTCTGGCCAATCAGCGTCTCACAGACCAAAAGCCGCTCGTTCTGTGTCATGGCGTCCCCGTCCAGAGTCAGGAGATAAGCACACTCCATGGTTTTCGAATGCTCCGACCCAGCCAGGGCCCGATAGTACCGGATAATCTTTTCCAGAAGCACCTTGCGGTACAGCTCATGAAAGGACAGCTCCCGCATAGCCCGCTCCAGGAGATGGATCTGCCCCTCTTCTACCTTGTCCGAGGCAGCGATCTTCCGGCAGGCGGTAAGGCTCAGCATGGGGTGTTCCGGATAAATAGTAAAACAGCGCCCTAAAAGCTCCGGCTTATTCATCACTGGCGTCTTAATGTAGGACACATCCCCGTACCGGTTTCCGAAACTATCCTGGAACAGGATCACCGCCTTGTCAGAAAACAGCGGGACATAAACCACCCCTTCATTCAGCAGGAAGGCATCCTCCTTAGCTAATTCCTCGTAGCGGACAATCACATACTTCATCTGCCGGTTCCGACAATAGATCCGATAAGCGCGCAAGATGGCGGGGAGCACCCTGGCCACCGGCTCATCGATCATCGCCTCAAAGATCATCCTGTCATAAATTACCGCCAAATGGCTGTCAATCCGTGAGGCAAACAGCTGTTCCATGGCAAACTGCTCCATATCCCGCTCATAGGCCTGGTACAACTTATTGGTGGAGCTCATATACTGAAGAATATTTTTATATAGCACGGACTTGCTGTCCCGATCCAGATCATGGCCATAAGAAAAGTACAGAAGCACCTCCTTAGGCAGCAAATGGTCATACTGCTCCGGCAGGGAATACAGGAAATACTCATACAGCCTGGTCAGGCTGATCCCCTTTTTCAGCGCCAGCTCATACCAGGGAAAAGCTCCTGAATCCCGGTACTCACCCTTGATCATCATACAGCAGATGGCTTCCAGGATCTCCTTCCTGGGATACCGCTCATACAGGGCTGTCAAGAGCCGATGATACTGCTTCCCATAATGCCGCTGGAGATTGGCCATCCCCGCCGCCCGGACCGCCATCTTCTCCTCGATTATCTTATGCCTGGCAGCAAAATGTAGGACGTGAACCACAAAGTCATCCATCCCCTGCAGCAATTCCGAATGCTTCCTTAAAATCCCATAGGCCTCGACATACAGGAAAGGGCTGTGAAAGCCCTCTTGATAGAGATTCTCCATCTCCTGGAACAGCGTCACCGGAGCTCCAGATAAGGTGCGTTCCAGCTTCATCCGGATAAAGCTCAGGTAAGGATACCGTCCCTCCATCAGATGCTTCCTCACCTGTCCTAAAAGATCCTCTTCCTGACTCTGGTTTGGCTCCATCTGGAGCTGAAGATACTGATAAAAGCAATACTGATCCCCCAGATCCCGCCGGGACATCAGGATATCATCCTTGCACTCTTCCAGCATCAGGAGCGCCTGCTCCTTCTTCCCATCCCGAAGCAGGGTATCTGCCATCCAAAGGGAAGGCAGATTCTTATCTCCGGGAACATTCCGCATCACATCTAGCTCCTGAAGCATCCGTTCCCTGAGAAGCGCCCCCTCCCCCAGGCCGCAGGCCTCCTCCAGGCGGAGGCGCAAAAACCGTCCGTAAGCCTGCTTGTACCGGGAGCGGCCCATCCGGGAAAGCTCCCGGCTCTCACTGCCGTTTACCAGGAAGGGGATCACCCTGGTCTCCTTCACTGTGCTTAAACGGATGCAGCCGTAATTCTTCCCCTGATGGAGAGGCCCCGACAGCACCCGGTAAGAAATCCGGCACACGTCCTCTTTAAAATCCCGCGTGTCAAACCGCTTCTTTTTCAACTCAAGAAAGGCCCCGTCCGTCTCCGCGGTGACGGAGATATATCCCCATCCCTCCTTCTGTACCTCAATACTGCCCTCTGCCGCTTCCGCAGAATACTCATACTTTCGAAGGCTCTCCGATACCCTCAGGTTCACCGGCTTCTTCAATCCCAGCGCCACCAGAAATTCCTCCAGCTGGTTCCCCCGGTCCCCGTGGCCCTTTAACCCCTCATAAACTGCTCTAGTGTGTAGATCCTGCATAAACGGCGTTTCCGTAAAGTCCTGATAATCGAAAAGGCGGAGAGCCGTATCCGGATGCTCCCTGGCAATCTCCGCGAAATCCTTCGGCGTCTTAAGCCCCGCCAGTGTCTGGCCGGAGATCCCTAGCTGGACGTGAAAAGTAAAGGGGAGCTTCCTCTCTCCTCCATTCATTACCAACTCAAACGCCCCTTCAATGATATCCCCATCCTCCAGATATCCGGCGTCCACCTGATAGGTAATCTTATTCCGCAGTCCCCCAAAGGCCGGATTCGCAACCGATACGCGAATATGACTGGTGTAAACCAGTCCCTTGATATGTAAACCGTTTCCGCTGTTGACGTGAAACTCCAGGGAAGAGCTCTTCCCCGCCTGAATATTTTCTTCGATTTTCTCTGGCATAACCACGATCCGCGGCGTCTCCATATCCAGAATGCCTCTGGCTAATCGATTAATTCGTTCTTTCATAATTTTATCACCTAAATATTTCTGAGATTGTTTTATTCTATCATATTTCCGCTTGATTTAAAAGAGTTAAGTTGATATCATAAATAAAGGATAAAAAAATGAAGGAATCAGGTGAACTCCCCATGCTATCAGACCCCGCAACCTTGTATAAGCTGATGAATCTCTACATGTTAAAACAGGTGAATTTTCCTCTGACCAATGCCCAGCTAACGAACTTTTTCCTGGAGCATGATTATACCACATATTTTACCCTGCAGCAGACCTTGAGTGAACTGGAAGATGCTGGACTGGTGAGGAAGGAAATGTTCCACAACAGCACCCGGTATGAGATCACCCAAGAGGGGGCGGACACCCTCAGCTTTTTCGGAAACAACATCTCTCCTGCCATTGTGGAAGATATGGATCGGTACTTAAAGGAGAATAAAATTCGCCTTCGGAACGAAGTAGGGGTGATCTCTGATTTCTATAAATCCACCAATCAGGATTACATTGTCCACTGCGAGGTCCGCGAGGGGAAGGGTGCCCTTATCGAGCTGAATCTGTCTGTGCCAGACAAAGCCCAGGCAGAATATATGTGCAGCAACTGGCGGGAAAAAAGCCAGGAAATTTACGCATTTGCCATGAAGGCATTAATGAGCGGGCCCAGCAGATAAGCAGATGCGCACAGAGCGCTAATCTCCAAACATACAGAGAAAAAAATAGAAATACTTTATCAATAAAGACAATCCATATGGAAACCGAAAAGAATTCCTAGAGGAGGCATAGAACATGAATATCTTTGGAAAACTGCGAAAAAAGGAGTTGACGCCGTGGGAGACGCGGCTTGTATCCTTATCCCGGAAGAAAAAGAAGTGGAGCCGATTCCTCCGGCATCAGAAGTTTTTCTTTTATACCACCTTCGTTCTGCCAGTCTTCGCCGTAGTCCTGTCCATCAAGGTGGTGAAGGCCTATGTGCGAATTAAGCTTCGCCAGATCGCTATGGCACAGGAAGGGCCGACGGAAGAAATAATAAAAAACAGTCCTAAAGAATCTGCTGCCAAAACTATGCAGGAGGCTATACCTGAGTGTACTACTGAGCGAAAGGAGGGCGTCCATCTTGGATAAGCTAGTATGGAATGAAAAGCTGAATATTGGCGTAGAGGTCGTTGATAAAGCCCACGCCAATCTTTTTCGGATTGCAGGAAAGCTGCTGGAGCAAATTACATATGAATCCAATTATCAGAATGCCTGCAAAAAAGGATTGGAATACCTGGAAGAATATACCATGAAGCACTTTTCTGAGGAAGAAGCCTATATGCGCTCCATCCGATATCGCGGATATGAAAAGCACAAGAAAATCCATGATACCTTTCGGGATCAGACCCTGATCTCCTTAAAGAAAACCCTGGAGGCCTCCGGATATTCCCACGTGGCCGCCCAGCGCTTCCTGGGCACTCTCCTTGGCTGGCTGACCGGTCACATTATGACCGAAGATCAGGCCATAACCGGAGAATTACCTACGGAAAAGCTGTTTGACCCCTCCTTCCGCACATCCACCGCTGCCCAGGCAGTAAGCCAGGCCCTGCAGAATGTCTTCCATATCGACGCTCCTCTGGTGGACGCCGATTACCATGGCCAGAACCTGGGAACAGGCCTGTACTGCCGCCTGTGCTATGACATGGATAAAGGCGGAAAAGTGCAGCTCCTCCTGGGTGTGGAGGAACGTCTCATCCGCCGGGGCGTGGGGCTGCTTCTGGGACTTCCCGCCATGCAGGACACAGAACTGGTGCATGATGCGTCACTCCAAATCTTCGAGCAATTCCTCCACCATATAAGCAAGCTCTTTGATTCCGATGTCACCTACCATCTCTCCAAAGAAGAGTTGCTGACCAGAGACGAATTCCGCTCTGACTTTATGACCAGATATCCCTGCAGCCTGAAATTTGAAACACGGCTTGGGGACTTCGTCTTCTGCGCAAGGAAGTGGAAGGCACGGAAAAGAAAGAGTGGCAATTTCCCGGAAATGCGCGCCAGCCTCTCATTCACCGAAAACAGGACGGCAGGTATAACCCCTTGATCCGAAAGGGAACTCCAGGCCGTGGGAAGGATTAGTGCTGTCTGCATGATCTCTGGCAAAAGTTCAACGATAACTATTCATCAGCAAGGCGGAGGCGGGAGGCGATGCATTGGCATCGTTGACCGCCGGCAGCCTAGCCTGGTGGAAATTTAGCCTTCATTTTGCCAAAACAGCGCTAAATAGATATTTTTCTCATAAAGCAGATAATCAACTATTTTCTGTAAATTCAGCTGTAGTGAATCACTATTTTGAATCGTAAGGTTAAACTCTTTACGCAAACTATTTACACATTCCTCCAATGTAGTATACGTTGATGATTCCTTTACATTGCAAAAAAACTGATGGTAATTCAGCCCTTTAACTTCAGCATATTCCGAATGCATAATCACCCTATGGGGCGTTTAGGTATAGCTAATATCATGTTTATCCATACCACTTATGTACTCCAGATTCTCGCAAGGGATATAAATACTTCTTTTTGCGATCTGTTTATTTACATAATAGTCAGAATACTCCTGTTTTGTGATAAAGGCTGGGGAACAATAGAAAACTTTATGTCTTCTATCACGTTTAGCTAAATCGATCAATTCATTATGCTGATGCGTGATCCCGTCCAGCCATATGTCGAAAGAATAATACTCACGCCTAAATTCATCCCATATTTTGCATGACGATTCGTTAATTTCCTGGGAACCTTAAATTGAAAAGCAAGGTTCTAACCGAATGGATCAATCTGCAATCATATCCCAAAATCTTTTTCCTTTATCTGAGTGGGCAGAAAAGGTGCAGACCATCCTCTATCCGGGTTTAAGTCATTCATAAGTTCGCACAATAATCCAACGACAAATTGCATTTCACTAAATTGACAGTCCATCTCGGTAACCTCTTTTGTTTTTATTACTGTTTTTCAGTGACATGAATAAGGAGAAAATATATTTTTTTATTTTTTCTTCTAGTCAAAATCAATGCGTTAGACTGTAGACATCCCTTAGCGCGTCATTCCACTTCTCAGAACCTCTCCCTTCGCTTTGAAAGACCTCAAGAGCACAGTGCAATACCTGATAAATCTCTGCCACCCGATCACAAGCCTCCTGGGTCACCTGAAAGTCAATCCCATGGACCAAACCATTCCGGTACATCCTTAGCTCATTAATTTCCTCCAACAAAGGGCCATTAATAATTTCATTATGGTTTAATACCCTCAGTGATTGAATAATCTGCGGCCGTTGAGACTTATAGTAATAAGAAGGAGGTTCTTTCTCATCTAAGCACGCTTGTGCTAACTGGAAAATGACCTTTTCCAGCTGATTATAAGATAGCAAAAATGCCTTAAAGTCTCCAGCTTGTACAAGATCTTCAGACTGATAATATTTTTCCGCCCCTCTCTTCATCTTCTTGAGCTCCTTATCCAGCTTTCCTGGATCAAGAAGCATCACACCGAATGTAAGAATCGCCGCTATGCCAGTCAAAAAAAGAATCACACTCTCATTAAGCAAAAAGGGATAGATCCCCATCCAGTTATATAAGTCGATAATTCCCAGAACACAAAAAAGGATGGTCAACCCACAGATCCCGGCAATGAGCGCAAGGATATGATAATACCGATTGAGAAGTGCTGCCGTGGCATCATATAAAGTGTCATCCCCATGGTTTTCCTCCCGGAACTTGTCCACAAAAAACACGTAGGCGGTCAAGGTCAGGCCAAACACTCCTCCGATCACCTGGGCCATGGCAGATAGGAGGTAAAGAACCTGATTTTCATTTAGAATGAAAGGATTGCGATAAAATTTAGTGATGATCAGATTGATCATTGTTTCCGCTAGGATGGATAAAAATAATATGGTTGTAAAATGAAGGTGTCTTTTGAAAGTTTTTCTTTTCATCAATGTTAAAACCACTTTCCATTTTTTCCTATTATACCATATTTTTTCAAAATTGTATATACCCTCAGTGGACAAGGGGATACACGCCCCAAGGGCCGTCTTTTGGCGGCTGGCGGCGTTACCGTCAATCGGCGTACGCTGAGCGACAGTAACGCAGCAGAATCGCAAATTTGTGGTGCAAAACCGTGTGGCCCCTTGTTCACTGAGGGTAAATCGACCTTAACAAATAATCTAATCTTTTTTACATAATTTTTATGAGATTATTGACAATTTTTTGATTATAGAATGAATATGAAGAATTATATTTTATCATATCGCTGACTGGAATTATTTAGAATATTAGGAAAATGCAATTAAATACGAATATCTTAAGCATTGGCAATAACAATCACCAAGCAACATTACGCGAGATTGCGGAATTAGCAAGCACTTTTTCCAGGAAGAAATGTAAAAAATTTACGATACTATAAAGAAAAGTCTGTAAATGCAGATTTTCTATGATAATGAATGATGATAAATTTAAATAATCAGTTTTTGCCCTCTTTTAAATTAATAGTTATTTACTACAGAGGGGATATTCCTGCCCGTCTGAATACCGTAAATTGGTTTTATTACGATAGCCTGCCCTCGTACATGATACTCAACTCTTTATAAGAGTTGCACTCAATTCCAAATTGCAAAATCCATTTTTTAGAATTTCAAACATTGCTAGATATAGGACTTTCAGCAGGGCTGTATCACTTGAGAATACGTTCCTATGACGCCTAAACTTTCGGAAGGTAGAATTCACCAACTCTATGACATTTGTCGTGCAAATAATCTTCCTTACGTCGCTAAAAGTTTAAAAATTGGGGAAATGTTGCTGCAATCTTTGATGCCACTCAGACCGTCTACATAGATGAACCGGATATCTTTTACCCTACAATCTTTCAGCTTGTTCAGTGTAGACAGACAGTACTTGGATATTTCATTATCTTCTACACTGATGGTCAGCACTTCTTTGCGTTCCTCCGTATTGATCTCAGGATGATATGAGCCGTCGACTTCCTGGATTACACTGTTATTGTGAACAGAATAGAAAGTGACATAAATATAAAAGATTGGATATGCTTCATCCATCGGGCGGTTCTACCATTCTTTAATTTGCGGCAGACTGAATGTCATATTTTTTCAGGAACTAGTGAATATTGTTTCATTTTTCTTCAGTTATTTGCACTCTGTGTACCGTTTTTTCTCTTGCTGCAATAAAAAGATTCCTGAAATGATAATTTATTTCATCATAAAGGACTTTTCACACCATTACTTGCAGAAAAAGATTCATACTCTCAAAATAATATTTCTACCCTTTTGCTATCAAAAATGCCTTCATTTTTATTAATTTGTTCCTATGTTTTATTTATATACTTTAGTTAATACATATCATTTTATTACACTACTATTTTATCGGGCATACATTCAAACATTGACAGCAAAAAATACATTTTTCTTCATCTAATTTAGGATAGTCAAATCCCTCTTCATCTTCAAACATAAAAATAGCATTTTGAGGACAAATGGCATAGCAGGCTGCACAGCCACAGCATTCTTCCTTTTTATTGTATAAAATCGGTATTTTTTTCACAGTTTATCCAACTTTCCTTTTTATTCTATCTTTTTTCTTGATTAGGTATTTCCAAAGTCTTTAACTAATAGACTTAAACAATTTTACAATTAAGTTTTACCAATTGTTAGAGAAATTAATGCCAACCAAAAGTAAGCTGTTACATACCACCAACTTCTTTCTGTAACAGGTGAAAATAAGTCTTTAAACACATGTCTAAATTTCCCCTATATAAAACAGATCTGACTTTAAAAAACATACAATAGCATACAATGCTGCAGCAAATCAACTATAAAAAACTGATGTTAAGATCACTTATTTAACCTAATATACGTCTCTCTATTCACTGGAAAATAACCCATAATCATAAAAAATAAGCTCATCTCTATGCCCTTCATGACAATAAAATAATTTAAAAAATTTATTCAAAGCCATTCTCATTTACCACACCATGTATTCCGTCTTGCCTTCTGATGACATATTACCATGCACTAGGTAATGATGTACAATTATCATAATCATTGAGAATATTATTAATAGCTTAAAGTTCGAATTCCTTTTATCCATATTCGTTTCCATGTAACCACCTTTTTATATAAATATTCATCTGTTAAAAACAATCAGCATACCATATTGATCATCTTCCCCCTAATTTTCTCATAAATACAATCTTTATTATGTGCTTTACTTTCAATTTTAATGTCGGATATCGATACATAAACGCTAACTGTCCAAATTGCATTCTATTCATATCTCCAAAAAAAGTATCTCTTAATGTAGGTTTTAAAACAGACCTTTCAATACATACATTATTTTCCACTGCTCTTTCATATAGAATTTCTTGAAACACTGTCTTGCTTTTCACTTTTTCCCAAATCCTCTTTCCTTTTTCACTATTAATTAAAACAAGAGAGGTCCCTTTTCCATCATCCAAATCTGGAGCAATTTCTTCTATTCCCCATAAATCTCCCAATGAAATATCGGCTATTTTTTTTGTCTGGCATGAATAGCAACTCGGTCTTAAGCAACAGTTGCTTAAAAACAATGCAAAGTATGGATTATCTCTATGATGATTATATATATATTCTTCATCATCTAATTTCTCAACCACCCCAAACCTTTCCCAACTATCTTTCTTGGATCTAAAATTTACACTTTTTACATTTTTTCCATATTTTTTTTCGATCCAATCTAAATACTTTCTCCATAGCTTTGATGAGGGAACTCCATGACAAATTACTTCTATGGTAATCAAATTTGAATAGTCTTTTCTTAAAAATTTTTTAAGTCCAGCCACTTGGCAAGGAGTTCCCGAAAATAAAACCATTTTACCAGTATTAAGAATATCTAATATTTTGCCATAAATATCTCCTATTCGGCTTTGAAAGTATTTTGACTTTCTAATTTTTGCTAATTCATCTAAATTATTAATAATTACATGTGTCAAAGTTCTGCAATCGTCAGATAATGCTGCGCCACATATCACGCCACCGATACTTAGCACTTCCATGGCCAAAAGAGAAAACATGCCCCCTGAAGAACTTTCATATCTAATTTTGTCATCTTTCGCATTCACTCCAAAAGCAGTTGTTTCTTTTCTAATCATTCGATTACCTCTAATTTATGAAATAAACTATTTACATATTTTTTCTCATTTGAATTCATACTTATAAAGTATGTCGAAAGAAGATATACAAAAGAATACAAAAGAATACCTAATATCATTTTCCAAATACCCGCTATTTCAGCAAACTTGTTCCATAAAAAGCCTACTATAATCGGTGGAATTATTCCTATCATCATTTTCCCTATGTTTCTCCAAAAAAGAATTATATCTAAATTACATTTTTTATAATAATAAATATTCATTACAACTCCATTAGCAGTAACTAAAGAAATAGCTGTTCCAATTGCACAACCAATCACTCCATATATCTGACAAAGACTAAGGGATAATCCAAAGTTTATCATTGCCATAATTAAATAAACCACGCTACGAAATTGATGAAGATTTTGCGCCCGCTGCATTTCAATTCCTATATTTTGGATTAAAGGTATTAAGCCTGATAATATTAATAATAAGGCGACATAAAATGCTTCTTCATATCCTATTCCAACCCAAATTTTTATAAATTCTAAGCCAAAAAGTACAAAACCTGATACAACTAATGCAAGAATAAGAAACTGTATCCTACCAACCTTTATAAATAAACTGGTTAATCTATCTTTCAGAAATATCTTATTCTCTTCGCATTCGACAACTATTGCATGGATTCTAGGAGTAAAAACGCTAGAAACTGAAGTTGAAAGCATCATATAATAATTAAATAATGAATAGCCTACTGCATATACAGCAACAGAAGTAGTTCCTTTAAATCTTCCAAGTAAAATCTTATCAATGTTCCAATTTACTTGATCCACTATCATATTAATTGCAATAAATCCTGTATATGTAAACAATTCTATAAATATTTTTTTTTCTAATCCCGAAAATCTAAATTTATTTTTTAAAATGCACAAAACATAATAAGTGTAAATTATATCGTTCACTATGGAAATTAAAACAGTTACAGATACCATAGTAATTGATCTAAAGCCTAACAGTAGGAATGGTAAAGTAACTATAGGGCCTACTACTGTTTTCATCATTCCTAGCACTTTCAAGAATACAAATCTTTCATTTGCAGATATAATTGTCGTAAAAACACTTGCTGGAAACGATTCAGCCATATTGATACTTAATAGAATCATAAGAACCTTTGCAATATTAAGCTCAGTATTTGTAAGTCCATCATTAAATACAAATTCCAAATGGCATGATAAAAATAAACCACATATTAATGCAATTAAGCCCATAATAGTGAATATTAAAACAAAGAGTCCATTAAGCTTTTTAATAGATTCCTGATCGCCTTCTTTTTTGTATTTTGTATAATATCTTACATATCCTGCATTAAATCCTAGACTCAGCAAAGAAAGCATAGATATTGTAGATGCAACTGTATTATAAAGTCCATATTCTGATGGACCGAGAAGGCGTATCATTATAGGTGTATATAATAGTCCAATGACAACATTTAATCCTATTTGAACATATGAAAGAATTGCTCCGATCTTTATTTGATTCGTTATAATTGCAGTATATCGACTAAAGAAAACTATTTTTCATTCACCTCGATTTTATATATCTATTTATTTTGTTGTTCTAAAATCTTTTTTATAAAGTCTTTCCCGCTCTTAGAGTATTCATCAATATTACATTGAAACTCTTCTTCAATAAGTGATTCAAGATTTTTCGAATCTGAATTAATAAAATGTTTAGTCAATGCAAAATGATCTAATAAAGTAATAATTCTATCATTAGAAGTTATATTCGTTTGCTGAAACTTTTCCTCAACTAAGAACTTCTTTTGAAACATTAATGAAAAGGCAGTACAATGAAATGAATTTGTTAATACATATTCTGCATTATAAATATAACTTAAAAATTCAGTTGGGCCAGCATCACTATTATCTTCCACATTTATTTTATTTTTAAATTTACCAAATGGTGAAATATCAATAATATTAAATTTATATTTACAAGACAGATATATGGCAAAATTTTTTAATATATCAGAATTCCCCAAAAAATATGTCAATAAATATTTTCCTGCTCTTTTGTTTTCATAATTTATTATCCTTATCCATTCCTCTCGTTTAAGAAGAAATATAGGATCTGGAACAACTTCAGCTTTTATACCTATTTTATCTAAAAATAGCTTTCCTGTATTTTCTCTGACAGAGATAAGAGTATAACTTTCCAACATTTTTTTATACTTTATATTTTTATCTTCTGATATTTTATCTGCACCAATACTAGCAGCATAAGCATATTTCTTATTACTATCTGAAACAAATGCTAGAAAAAAATTCTCATCCATAGCTATCGGATTCCATATCTGATCACTACCGCTTATATAAAAATCATCTCCTGGATCACTTACTTTTAATGACTGATATGTGTATACTTTTTTTGAACTACAAATAAAATTTTTATCAAATTGCTCAAATGCTTCTTTTTTAATATTTATCTTTTCGCAATCTCTATGTAAACTTTCACTTAACAACTTTTTTATGCTTTTCTTTATTTTATTTACTATATTTGCTTTAATAACTTTTGTATCATAATCATATGCTATCTGCTCTGCATAAACTCCTATTTTGTTTAAATATTTACATAATGCATATGCTTGTAAAATTCCTCCATAATTAGTTGTTTTATAATAATAAGTAATAATTCCAGCTCTCTTTTTATCATTCATAATAATTTATTTCCTTACAAAATCTGTTTAGATAACCATTTTCGTTAAATTGCAACTCTTTTTTTATTCTAAAACTTGCTAAAATAGCTCTCTCTTTTTTAATAACACTATTTTCGTAATTGTCTGTTAAGGCATTTAACAAATTATCTACCATTTGATTGTCAATATTAATCCAATCTACTTCGTTTTTTAATGCAATTTCTGTCATACCACCTGATTTAGTTGCTATTATCGGTATTCCATAATTTAGACTTTCAAGCATAACCATTCCGTATGCTTCCTGACAGATTGTCGGTATAACAACGCAATCTGCAATCGAGTAAAATTTTTTCATATCTATTTCATTTATATAGCCAGTAAATATTGTACTGCAAATTTTATTATCCAATGTCTTAATAACATTACTTAAATATTTATTTTTTCGAAATTCTGTACCCCACGTTCCGCCACATATAACAAGTTTTGCATTTCCTTTAAATTTTTTAAACGCCTTTGCTAATTCTAATACACCCTTTTCTTCATTTATTCTCCCAACATATAAAAAAACAAAATCATTGTTATTAATCCCCCATTTACTCTTTATAGCATTTACACATTTTTCATTTTTAATTAATAATTCTATTTTTTTACAATTATATAATATTCTACATTTTTCATTTTGACAATTAGTTACGTCGATAAACCTATCATTTATATATTGACTTACAGATAAAATCCTATATGCCATAGAAGCTATTTCAATTCCCATTTTTTTAGTTTTTGAATTTGAGTTAAAATCGTTATGCATATGAAAAATATAATTTGGACCGTCACCAAGTAGTTTTCTGATTGGCGCAAATAAACTCATTGCGTTTTCAAACAATACATATTCATATCCTTTCTTCTTGTCTATGTCAAATTCTACTTTCTTTTCATAAAAAAACAAATTTCTATTTATCTTTGACATGTGAAAGAGCTTATTTATTACCCTTTCCATAAAATGCTCTATTCTGCTTACCCGAATTTGAATAATTCTTGTGTGCTGATAATTTATTCCTTCTAAAAGAGTATCAGCAATTGTATATAAGTCAATCTCAAACAGATGTTGTGTTTCATTTTGGTCAATTAAAAATGTCGTTAACATTTCTACAGCACCACCTTTAATAGCTGGAACGGGTGCAAATCCTGATGTAATAATTGCTATTTTTTTCATTACTATCACCATAAAAAAAGTATAAGTTTATATTTAAATTTCAATTTACTATACGCCTTTTTATTAAATCTCTGCTCTTTCAAAAATATTTTTAATTTATTGAACTGTTCTCTATTCAGTTCAGTTCCTCTAATTGCTTTTCTAACAATTAGACGAATGGCAATTTCAATTGGAATTTTTAAAAGATAATTTTCATATTCGGGATATTCTGTTCGAAATAAGAGCATTCGCTCGTAAAATGCATCAAAACCATCCATTTCAATTTTATCTTTCTTTTGATGTACGATTGAGCTGTTATTTTGATAGTATTTTACACCTATATAACTAATAGCCGCAGCAGAATTGATCTTTTGTATCAAATTATTCATCATAAATACATCTTCATAATACTTTTCTTTTGGATAATGTAACACATCAATAATTTTTCGAGAATAAATTTTATTCCAAAAATGAGAACTAACTTCTCCTTTTAATAACAGTTTTGTTAATTGCTCTCTATTATAAACTTTGTGTTCTCCATCTTTCAAACAATTATTTATTTCATTATAATCTCTGTAAATACTAACATACCCACAAATACATATGTCTGATTTGTTCTCCGTAATACCAATTAACATTTTGTGCAGAAATTCAGGCTCATATTCATCATCTGAATCAAGAAATGTTATATATTCACCTTTGGATAGTGAAATTCCAGTATTTCTTGAATTCACTAGCCCCTCATGCTTATTTTTTACAAATTTTATTCTAGCATCATTTTGCCTTAAACTTTCACAGATACTTAATGTTTGATCTGTTGATCCATCATCTATAATAAGCAGTTCAAAATTAGAATACGTCTGTGCCAATACTGAATTTACTGCTCTAGCGAGATATTTTTCCGCATTATACGCTGGTATAATAACTGAAATCAAAGTTACATCATTTAAACGATTTACCATTTCTTTCTTCCTCATATTTTATTGTCAGCATTTTTGTATTTTGCAAACATATAAGCAAAATATAGTGCTATAGGCTTCATAAGAATTGATTGCCATGTTATGAAACTAAATAACATAAATACTATCCATATAGTAAACATGTAAATAAATCCACTAGCTTCCATTGTTTTCATTTTGATAAGCATATAAACTTTTTTTCCTACTAAGATAACAAAAATTGTATGATTAGCTAATCCAATCATGCCATAATCTAATAATATTTCTATAAAGTCATTATGTGCAGCTGCAAATTTTCCATCTAATATATAATAGCATGATTTATAACCATTACCCAAAAATTTATTTAACAAATTCTCAGATTTAAAATACTTTATTAAAATCCCCCATATCATAAATCTACTACTTCCACCGTCACTTGAGATTCTTTTTAATCTTCTAAATACCCCTATACTATCTCCATATTGACTTAATAGCAATACTATTATTGTCAATAAAATTATCACAAGAAGTAATTTATACATTTTTTTTGATTGTTTTTTTTGAATGATAATATTACACCAAAAAAGCGCGAAAAATGCTAAAAGTAATGCCATAAATCCTGTTCTTTTATAAGTTAAAATAATAATAATCGTGATTAATATTATCCTTGAATATTTCCATCTCTTTCTTAAACAAATAAAAAAAGGAATAGCAATTATTAAATAGTATGTTCTATACACATCATTAAACATTTGTGTCCTAAAAATATAGACTACATAAGCGGATGCCAAAATCCATAAAAAAGAAGTATATTTTAAGGTAGGAAGGCTAAATTTATTATTTTTTGTTAATTGGTAAACAATGACAAATAGCAACGGCCAACCAGTTATTTGGTATACCATATTTAGAGATACTTCTTTTTGCATGAGTAAAGATATTAATAGTTGCCAAAACATTATCCATAAAACCCATAGCTCTATTTTATCAACTTTCCACTTAATCACAAACATAAAAAAAATATATATGATTATACAGTATAACGCTAAGAAAAATGAATTCATTACCATAAAAAATTCAGGAACATTTCCTGCTCCATTAATTATGTCAAAAAGTATAAATAAGTTTAATATTGTACATATTAACATATCCATCTTTCTTGTTAGATTAACGGACATCTATATTTCCACCTTTGTTATATCTTTTCCCACGTATCTGTGTTTATTATCTATGTTTTTTTGCCACTTTATTTTTCCGATTAATATCATCACTATCCATTTTATGTTTCTTAGATATATCTTCGTATACTCTTTATTAAAATTTTGATTTCTAAAACGACCATTCCGATTCGATAAATATTTACGCTTATCCCTTAGCAATATGACCGGAGAGTATGGAAATACACATTCCTCGAAATATAAATATTGCCAGCCGAGTACTTGAGTTCTCTCAATGTTATTGGTAACAAACATGTTTAAAAAGGATTCATCATGCCATATTGCAACTATATTATTTTTCAAATCTTTTTCCGTTAAGTAATCTAATATATCTACCATTTCAATAAATGATTCTTTTTTTGCCCCATAAAATGCTCCTTGGACATAATAAATTCCTTTTTCAAGTGACACATATGCACTACTTTCCTTACGCCTTTCAAACGGTTTAATACTATTCTTCTTAAAATGATAGCCTGGATGTTCAATAACATAAAAATCTTTTTTATTATCCAAAATATCACATTTTATTTTTTTTACGAATAGAGCATTTGCATTTGCGAAAAAAATGTAGTTAAATGATTGAAGTTCACTAACTATTCTTCTAAACATATGAAATCGTTTCATCGTATTGAACGGCCATCCGAGATCACATTGATGGATACAAATAACATTTCCACACTCTCTATGTGCTAAACTTTTTTCTTTATCAGTAAAAAC
The DNA here is from genome assembly GCA_949740725.1 of uncultured Lachnospiraceae bacterium. GTDB lineage: Bacteria > Bacillota > Clostridia > Lachnospirales > Lachnospiraceae > Caccovicinus. Next base: position 7,861 of record CATJIO010000126.1, on the reverse strand, counting down.
AAAATACGTTTTGTCTATTTCGGGCATGAAATTTTTTTCAGCACTTTTATAAAATTTGTCCCAAAAAACAGTATAATCTCCGATATTAATGCATAACATTGCAATTTTTATATTTTTGCTAATCATTACTTTTAAATCTCTTTCTAATTTTACTTTTCAAATTTATATACCTTGTGTGAAAATACTGCAAATTTAAAGTTCTCCACTTTATTCTATTAAACTCGCCTATATTTACCGGCAAGCAATTAATCGAATCAAAACAATTTGGAATTATTTTAAAGAGTTCGCAGTTATTATCACATGTCTGCTTCATAGGTCTACGCATCAAATGAATATACAAAAATTCATTAGTTACTAATTTCCCTCCCTCTACATACATTCTAAGGAGTTCTCCCCTATGCCAAAAGAAAATTGCTCGCCTTCTTTTTTCTTTTTCATATACGCATCCTTCTTTTTGATATAGTAGTCTAATAGTATTGCTTTTATAATATGTATTTGCAATAGCATAATCATTATTATAGTTTGAAAAATTATAATGTTCCCATATGTCTTCTATAGAAATAGTTCCATATTCATTAACTTCATCAAATATACAATTTCTCGAAGTCGAAAAAACTTCTCTATATCGATAATATCCATTAACAGGGAGCATAAATCTTCTATTATTTTCAAATGTATTTTTATAAAAGCAGAGATGTCCAAGGCGGAATATTCTATCATTTTTTAGCATGTCTTCATTAAAAAAGCGAGAAAATTTTCCAAATATCACATCAACATCACAATGCCCCCAAAATTTGTATTCTTTTATTTCTTCCTCAAATATTATTCCATACGCTGGTCTGTAATCACATAACTTATAAGGATTGTCTATACACGTTTTAGCTGAAATTTTTTTTCGAATTTTTCTTTGTATATCATTAAATGAGCAGTAATTAATTGAAACATTTAAAGGAATATTGTATTTCGAATTATCATCTGTATAAATAATCCAATCACATATATCTTTGTTTACTCTACAAGAATTTAAAAATAATTGAAAATAATTAGGAAATTTCCCAAAGTAAGGTATTATAAGAACTAGTTTATTCATTTTTATCTACTTCCTTGTTTTTATTTTCATAAAAATGCACAATAAAAGTCTAACAATATTAAAGGAGAAAATATTGGAAAGTATATGTACTATATGAACTTTTTTATTCAAATCATTCTTTAATAATCCCTTCAATTTCCATAATTGCTTTTTCGTTTTCTCATTTTTAATGAAGTAAGCTAGTCCCAATGATACACAATACTCATATGCATAATAGTTTAAAATAAAATTTCTCTTATCTTTTATATCTGCAAAACTCTTTAAGCCTTTATAAATTAAATCCACCCTATCTGATATATTTTTACAACTTTTACTTGATGTTATTGAACCTCTACGTCCTTGTCTATATATATAGCAAATATTATTAATATAACTAATTTTTTTACAATATTTTAACAATTCCCCACACCATACTATATCTTCATTTAAGTAGCCCTCTGGAAATGCCATTTTGTATATATCAATAATCTCTCTTCTAACACATTTATTCCAAGCACAAGCTTTATAAATATTTTCTTGAATCATAAATTTAGTAAGTTCATTGGAATTACAGTTTAAAGCGCAATCCCACTTTTTCAAATTACAAAAGACTAGTTCATTACTATTTAAATATAATTTTCCATACGAAAAAACAACCAAATCGCTTTCATTTTTTAAGATACAACTATCAATATTATCTAAAACATTTTCGTTGTACCAGTAGTCATCACTGTCTATAAATAATACATATTGGCCATTAGCAAACTTTAACCCGCAATTTCTTGCTGAAGAGAGTCCACCGTTTTTTTTATGAATTAATGTAATTCGATTCTCTTTCTTTTCATATCTTTCACAAATTTGACAGCTACAATCTGTAGAACCATCATCAACAATTATTAGTTCAAAATTAGTATATGTTTGACTGAGAACACTTTCAATCGCCTTCTCAATATATGTTTCTACATTATACACAGGCATAATGATACTATATTTATTATTCATATAGTAAATTTCCTCCACTTAATACTTCTATATAAATTTTTGAGTATTCTCTTGCCTGCACACTAACATTATATTTTTTCTCAATATCTTCATAGGCCTTCTCAATAAGTTTGTCTCCATTTTGCTTTATAGCAGTAATAAACTCATCTACACTGCGACAAACATACCCATTCACTTTGTCCTTTATTACGTCATGATTTCCAATTATATCGCTGACTACACAAAGTTTCTTCATATACATAGCCTCCAAAAGGCTCAAAGGAAGCCCTTCCCAAAGTGAAGTAAGCAAAAAGACATCTGCATTCATAGATATCTCTATCGCCTTTTCTCTCTCAATCCAGCCTGTAACTTTTATGTTTTTACTTTTTAACTCACTATTAAGTTCTCCATCACCAATCCAGAGAAATCTAATATTTGGTAGGGCCTCTGCAATCTGATTAAAAAGAACTGGGTTCTTTTGGTAACAAATTCTTCCTAGTGTAAATACCGTAAATGGATGATCATGGAGTTTAGCCTTGCTAATTATCTTCTGTAACTCAGCAATATTTATCGCATTATTAACATAAGAGGCGTATTTAGTAAACTTCAAAGTTTCACGATATTCACCGAGTCCACAACTAATAGTCATGCATCTTCTCTTTGCACAAATAGTCTCGATCACTTTAAAAGTCATTCTTTTCAACGGTTTATAGTTTTTCATTAAAAAGCTATAACCATGTGGTGTATAAAATAGTGGAATATCTTTTCCGTTAAATGCAATTCTTCCAATCACTCCTGCTTTACTGCTATGTAAATGGATAATATCAGGTTGTATCTCTTTGACAATACCTTTTATCTCTCTAATCGCTCTGACTTCCCTTCTGATGTCAATTTCTCTACTAAAGTTTTTTACCTCAATCAAATGGATTCTCTTATCAAAATATTCTTTAAAGTTTTCAGGAGTTTGAGGACGAATAGCATATGCAATATATATGTCATTTTCAGATACTAATTCATTTGCCAAATCCACAATGTACGTGAACACTCCACCCCCCATAGCTTCAACAATGTATAATATTTTCTTCATCGAAACCATAATCTGTATGTCTCCCATATTTCAATAAAGTCAGATTATTATAAAATATCTATAAAAATCTTATATTTCTATATTCACTACTAAATTTTTTTGATAAACGGTCTATATTCTAACGACGAAAGCCCGCATTCGCCTATGCGGACTTTTGTTGTTAAAATACAGAAAATTGTATTTAATATTCTTATATATCTATCTTCTTTCAATACTTTAGTAATTACCATTCGTTTTTTCCATAACCTCTATCCTCACCCCTGCTCCCACACCAATTCCTCCGCATATCTCCCCAACCCATTTTTCAAATCCTTAGGTGTACAGTCCTTTTCAATTCCTGCCATCACTCGGTATTTATTAAAAACATTAATCACCATTTTCATGGAAATCGGTTTCCCCAACTTCGATAAAAACATCCGATTACTATACACTCCGTCATGTTCAAAATACGCATGTTCTGACAGCCACTGTCTCATTTGTTCCTGCAGCTTTTGTGAAAACAGATACACTGCCCGGTCTTTCTGCCGTTTCCTCCGGATTTTCAGCACCGCCGTTTTCCAGTGATAATCCGATACCTCCAGCCGAAGCAGTTCGCTGACCTCGATTCGGTGATAAAATAACAGTTCCATCATAATCTGATCCCGCAGGCACACCCGTTTGCGAAAATCGCTGTCCAATTCATCATATTCCTTCTGTATTGCCTGGAAAAAAGCATCCACTTCTGCCTTCGTCAGCTGCGTATCCTCGGTGATCTCCTCCTGCCTTGTGACTGGCTTTAATTTTCTATATTCCTCTACCACGCCTTCTGCCTTTAAATAGTCCAGAAAACATCGAAATACCTGATGCTTTCTGCTCACTGTAGAAAACCGGCGCCCTTTTTCAAAAATAAGGTATTCCAGGTAATCGTCCATCCAATCCACCTGAACTGCATGCATCTGGCAACTACTTTTATCTGCATGCATCTTCCCCTGTTCCTCCACCCACAAGTAAAACAATTCCAAATCCAGCCGGTAAGCCATAGCTGTGCGCTCGTCTAATCCGCGCCCAACCACCTGGGATGTAATAAAACCTTGGATCTGATTTTGGCCGAGGGAGTTGGAATACTCCTGGGCTGCTTTTCGATCTTTATTTCCTGAAGCAACCTTTTGACCTCTATTTCCTGGAACCTTCTTTTGATCTTGATTTCCTAGATCGTTCTTTTGACCTTGATCAATCATCAGGTTATCCGCCACCCGCAGCACCTCCTCGCAATTCAAATTTTCTCTGCTTTTTGATGGAATCCATACTGTTGCAAAAAGCGGTATCTCTCGGTTCATTAAACGTTCAAAATTACACACGAGCATCCATCGCCTATGGAATACCATCCCTCCGGCTCTTTTTTCGCAGATTTTTTTCATCTGCGAAAATGGTTCAATTTTTATGGAATTGCATTCAAAAAAGGACGCTTTGGGGCGCCCTTTTTCTCGGTTAACGGTGTTTTTCCTATTTCATTGATATTGGCTGTATCCTTTGGCTCTATGTATCTTCTGCTTAATCCGTATCTTGACCACAAATTTGACCATAAAAGTCTGTAAGCGTATCCAGATACTTCCGTTTCGTGTCCATGGATGGATGCACGTACCGGTTCAGGGTTATCTGCACATCGGAATGTCCCAGGATCTCGCTGAGACTTCTCACATCCACGCCTCCTTCGACACAATTTGTGGCAAAGGTGTGGCGCAGAATGTGAAAATTTTTGTCCGACAATCCAGCTGCTTTCAAGTGCCGCTTAAAATGGTTCTGCATAGTTTTTGGCTCCACTGGTTTTTTTCTTCCAAAGATATATTCTTCTTCCCGATCATGGGAGAGCTGAAAGAGCTGCTTCAATAATGAAATGGATAAAGGGATTTCTCTTTTGGAATATACGCTTTTGGGTTCAGTTTCCAAGAGAATGGTTTTCGTTTCATACCCGCTGACATAAAGTCTCTGCACTGTGCGGTGAATCGCCAACATTTTTCCTTCAGTATCAATATCTTCCCACTTCAGAGCACAGACCTCGCCCAGCCGTAGCCCGGTATGGAGGCACAACAGTACTGCCATTTTATATCGATCAATGCGGTGATAGAGGATCGGAATCAGCCTTTTTTGCTCCTTTCTGGTAAATACTTCAACTGGTTTGTTTCGCGCATTGGAGGCGGGCTTTTTTATCTCTGGCACGATGATCGAATACTGGATCGAAGCGTGGTTTAAAATTTGATTCAGCACGCAATAAATACTTTTCCAGCTGCTGTCAGACAGATTATTGGCAAGGCAGGCCTTTGACAGGGAATCGGTGAGTTCAGCCCGGATTTGGTGGTCGGCAAAATCAGCGATTGTGTGATCCTTAAAAATTTTTTCCAGATGATTATGGCAGAGCAGGCGATATTTTACGTAGGTAGACTGCTTTTTTGATACTTCTACGGTTAAGAGCCACTGTGCGGCTGCATCAGAAAACAGGATCCCCCTCACCGATGTCAACGCGTGTCCATCTTTCATTTCCAGCAGAGATAATCCTTTCCCTATTGGCTTTCCCACTGCCTGTTGTTCCAAGAGCAGCCGTGTCGCCTCCTGCTCTTGGAATGCCAGTTGTCCTGCCGCGGAGTGTTCTTGGAATGCCGGTTGTTCCGCCGCGGAGCCTTCTTGGAATGCTGGTTGTCCCGCCGCAAAGTCTTCTTGGAATACCGGATGTCCAGATGTGGAGTGTTCCCCAATGGGCGGTTGTCCCTGTCCAGACTGCCGCTCCTGCATTGGCTGTTGTACTGTGGGAAATGGTTGTTCTGATCTTGTTTTCTCCGATAATATTTTCTTAACCGTGAACTCTCCCAACCCAGGGTATTCTTCAGCCATATGGTTCATCTTCACCTGATTATTCATCCCCGTCTGTTTTTCCATCCAAACCTGCTGTTCCGTTCTGGAGCTGCCTGTTATGGCGTTTTCTTCTTTCACTCCCCCTTCCTTCATTCCTCCCTTTGGCACAGTATTGATCAGGGATTCTGCGCCTTGCTTCGGCTCTGCCCCAGAGAATTTTATCTTTCCCTCTTCTATCTGCGCCGCTGCCAGATTTTTCTGGATATTTAGCTTGTCCTTCACTTCATTATAGCTTCTTCCATAGACCGAGTGATAAATCCTCTTTCCTTTTTCCTTGTGGTATACTGCATAACGTCCTTCCCAGCGGCCATCCTGCCTTCTCCTAATGTTTTCTCCATGCCTCGCCATAATGTACCCCTTCTTTTCCTTAGATTTTGACCACAAATCTGACCATAAACAACCGGATTTGTTCCAATTTCCTACTACGATACCGTATATTTACAAAAAAAATCAAAAAAATAAGTAGCATTTCTCCCGAACATGTGGTAAAATTACGTCGATACAGGGGTATCAGCCAGGATCATCTTATTTTTGCAAGGAAATTCTCCTATTCTTCCCTTTCGCAGATGAAAAAAATCTAAGAAAACCATCTTCATATAAGTTCAGATATTTTATCTCCCATGTGATGCAATCACGAAAATTATACAAAAAGTTTTTTCATTTGATAAGTCGTTATTTGCATTCTCTCGCTATACTGAGCGCGGTAAATCATAACGCGCTTAAAAATCGCTGTCCTATGTAGATTATGAATCGTTTTGTCTAGTTTGCTGACACATTTACTATTAGCCAAATGACACAGAATGAATGTTCAGCCTGTAAGGCGGAGAAGGGAGGCGTAACGGTGGCTATGGCAAAAAATCCAAGGGGGGGGGACAGATAAGGCGTATCCCTTTGTCCACTGAGGGTACATTCCCTTTGGTTGGACTTACGTCAATACTTTAGGCAAAAAAAGTTGAAAGATTATGCTGGTTTTTTGAGTTCTTCATCCTCCTTTTGTTGAGGGGTTATGTAGCCAATCGCACGATGTATTCTTTTACGGTTATACCAACCTTCAATATATTCAAAGATTGCTTTTCGGCTTACGTTGAATCTGAATAGGTATGGAGATAGATTTCTTCCTTTTCCAGCACGGAATGGAAGGATTCCATACAAGCATTGTCCTATGGATTCCCCTTACGGCTGAACAAGTGCACAATCCCCTTGCTGACCAAATATCTTTCAACTATCTGGCTCGTATACTGGCTTTCCAGGTCGCTATGCGGGAGGATACCCTCAGTATCCCTGACATTCAGGCATGCTATTCTTTACTGCCAGTTCCGCCGTCATTGAGGTGCCATAGACATACCCAATGATTTTACGGCTGCATAAGTCCATTGCGGAGGCTAGATAGGTTGAGCAATGAGATACGGCAGATGTGAAAAAACGATAACGGCAGGAAGCCGGGATTCAGAAAGCTACTGGCCCCCTGCTTGTAAAATCAGGAGGTTTATGGTAGTATGGAGATACGAAAAGGGAAGGGAAAGCAGGTGGGAAGATTGACCGTGACGGAACAGATAGACCAGAAACATCCGGAAGATTTACCGAGGCTAAGAGGCTTTCGCCTGCTTGATGATGATAGGAACCAGAGAAAGATTTGAGGACGGTTGGCACATACTGTATGTAAATGGCGCTTACCGTGGAGATACGCCAATCGGGAAGTTAATGCATGACTTCTCCTGCACAGACGCAGCGGACATGTACTATGGGACACTGGCAGACAGGGTGAGATTTTTCAAAGAGAGCAAGGAGGGAATCGAGATTATGTGCCGAGCTATGGAAGATATGAGGAATCAGACATT
>CATJIO010000125.1 GCA_949740725.1 uncultured Lachnospiraceae bacterium | reverse complement strand
TTTCGACGGGGGCCATGCAGCTGGTGAAGCTATCCCCATGCGATGGGTTAAATGGCAAAATTAAATACAAACGCTGAAGATAATTTAGCAATCGCTGCTTAATTGCAGCTGTCAGCCTTGATGCACCTACACATTAAGCGTCTGGCATCGACGATGTAGGAAACGACGCACAGTAAGCTTTGCCTGTGCGGGCGTATGATGAAGCTACTGAAGCCGTCAGGATGTCTGTTTTCGGGCGGTGGAGGGAATGAAAAATAATAGACTATGATAGTAGAAGAACAGGGAATTGGTTTTCGGACGCGGGTTCGATTCCCGCCAGGTCCACTTTGACGAGTGCTGGTTAAACACTGAGCACTCGTCTTTTTCTTTGTCTAAAAGAAAAAGCCTCTGTTCCGACACACCTGCGGAACAGAGGCTTTCTTACCTTATAACTTGTCTATAAATTAAGCAATGTTATTTACAGCTTTCGCTAAACGGGATACCTTGCGGGACGAAGTATTCTTATGATACACGCCCTTGGTGGTAGCCTTATCGATCTCTGTGGTAGCAGCTGTGAGCGCAGCTTGTGCAGCAGCCTTGTCACCAGCAGCAACAGCAGCGTCTACCTTCTTGATTGCGGTTTTAACTTTGGACCGGATTGCCTTATTTCTGGCAGCCTTGGTTTCATTAACTAAAATACGTTTCTTAGCAGATTTGATATTTGCCATTTCCTACACCTCCATTCGTCAATGTATTTCTTTGTGTTTTCCATCAAAGTCTGGACACGGACAGTTCAATGTGAAACATACTTTATTATCATACTCAAAATTGTAGAGGATGTCAATACATAATTTGCGTATTTTTTGAAAAGATAGTTATTACGGTCAGATCATTTAAGGAAGGGGTTATATTGATGATGAAGAGAATTCGATGGAAGAGAAGGCCTGGCGGGCAAAGGGCATCGGGAGCCAGAAGGAGCCCCGGGAATAGGCTTAGGCAGATGAAGGGACAGAGGCTATCTGGCGATTCTGGCTTAGCCCTGCGGACTGACCTGGCAGTGGAAGAGAAAGAGCGGTTTCCCGGCGACGGAGGGGAGATTCGGGGGGTTTCGCTGAGGGAGTGGTTTCAGGATGGGAGAGAAATAAAGATTACAGAGGTGAGGATATTGGATGAGAGAGGGGCGAAGGCCATGGGAAAGGAGAAAGGAATCTACCTGACCATGGAGGCCCGGGGATTTGAGAGGAAGGGGGAGGAGGCGGTAAAGAAGTTAGAGGATGAACTGGCGACACAGATTCGCAGGCTAATTCGGGAGGGGAAGGGGACAGACGGGAAGAAGGGTGGGAAGATGCCGGGGAGTGTCCTGGTGGTGGGGTTGGGAAATCTGTACGTGACCCCGGATTCCTTAGGCCCTAGGGTACTACAGGATCTGCAGGTGACCAGACATTATGATGGGCAGTACGGAGAAGGGTTTTTAAAGGAGCACAGAATGGCGGCTATCAGCGGGATTGCCCCAGGGGTAATGGCTCAGACGGGGATGGAGACAGCAGAGATTTTGAAGGGCGTGGTGGAGGAGACCAGGCCGGAGCTGGTGATTGCCATTGATGCGCTGGCCGCCAGAAGTGTTCATCGGCTGGGCTGCACCATCCAGCTTACCGATACTGGGATTCGCCCGGGATCTGGGGTGGGGAATCACAGGAGCGGGCTGACGGAGGAGATTTTAGGCGTACCGGTGTTGGCCATTGGTGTACCTACGGTGGTGGGGGCGGCAGCCATTGTCCAGGATACCATAGAGGCTATGGTAAAGGCGCTGGAGATGGGAAAAGGGACGAAGGGGGCAGGACAGTATTTGAACGGCCTGGATCCGGAAGAGCAATATGCACTAATTCGAGAGCTTTTAGAGCCGGAATTCGGCCCCATGTTTGTGACGCCGCCAGATATTGAGGATAGGGTAAAGCAGCTGGGAAAAGTGATTGCCCAGGCGATTGAGATCGCCTTCGCAGGATGAAGCATTAAGAGCTTTTAAGAATTTCACCAGCAGGTGCCAGCATATGATGTTCATAATGGAGTTTAGCAGGTGATGGCGTGAAGAGGGGACGGGGAGGGAACCGGTGGAGAAGAAGGGCGATTTCCATGGCAGCGGCAGGACTGCTTTTTCTGGCGCTGTCCATTCCTGGTTCCCGGGGATGGGATCAGCCGGAAATTCAAGAAATGGTCTGGACAGTGGCACATGGATTTTTCCGGAATATCTGGAGTCAATTTTATCCAGCGCCGATGCTTTCCGGAGAAGAAAAAGGGCGCGGCAGAGAGGCGGATCCGGCGTACCAGTTAAGCCGGGAGATGGATGCCTTTTATCGTGAGCATGAATATCTGGCGCTTTACGGGAATGAAGAAACTGGAGGAACGGAGGAGGAGAACCAGGCAATATCCAGGAGGTTTTCTTTTCCCGGCCAGACCTATCAGCTGGCCCAGCTGGAGGATTATGATTTTCTGATGAGTCATTTCTACAGTGTACATACCTCTACTACTGCGGATCGGCAGCTGATGGATGTGAGAAAGCTTCTGAAGTGGAATTTTCAGCTGGAGAATCAGGGGCAGGAGGGACCGGTTATCCTGATCTACCACACTCATTCTCAGGAGGGCTTTGCCGGATCCGGGGTTGGAGAGAATATTGTGGCAGTGGGGGATTACCTGACTGAGCTTTTGGAGGAAAAGGGATTTTCTGTGTATCATGATAAATCAATCTATGATGTCCATCAGGGAGAACTGGATCGAAATAAGGCCTACACCTATGCTTTGGAAGGAATCAGCAAGATTATCCAGGAACATCCTTCGATTCAGGTGGTGATTGATCTTCACCGGGACGGGGTGGGGGAGAAGACAAGGCTGGTGACAGAGATAGAAGGAAAGCCGACAGCACAGGTTATGTTCTTTAATGGATTGAGCCAGACACCGGATGGGCCGATCCCTTATCTGGATAATCCTAATCGCGAGGGGAATCTGGCTTTCAGCCTCCAGCTGCAGTTAAAGGCGGCGGCTTATTACCCAGGCTTTACCAGGAAGATTTATCTAAAAGGGCTTCGCTATAATCAGCACCTTCGCCCGGCTTCCTGTCTGATCGAGGCTGGAGCTCAGACCAATACCTTTGAGGAAGTGAAGAATGCCATGGAGCCATTAGCGGAAGTTTTCACGATGGTGTTGCGCGGAAACTGAAAAAATGATATATTGTAACTGTTCCGTAGGTCTGCACAGGGTACTCCAGCAAAGTGAGGGCGCTTGTTGCGCTGACCGTAAGAGAGCGATATTCAATAGATTTTTATCCGTAGCGGTAAAGTTACTGAACAGCTACGATATATTTAAGCGTGAACGTCACAACAAATGTGGCATTCCGATTTAGGAAGAGAGGGAATATATGGCGAATATTGAACAAAAGAATATCCGCAATTTCTGCATTATTGCTCATGTGGACCACGGCAAGTCCACCTTGGCGGACCGGATTATCGAGAAGACAGGGCTTTTGACTCAGAGAGAGATGCAAGATCAGATCTTAGATAATATGGATATCGAGAGGGAGCGGGGGATCACCATCAAGGCGCAGACGGTTCGCACCGTTTATACAGCTGCGGACGGACAGGAATACATTTTTAACCTGATCGATACTCCAGGGCATGTGGACTTTAATTATGAAGTGTCCCGGTCGCTGGCAGCCTGCGACGGGGCAGTGCTGGTGGTAGATGCTGCTCAGGGGATCGAGGCTCAGACCCTGGCCAATGTTTATATGGCGCTTGATCATGATCTGGATGTATTTCCGGTGATTAATAAGATAGACCTGCCCAGCGCGGATCCGGAACGGGTGGCAGAGGAGATTGAGGATGTGATTGGCTTGGAGGCTCACGACGCGCCCAGAATTTCTGCGAAAACAGGGCTTAATGTGGATGCGGTGCTGGAGGCAATCGTCCAGAAAATTCCGGCTCCAAAGGGGGAGAAGGAGGCGCCGTTAAAGGCGCTGATTTTTGACTCTCTTTACGATCCTTATAAAGGGGTGATTATCTTCTGCCGGATAAAGGAGGGAAGAGTGGAGAAGGGGACCTCCATTCGCATGATGGCAACAGGAGCAGAGGCCGATGTAGTAGAAGTGGGATATTTCGGGGCAGGCCAGTTTATCCCATGCGAGGAGCTGAGCGCCGGGACGGTAGGGTATATTACCGCCAGCATTAAAAATGTCAAGGACACTCAAGTGGGGGACACGGTTACTGACCGAATGAATCCATGTGATGCCCCTCTGCCAGGCTATAAAAAGGTGACTTCTATGGTGTACTGCGGGCTTTATCCTGCAGATAGCGCCAAATATCCGGATCTTCGGGATGCTTTGGAGAAGCTCCAGCTGAATGACGCCTCTCTTTTCTTTGAGCCGGAGACCTCCCTGGCTTTAGGCTTTGGTTTTCGGTGCGGGTTTTTAGGCCTTCTGCACCTGGAGATCATCCAGGAACGGCTGGAGCGAGAATACAACCTGGATTTGGTGACAACGGCGCCGGGGGTAATCTACCATGTATTTAAGAAAAACGGGGAAAGAATTGAGCTGACTAATCCCTCGAATCTTCCGGATCCTTCTGAGATCGACTATATGGAGGAGCCAATAGTCAGCGCGGAAATTATGGTTACCACTGAGTTTGTGGGCGCGATCATGACGCTGTGCCAGGAACGCCGGGGCGTTTACCTGGGAATGGAATATATGGAGGAGACCAGAGCCCTACTAAAGTACGAGCTGCCCTTGAATGAGATTATATACGACTTTTTCGATGCATTAAAGTCACGTTCCCGTGGCTATGCCTCCTTTGACTATGACTTGAAGGGGTATCAGCGCTCAGAGCTGGTGAAGCTGGACATCCTGGTGAATAAAGAAGAGGTGGATGCCCTCTCCTTCATTGTACACGCGGCGTCTGCCTATGAGCGGGGACGAAGGATGTGTGAAAAGCTGAAGGAGGAGATCCCCAGACATCTCTTTGAGATCCCCATCCAGGCCGCGGTGGGAGGAAAGATCATAGCTAGGGAGACTGTTAAGGCCATGCGAAAGGACGTGCTGGCCAAGTGCTATGGCGGAGATATCAGCCGGAAGAGAAAACTTTTAGAGAAACAGAAGGAAGGAAAGAAGCGGATGCGCCAGATTGGCAATGTGGAAATTCCCCAGAAGGCCTTTATGAGTGTATTAAAGCTGGATGACGAGTAATGGGACTTGCGCAGACTGCAGATGAGGTGAAAGATGGACCATAAGAAGAGCCTGGAATTATATATTCATATTCCATTCTGTGCGCAGAAATGTCTTTACTGCGATTTCCTTTCTTTCGAAGCGGAGAAACGGCTACAAGTAGAGTACATGGATCAGCTGAGAAGCGAGATTTTATCCTCGGGCCCCTGGTATGAGGACTGCCGGGTGGAGACAATTTTTATCGGTGGGGGAACCCCTTCCCTGCTGGAACCAGAGCAGATCACGCTGCTGATGCAGGCAGTAAAGAAATCTTTTTCTGTGGCAGAGGGCGCGGAGATTACCATTGAGGCAAACCCGGGCACACGGTTGTCCAAAAAGCTTCCGGTGTACCTGGCGGCGGGGATCAACCGGCTGAGCCTGGGGCTGCAATCGGCAAACAATGAGGAGTTGAAGCGCCTGGGACGGATCCATACTTTTGAAGACTTTTTAAAGGGCTTTCAGAGCGCCAGGATGGCGGGCTTTACCAATATTAACGTGGATTTAATGAGCGCTATTCCCGGCCAGAGCCTGGAGTCCTGGAAAAATACCCTGAAGAAGGTGATTATGCTTAAGCCGGAGCATATCTCCGCTTACAGCTTGATTCTGGAAGAGGGAACCGCCTTTGGCCGTCATTATCTGGAGAACGGACAAGGGAATGGACAGGCAGCTGCTCAGGGAGCAGATCCGGGCCAGGGGGACGGTGCTGGCTTGGATCCCCTATCCCAGTGGCCAGATCTTTTGGGAGAAGAGGAAGAACGGCAGATGTATTATCTTACCAGGAGCCTTTTGGAGGAGGCAGGATATCATTCTTACGAGATTTCTAATTATGCCAGATCCGGCTTTACCTGCCGCCATAATATCGGCTACTGGACGGGAAAGGAGTATCTGGGCATCGGTCTGGGCGCTTCTTCCTATGTGAACGGCAGACGCTTTTGCAATGAGTCTGATCTGGATCAATATCAGAAGCTGGACTTTTCTCTGGATGGTTTAGAACAGCTTCACGGGGAGATCCATGTACAAAGCCGGAAGGAACAGATGGAGGAATTTATGTTCCTGGGGTTACGGATGACTGAGGGCATATCGGCTGCAGCATTTACCCGGGAGTTTGGCGTCCATGTGGATTCTATTTATGGGGATGTCCTGAGGAAGCTGACCGAGGAGGGGCTGTTGGTGAGAAATGGACGATACATTGCATTGACCCAGTGGGGGATCGATGTGAGCAATTATGTGCTCAGTGAATTTTTACTGGAAACTGGCTCAGAAGATTAGAAAATTAACGGAAAATAACAGAAAAGCAGCCGGCACGGCGGAATGAATGATTTCACCGTACCGGCTGTTTTTTGGGCTATTGGTGTTGCGTCAGCCCAGATGCCAGCGATTTTCTTTTTTCCTGCCTATGCTTCTACCAGGAAAACCTCTGCGTATTGAACGCCCTGCATGCGGGCTCTGCCGTGGGTATTAAAAAAGATGTCAATATGATTGCCATTTACGCCTCCGCCGCAATCCTCTGCAGTGTAGATGATTCCATTAATCATCAGCTTTGTTCCATAGGGAATGACTCGGGGATCAACGGCAATGGTGTGATTTGCCGTTGGAATGGCTCCAGTGCTGGTTCGCAGCCCCCATTTTCCGCAGCAGGATCGGCAGGGACAGTAGCCGGTGGTTTTAAAGACGCCTAAGGAACGGAGCCGTGGCTGTCCATTGACATATTGCCGCGCTATGCCTACTGGCTGGTTATTGGCTATCACCTGGACGGTGTAGGTACCGTCGGGAAACTGAGACCAGTCCAGGGGGATGGAGAATCCACAGGCTCCATTGCCGAATCCGCAAGCAGCAACATCGTTTCGCTGGATATCCGCGCTGGCAGCGGCCTCTCCCACCACAGTACCGTTGCTGTTAGAGATGACTGCAGAAACTTCCAGGGACTCCTCTGGAGTTTCTTCATCCCAGGCCCATCCTGAGATGGAATTATCTTGTATATCATCAATATTGCCGTGAACCGGGGCTGCCATGACGGTCATGCTGGCGCCTGGCATTAAGGCGGCGGCAAAAATCAAATTCCTCAAGTGTTTTTTTAAATCCATTGTTTTCATAAAATTTCAACCTCGCTTTCCCATTACCGCTCTGCGCGATACAAAATAGCAATTAATTCGACACAAAACAGCAATTAATAGTTAACACAAAATATAAGAATGTAACACTTTTGTAATAACCACTGGCATTGCCTATTTTACCTCTTTTTTCAATTTTGTCAAGGGAATTGGGAGGCGAAAAAAGCCAGGACATTCCAAAGGAAGGAAAAGATCGGTAAAATGTTACAAAAAATATGGGGATTTAAAGAAGAAAATGAATAAAATCAGAAAAAGGATATTGAATATAAAAGAGAGAAAAACGGCCTTCTAAGGCCGTTTTTCGGTAATTTTAGGTTTGCTACTGGATTAAAAATACTTCCGCTTCTGTCCGGCCGTGAGCCATAGCTTCTTCATGACTGGCATAAAATATATCGATCATATTTCCCATAATACTGGAACCTTTATCTTCTACGGTATAAATAATGCCTCCGATGCGCACCTTACTTCCTAAAGGAAGAAGAGACAGATCAGCAGAAATCGTATGGTTAGCCTGAGGGACAACCCCAGAATAGGTAATGCCTAAACCGCTGCCGCACAGCTCACAGGCGCAATAGCCACTGATAGAAAAGATGCCCAGAGACTGCTCATTCCCAGAGGCTGAAGCCGGAACCGCTGAAACTACCGCGCTTATGGCGCCAGAGCCTGGTGAAACAGAAGGGCCTGCTGCAACCGTAGTAAGTGGGGGAACCATGGCAACGGATGTGTCCGCAGTAGTTGTCATGGCACTCTTAGGCGGAGTTTTCTTGGTGCTCTGGGAAGAGGATTTGCTGTAGCTTACAGGATCTCCTAGCATATAATAGGAACCATCTTTTACCGCATATGCCTTCACTTTAAAATCATTACCACTTAACTGGGACCAGTCTACTTTGGCAGAGAATCCATGCCATCCATCCTTTAATTCAGCAACTAGATCATCACGATACTGATCTGCTGTGACATGTATGTACTTTACCGGTTCGGATTTTCCAGCCTGGAAGATATGAATCTCTACCTTCTGGACATCGTTGGTATTCTCTGGATTCCATGCCCAGCCTGCAACAGTTTTGGAGTTTACACTGGTAATTCCGCCCTGTACACTGGCGGCACTGACCGGAGAAGCCATAAGGATGGCTGCTGCCAAGGACAAGAGAAAGACGTTACATCCTTTAAAAATTGAAGTCTTCATAGTTAGTACCTCGCCAATTCATAAATTCTGTTAACGGATTCGATTGTAATTGTTCACACGCTGTCGAAATGTGTCCAACAACATTCTATTACTATTATATTACAAAAATGTTAAATGTCAAGAGGAAGGAATGGCCGAGTATTTTTCTGGCTGCTGTGTGTATCCAATGTGATATCGCGTTTTGCCGTAGACATTAATCAATCCTATGAGAAAGTTACTAAATATGTTATACCAGGAGGAAAGGATATTGCGCTGTGGGAGACAATCCTTTTTTTGATAAGTTTTAAAAAAGAGTATTGACAAATAATATGGATTGTAATATATTAACTTATGTAGAAATTAGCACTCGTTAGTGTTGAGTGCTAACAAGCTTTGCAGGATCAACAGAAAGGCGGGATGGAATGGAGTTAGACGGAAGGAAGGTTACCATATTAAAGGCAATCATTAAAACCTACCTGGAAACCGGAGAGCCGGTTGGCTCCAGAACTATTTCCAAATATTCTGATTTAAAATTAAGCTCTGCCACGATTCGTAATGAAATGTCAGATCTGGAGGAAATGGGCTATATCGTCCAGCCTCATACATCGGCGGGGCGGATTCCATCAGATAAGGGGTACCGGTTTTACGTGGATCAGCTGATGGAGGAAAAGGATCAGGAGATAAATCAGGTGCAGGAGCTGATGTTCCAGCGAGTGGATCGCCTGGAGCTGGTACTAAAGCGTCTGGTGCAAATGCTGGCTTCCAATACTAATTATGCAGCGCTGATTAGCGGCCCGCAGTATCATCAGAATAAGTTGAAGTTTATCCAGCTCTCCAAAGTGGATGCGGAGAAACTCCTTTTGGTACTGGTGATGGAGGGGAATATTATTAAGAACAGTATGATTCCCCTGGAGAAGACTCTTCGGGATGAGGACATTCTGAACTTGAATATTTTGTTAAACAGTTCGCTGAATGGCTTGATGGTGGAAGAAATTAATTTGAGTTTAATTGCAAAATTAAAAGAGCAGGCAGGGGTTCACAGTATTGTTGTCGAATCGGTTCTGGATCAGATTGCAGAGGCTGTCCGGGCGGAGACGGAGGATCTTCCAATTTACACCAGCGGAGCCACAAATATCTTCAAGTATCCGGAGTTAAGCGATGGGGAGAAGGCCAGTAAGCTTTTAAGCACCTTTGAACAGAAGGAAATGCTTCAGGAACTGATTGCGGATGTGAACTCTTCGGAAGAGGATGCGGGCACTGGGATACAGGTGTATATTGGGGACGAAATGCCGGTACAGTCCATGAAAGATTGCAGCGTGGTAACCGCTAATTATGTATTAGGCGAGGGACTGAGAGGAACCATTGGCATCGTAGGGCCGAAGCGCATGGATTATGATAAGGTGGTGAGCACCTTGCGGAATGTGATGAGCCAGCTTGACTTAGCGTTTAACCAATCACCGGAAGGTGACGGAGGTTAGATTTCCTAGCCGTAGCCACCGCTGCGCTTGTCAAGTGGTCAGCACACTATAAGGAAAGGTGATGGAAGTGGAAGATACGATAAAAAAGAATCAGCAGCCAGAGGAAGGCTTTGAGGAGGAACGGGAGATTCCCGAACCATTGACAGATGTGGATGAGGAACCGGCAGAAAATGCTGGGGAAGAAATATCGGCGGAGGAAGCGGATGCCCCGGAGATTGGGGAAGAAGGTGAGGCAGCATCCCCGGAGAATTCAGAAAAGGAAAAAAAGGGTTTCTTCCATAAAAAGGAGAAGAAGGATCCAAGGGATGAGAAGATAGAGGAGCTGACGGATCGGCTGAAGCGATCCATGGCTGAATTTGATAATTTCCGGAAGCGGACCGAGAAGGAAAAGTCTGCCATGTATGAGATTGGGGCAAAGGATATTATTGAGAAAATTCTTCCGGTGGTAGATAACTTTGAGAGAGGCTTGGCAGCGGTTCCCGAGGATGCAAAGGAGACACCTTTTGCAGAGGGGATGGAAAAGATTTATAAGCAGTTCATGAAGACGCTGGAGGATATGGGAGTAAGCCCCATCGAGGCGGTGGGAAAGGAGTTCGACCCTAATTTCCACAATGCGGTGATGCATATTGATGATGAAAGCTTTGGAGAAAATATTATCTCCCAAGAACTGCAAAAAGGCTATCTGTATCGTGACAGCGTCGTACGCCACAGCATGGTACAGGTTGCGAACTGACATTGAGCACTTAGCGAGGTCTTTTCGAGCTTAGTGCGAAAGTCGTTCCTGACACTTGGTGAGGTCTTTACGAGCCTAGCGGAAGGAACATAACTGAAGTTGTTAACGAGATTAGTTTGAAAAAATAGGAGGAAAAACGATGAGCAAGATTATTGGTATTGATTTAGGTACGACGAATAGCTGCGTAGCCGTAATGGAAGGCGGCAAGCCAACGGTTATTGCAAACGCAGAAGGCATCCGCACTACCCCGTCCATCGTAGCTTTTACAAAGACTGGGGAGCGTCTGGTAGGCGAGCCGGCGAAGCGGCAGGCAGTGACCAATGCGGATCGTACCATCTCTTCCATTAAAAGACATATAGGAACCGATTATAAGGTAAGTATTGATGATAAGCGCTATACACCTCAGGAGATTTCCGCGATGATTCTCCAGAAGCTGAAGGCAGATGCAGAAAGCTATCTGGGCGAGAAGGTAACAGAAGCGGTTATCACGGTTCCCGCGTATTTTAATGATGCTCAGCGTCAGGCCACCAAGGATGCGGGAAAAATCGCAGGCCTGGATGTTAAGCGAATCATCAATGAGCCCACTGCGGCAGCCTTAGCTTACGGACTGGATAATGAGAAAGAGCAGAAGATCATGGTTTATGACCTGGGCGGCGGTACATTCGATGTTTCCATTATCGAGATCGGCGACGGCGTGATCGAGGTACTTTCTACCAACGGCGATACTCGCTTAGGTGGCGACGATTTCGACAACGCGGTGACTCAGTGGCTGATTACCGAATTTAAGAATGCTGAGGGTGTGGATCTTTCCAATGATAAGATGGCGCTTCAGCGATTAAAGGAAGCGGCAGAGAAGGCAAAGAAAGAGCTTTCCACCGCGACCACAACGAATATCAATCTGCCCTTTATTACCGCTACACCAGAGGGGCCGAAGCATTTGGATGTAAATTTGACCAGAGCAAAATTCGACGAGTTGACCCATGACCTGATCGAGAGGACGGCGATACCAGTACAGAATGCCTTAAAGGATGCAGGAATTACCGCATCTGAGCTGGGGAAGGTGTTATTAGTAGGTGGATCCACTCGTATGATTTCCGCCCAGGATAAGGTAAAACAGATCACCGGAAAAGAGCCCAGCAAGTCTTTAAATCCCGATGAGTGTGTTGCCATTGGCGCTGCTATTCAGGGCGGCAAGCTGGCAGGAGACGCCGGCGCAGGGGATATCCTGCTGTTGGATGTAACCCCGTTGTCTCTGTCCATCGAGACCATGGGCGGCGTAGCCACCAGACTGATTGAGAGAAATACCACTATTCCGACAAAGAAGAGCCAGGTATTTTCCACAGCAGCTGATAATCAGACTGCCGTAGACATTCATGTAGTTCAGGGCGAGCGTCAGTTTGCAAGAGACAATAAGACATTAGGCCAGTTCCGTCTGGATGGGATTCCGCCCGCAAGAAGAGGCGTTCCTCAGATTGAAGTTACCTTTGACATTGATGCCAATGGTATCGTAAATGTTTCCGCCAAAGATTTAGGCACTGGTAAAGAGCAGCACATTACTATCACCTCCGGATCCAATATGTCTGATGACGATATCCAGAAGGCGGTGAAGGAAGCGGCAGAGTATGAGGCTCAGGACAAGAAGAAGAAAGAAGCCATTGATGCCAGAAATGATGCGGATTCCCTGGTATTCCAGACAGAAAAGGCTATGGAGGAAGTAGGAGACAAGATTGATGCCGCGGATAAATCAGAGGTAGAGGCCGATTTAAATGCCCTGAAGGAAGCCATCAATAAGGCTCCTGTGGATCAGATGACTGATGCGCAGATCGATGAGATTAAGAGCGGCAAGGAGAAGCTGATGAACAGCGCCCAGAAATTGTTTGCTAAAGTCTATGAGCAGGCTCAGGCGGCAGGAGCCGGCCAGGCAGGCCCAGGCCCGGATATGGGAGCTGGCGCTGGACAGAGCAGCGCAAATTATGGCGATGATGTAGTTGACGGCGACTTTAAAGAAGTATAAAATAATATCGCACAAAATCCGGTGGCATACAGCCGCCGGATACAAGGATAGAAAGGGGATTTGCAGGGATTTTTTGCAAACCCCTATTACCGATTAAGGGTTCCTTTACCTGGAAGAGAGCCGGGAACAGGAATCGTAAAAGCGTCTTCGGGCTGCCGATACAAAGGGGCGGCGATCGCTGCGGTGTTGATTCACAGGAGCGCCCGGCAGGCGAAATGGATTGAGAGGATTTAAGCTATGGCAGAGAAGAGAGATTATTATGAAGTCTTAGGCGTTTCCAAGGACGCAGATGACGCCGCTATTAAGAAGGCATACCGTGTCTTGGCGAAAAAGTACCATCCGGATGCCAATCCTGGCGATGAGGCGGCAGCGGAGAAGTTTAAGGAGGCGTCAGAGGCTTACGGCGTATTAAGCGATCCTCAGAAGCGTCAGCAATATGACCAGTTCGGCCACGCGGCATTTGATGGAGGCGCCGGTGGAGGCGGATTCGGCGGGTTTGACTTTGGCGGCGCGGATATGGGAGATATCTTTGGGGATATTTTCGGCGACATTTTCGGAGGAGGACGCAGCCGGGGCCGCGCAAGCAATGGACCCATGCGGGGGGCCAATGTACGCAGTGCGGTCCGGATCACCTTTGAAGAAGCAGTATTCGGCTGTGAGAAGGAGATCGAGATCAACTATAAAGAGGAATGTAAGAGCTGCCAGGGCACTGGCGCTAAGGCTGGGACAACACCAGTTACCTGCAGCAAGTGTAATGGAAAAGGAAAGATTACTTATGTGCAGCAGTCTTTCTTTGGGCAGGTACAGAATGTCCAGACCTGTTCGGACTGCGGCGGCGCCGGCAAGGTGATTAAAGAGAAGTGCCCAGATTGCTACGGCACCGGATATAAAACAACCCGAAAGAAATTTAAAGTATCTATTCCGGCAGGCATAGACAACGGACAGAGCGTCCGTCTGGCAGGGGCTGGAGAACCGGGGAGAAATGGAGGAGAGAGAGGCGATCTCCTGGTGGAAGCTGTAGTTTCTCAACATCCCATTTTCAAGAGACAGGATACCAGTATCTTTTCCACTGTACCTATCTCCTTCGCCAAGGCAGCATTGGGCGGCCCCATCCGCATCAAGACTGTGGACGGAGAGGTGGAGTACGAGGTAAAGGCGGGAACCCAGACAGATACCAAGGTACGGTTAAAGGGAAAAGGTGTGCCCTCCCTGCGCAACCGAAATCTGCGTGGCGACCACTATGTGACTTTGGTAATCCAGGTGCCTGAGCGGATGAATGAAGCGCAGAAGGAAGCGTTGCGGAAATTTGACGAAGCGATGACCGGCGTGTATCCGGAGGGAGAGAAGCCCAAGAAGAAGGGGCTATTTAAGTGATAGGCCGATTCCAAAAGGAGCAGCATATGAAGATTCAATTTGTCACCGATTTTGTGTGCCCATATTGTATTGTGGCAAGCGAGGCGTTAAAGCAGGCGCTGGATGAGTCGGGAGTTCAGGCGGAGATCTGCATCCAGCCCTATGAGTTGACCCAGGAACCGGCAGAGCCGGTAGACACGTTTCACGATAAGAAGCGCAGAGAGGGATACAAGGTACTGGAGGAGCCGGCAAGGGAGCTGGGCCTTGAGATTAAGCTTCCACCGGCGGTAGTGCCTCGTCCCTATACCCGTCTGGCCTTTGAGGGCTGGCACTATGCAGAGAGCAAGGGAGCGGGGAATGCCTATGCAAGTCAGGTGTATCGGGCCTACTTTATCCAGGAGAAGGACATCGGGCAGATTGATGTCCTTAAGGAGCTGGCCAGTGAAGTGGGGCTGGACGCGAAGGAATTTTGTAAGATTCTGGAGGAAGGGGTTTATACTCAGAAGCAGAAGGAGGCTGTGGATTACTCCAGAAGCCATCTGAATATCCGCCAGGTGCCCACAGTATATGTGGATGGCAGAGAGATTACCTTTCCAGTATATGAGAAGGAAGAATGGATTGCGTTTCTTAGGAAACACAGTTAATTGTCCATGAAAGAAAGACAATAAACTGGAGAGAGATGGTTAAGAAGAGGACGACAGAATAAGGATACTCTGTCGTCCTCTTTTTGACTTAAAAATGGAAGGTTTCCCCAAGGCCAAGCCACAGCTGATCCTTTTCACTCATCGTCAAAGGCGTGCCATCCGTCATTTGATATCCTTTGGAGGAGGGGGTGCCGTTGTAGGCTCCAGTTACATTGGGCCATACAATGCCGATCTCCGGGTCATTCCAGGCCAGGCCTCCTTCATCAGAAGGATGATAAAAATCCGTACACTTGTAGCAAAATTCTGCGCTCTCGCTTAAAACAAGGAAACCGTGGGCAAAGCCCTGGGGAATGTAGAACTGCTTCTTGTTCTCCCCGGTCAGCTCCACCCCGAACCATTTGCCATAGGTTTTGCTTCCGCCGCGCAGATCCACCGCTACGTCAAATACAGAGCCATTCACCACCCGCACCAGCTTACCCTGGGGATAGTTCTTCTGGAAATGAAGGCCGCGAAGTACGCCTTTGGTGGAGCAGGACTGATTATCCTGCACAAATACCATGGTTAAGCCCTGCTCGGCCATATCCCGCTGATTATAGGTTTCCATAAAATAGCCTCTGGCGTCACCGTGGACTGCCGGCTGGATCACGCAGAGACCCTCAATGCCTCCCACGTTTTTTTCTACTGTTATCTGTCCCATGATTGCTAACTCCTTATCATTCACTTTCTGCTGTAGCTTATAAAATTTCCTGTAAATACCGCCGGAGGGCATCCCGCCAGTCTGGAAGGGGGGTAAACCCATTTTCTACAAGCTTGCTCCGATTTAACCGGCTGTTAAATGGCCTGGCCGCTTTGGAAACACCGTACTGGGCAGTAGTGACCGGAACCAGCTCAAGATGGTCTGGGGCATACTCTTCATGCCCCATCTGGGCAGCCTGGGAGAAAATTTCCTTGGCGAAATCATACCAGCTGATGTAACCGCCCTCATTGGTGGCGTGATAGTAACCATATTTGTCCGTCTCCAGCATGTCCGCTAAAAGCCTTGCCAGATCAAAGGTATAGGTGGGAGTGCCAATCTGGTCATTCACCACCGTGAGGCGATCATGGGTCTTCCCAATATTCAGCATGGTTTTAATGAAATTCTTTCCATTTATTCCAAATACCCAGGCAATGCGGACGATAAAAAACTGATCCAGATTTCGGCTAACCGCCAGCTCTCCTTCCAGTTTGGTTCGCCCGTAAACATTTAGCGGCCGGTAATCCTTACAATCCGGATCCCAGGGTTCTGTCCCTTGGCCGTCAAAAACATAATCTGTGGAGATGTACATCATCGGGCAACCAAGCTCCCTGCAGACTTTAGCAATATATTCAGTGCCGAGCCCATTTACCTGATGGACCTTTTCCTGATTCTCTGCATCCTCCGCCGCGTCCACTGCAGTCCATGCGGCACAATGGACGACCATGTCCGGATGATTTTCACGGATAACGGAATGCACGGAGGCAGGGTCAGTAACATCCATTTCTTCAATATCCACGCCGACGGGCTCATGCCCCCGGCCAGTTAATTCATTTACAAGATCGTATCCCAGCTGTCCCTTGACACCAGTAACCAATATTTTCATCGCGTTTTTTCCTCGTTTCGCCAAAATGAGAGCATCCTGTTATTGTTCGCGTCTGGTATCCTGCCAGTGAACATATCAGGAAACCTTGGAACATCATTAACGATTACCATACATCTTTTCGTAATAATTCTGATACTCGCCGGAGATAATGGTCTCCCACCATTCCTTATGCTCCAGATACCACTGAATCGTCTTTTTGATGCCATCTGCGAAGTTTGTCTCCGGCAGCCATCCAAGCTCGTGATGAATCTTAGTGGGATCGATAGCATAGCGCATATCATGTCCTTTCCGATCAGTCACATAGGTGATCAGGCTTTCCGGTTTCCCCAGCTCTCTGCAGATAATCTTGACGATATCAATATTTTTCATCTCATTGTGTCCGCCGATATTGTAAACCTCCCCGGCTCTACCCTTGTGGATGATTAAATCAATGGCCTTACAGTGATCCTCTACATAGAGCCAGTCACGGACATTTTCTCCCTTTCCGTAAACTGGGAGAGGCTTGTCATTTAACGCGTTGGCGATCATCAGGGGAATCAGCTTTTCCGGAAAATGATAGGGGCCGTAATTATTGGAACAGCGGCTAATGGTAACTGGGAGCCCGTAAGTACGGTGATAAGCCAGGACCAGGAGATCCGCGCTTGCCTTAGAGGAGCTGTAAGGGCTGCTGGTGTGGATCGGCGTCTCCTCAGTGAAGAATAAATCTGGCCGGTCCAGCGGCAGATCTCCATATACTTCGTCAGTGGAAACCTGATGATAGCGGGCAATGCCGTACTTGCGGCAGGCATCCATGAGAACGGCTGTTCCCTTAATATTGGTATCTAAAAATACCTCTGGATTCTCAATAGAGCGATCCACATGGCTCTCCGCAGCAAAATTAACCACCATGTCCGGGCACTCTTCCTCGAATAAGCGGTAAACCGCTTTCCGGTCAGTGATGCTGTCTTTGACAAAACGGAAATTCGGATGCTCCATTACCGGGGAAAGGGTAGATAAATTCCCGGCGTAGGTTAAACAATCCAGGCAGATAATGCGGTAGTCCGGATATTTGTCCAGCATGTGGAAAATAAAATTACTTCCGATGAATCCGGCTCCGCCGGTAACGATAATGGTCATAGTCGATCTCCTTTTCTTCATAGAAATAGCAGTAATTCCAAATCCTTAATGAAGCACGTCTAGATACTTCCCATCCAGCACGTCCTTCAAATACTGCCCATACTGATTTTTCTTCAGCACCTCATAAACCTTCAGCACGTCTTCTTTCGAAATCCACCCATTTAAGTAGGCGATCTCCTCCAGACAAGCAACCTTACGATGCTGATGGGTTTCTACGGTTTTCACAAAGTTGGTGGCATCCACCAGGCTTTCGTGGGTGCCAGTGTCTAGCCAGGTAAAGCCCTGGCCCAGGAGTTCTACATTTAGCTGTCCCTTTTCCAAATAAATCCGGTTTAAATCAGTAATCTCCAGCTCCCCGCGAGTGCTGGGCGTTAAGTTTTTCGCATAGTCAACTACCTGATTATCATAGAAGTACAGGCCGGTGACACAATAATTACTTTTAGGCCTTTCCGGCTTTTCTTCAATGGAAATGGCTTTTCCTTCACCGTTAAACTCCACAATGCCGAATCGTTCTGGATCATCTACATAATAGCCAAAGACGGTAGCGCCTTTTCCGCCTTCTGCATTTGCTACAGCCGCCTTTAGCCGCTTTTTCAGGCCGTGACCAGCAAAGATATTATCTCCTAATACCATGGCTACCGTATCGCTGCCGATAAATTCCTCGCCGATGATGAAAGCCTGGGCCAGGCCGTCGGGGCTTGGCTGGACAGCGTAAGAGAGGGAAATGCCGAATTGGTGTCCATTTCCCAGCAGTTCCTGAAACCGGGGAGTGTCCTGGGGGGTGGAGATGATTAAAACATCCCGGATTCCCGCATTCATCAAAACAGACAGAGGATAGTAGATCATGGGTTTATCATAAATGGGGAGAAGCTGTTTCGATGTTACCATGGTGAGGGGATAAAGCCGTGTGCCGGATCCTCCGGCCAGAATGATTCCTTTCATAAGTATCTCCTTTTTCCTTTCGTAAGTGTATTCCGTAGTGATAATCAATAGTATGTCCCATTTTGCCTGCTATCCTTGCAGACTTTTTTGCATTTTTTGTTCTAGATCCTATTATAAAAGGTGACGTAAGGTTATCTTCAAGTACTTTTTAAAATTTTTTGAAGCCTTTTTTCTTTTTTGCCGTTCAGGTAAATTATAGAAACAAAAAATCAGGGGTGATCCTGGCGCATTCCGAGCGTCTTCCCATTTGTGGTAAGGCTGTGCGTAGCGCACAAAAAAATCCCTGCGTCCTTTGTGACGGAGAATCCCCGCGCCGTTTTCTTTTTTACAAAGGAGCGGAATTCAGAATAGGAGTCCAGGATATATTGGCGCTGGTTCCCATGGCAGGAAAGGATATAGGAGATCAGGGGCTCTGGTTCTGTAACCAGGAGAGAATCCTCATATGCCAGCCAGGTGACAGAGGAGAAATAAGGGGAAAGAATTTGGGAACCATTTTCCCTCCCGAACCGCTCATAGAGCTTATTGGCGGAGAGCACAATCCGGCCGTCAAATTCTTGTACCAGCTGGCTGATTTCCTGCATATGCATCCTGCCATAGGTGCTGCACAGGAGGCATCCGCCAGGCTTTAGCACCCGGGCCAGTTCCTGGCATACCTGTTGAATAGAATCGCAGTAAAATAAGACATGGTTTGCGATGACCAGATCAAAATGTTTTTCCTCATAAGGGATATGATGGCAGTCAAATGCCTGGAAGGAAAAACGGGGATCATCAGGGCCAATGGTGCGCCTGGCGTCCCGGAGCATTCCTTCGGAAATATCGGAAAGGGTGATATGAATTGGAGCGGGAATTTTGGAAAGGCTGCCAGTCCAGAGGGCACCATTTCCGCAACCAATTTCCAGGATTTCCATTCCTGGATGAAGGAGACAATGTTCAAAAATCCAGGGAAACCATCCCCAGGGGTTAGTGGAATACAGACGGTGAAGTTTAATTCTGGCAGAAATATTGGAAGCGTTCTGGTATTGATTTTTCAAGCTTTTTTCCATGGCAGTTAAATGAATCAAATTTAGCAGTTGATTCCAGTCAATGGAATGCTCCTCTGTAATGGCCTGGGATGTATTTTGGATGGACTGTTCTACCAGCTGTAATTGCTCGATTCGGTCCTGAATCAATTTTAGCTGGAGGTTTAAGGAATTCAGCATAAATTGGTAATCGGAATCACTGGTGATCATTTCACGGATATCCTCCAGGGAAAAGCCTAAAAACTTTAAAAGCAAAATTTGTTGCAGCTTGGCAAAGTCCTGTTCTGTATAAAACCGTGCGCCGGATTCGGTTACAAGAGAAGGTTTTAATAAATTACATTGATCATAATACCGTACTGTCCGCAGAGTAATATGAGCCATGCGGGCAAATTCGCCGGAAGAGTAGTAGCCTGGTTTTTTCATTATGTTTGGAAGCCATTCTTTCTCTATTATTTCTCTGGACAAAGCAAAACAGAGGATGAAAAAAGAGTCCGGCAAGCCGGACCCTCGCGCCGGAGCGCGGCTGCATTAACAGCCAAATTCCTCAGCGCAGAGCGCGCGTCCCACGGAGGTTTTTTGCTTTATTGGACGCATATTTCCGATAAAGTAAAAAGCTGCCCACCACAAAAGAAAAATTCCTTTTGCTACAGGCAGCCTTGCAATTCGCTAAAATCGAAAGTTTGTCAATTTCCTTTTCGATGGGTTGTTTTATTCTGCAGTAATGCTTGCTAAAAATTCTTCTGCAGTTTTTCCAGATGCAACGAAGGCGTCCACAACCTGCTGCTTTGCAACTTCATCTGCTCTGGAGACAGCGGCCTTTCTCTGCTTTTTTAAGTCGGCAATCTGCTCCTGCAGCTCGGCAATTTTATTGTCAATTACCTGGATTTCTTCGTTTGGGTTAGTAATGGCTTTTTTTCTTCCACGCGGCATATCGTTACCTCCTTTTTATTTTATCCAATCAGGAAAATATATTTCCATGATTGTCTGCCGTTTAACGGTCTGCCTAAAAAAGAGTATAACATCTTGCCGCTGTCTTTTCAAGGGTATTTCACCATATTTTTTATCGATATTTTCATATTTTTAACGCGATTTTGGTTACATTCCGGCAAATTGATTTTTTACCTTTGTGATCTTTTCGGCTTCCGCCTGTTGCTGCTGATACCAGCCTTTTTGACTCATGCTTTGATAAATTTTATCCTGCATATCCAGACTTTTATTTAAAGCAGAATCAAAAGTTTGGTGAACATTTGATGTGGATGATTCGATTGTGCCGTGCAGATAAAGATCACATACTCCCTTTGTGGTTAAAAGGAGATTTTCCATTATACATTTTTCGTCCATGTGTGAGCCTCCATTTCGTTAAACGCCTGAATTCGATCCACAGCTGCTCCTGGGGATTTTCCTTTTTGGTAGCAGCGGAAGATTTTTTTCGTAAACAGCAACCATCTTAATTTCCTTATACCAGCTGATATAAGCTGTCAAAGATCTGCTGATGGGACTGTTTTAATTCCTGTACACAGGAAATTAATTGGGTGTCAGTAATGGATTTCATGGCATCATCACATTGGTTTTTTAAAAACTGTTCGTGCTTTAAAGCATCTTCAATATAAGATAATTCTTTGGGACTCATGGCTTCACCTCCTGATGGTATATTCGTTAACGATGGAAAATTCGTTACGTCTTGAATAGTATTTGTACCTTCATCAGGAATATGCGCCGCGGCATTAAGTCTGGTTATGTGTATTTTGGAAAAAACGGTATTTTTTAAATTTAGCGTATCTCAAGTGAACGGTAGGCTTTCTTTTCCGGAGGAAGGAGACTTTGGTATGCTGGGCGGATAATCTTATCCACATTGATCAGCTCCTCCAGACGGTGAGCGCTCCAGCCCACGATTCGGGCAATGGCAAAAATTGGAGTGAATAATTCAGTGGGGATATCCAGCATGCTGTACACAAAGCCGCTGTAAAAGTCTACGTTGGCGCTGACGCCCTTGTAGATGGCCCGTTCCCCGGCAATAATCCTGGGCGCAAGGGTTTCCACCATGGAATAGAGGGCGAAGTCTTCTTCGCGGTGCTTTTCCACAGCCAACATTTTTACAAATTCCTTAAAGATCTGGGCTCTGGGATCGGAGATGGAGTATACCGCATGGCCCATGCCATAGATTAGGCCTTTCTGATCAAAGACTTCTTTATGTAATAGCTTTGACAAATAGCCAGAGACCTCCTCCTGGTCATTCCAATCCTTTACCTGTTCTTTCATGTCCGCCATCATTTCCACCACCTTAATATTGGCGCCTCCATGCTTTGGCCCTTTTAAGGAAGAGAGAGCGGCGGCAATGACGGAATAGGTATCGGATCCAGCGGAGGTGGTCACCCGAGTGGTAAAGGTGGAATTGTTCCCGCCCCCATGCTCCATGTGGAGAACCAAGGCCAGATCCAGTACACGGGCCTCAAGGTCAGAATATTTCATATCCGGACGGAGCATCCGGAGAAGATTTTCTGCTGTGGAGAGATTCTCATCCGGTCGGTGGATGTAAAAGCTGTCTCCGCATTCGTAGTGATTGTAGGCGTGATAGCCATATACCGCTAGCATGGGGAAGACGCTGATGAGCATCATGCATTGGCGGAGGACATTGGACAGAGAATTATCCGCCGCCTGCTCATCGTAGGAGGCCAGAGTCAGTACGCTTTTCGTGATAGAGTTCATGATATCCTTGCCGGGGGCCTTCATGATAACATCCCGGACAAAATTGGTGGGAAGGAAATTGCTTTTGGTCAGGGCATCGTGAAAGGCGGCAAGCTGCTCTTTCTCGGGGAGATCTCCAAAGAGGAGAAGATAAGCGATTTCCTCAAATCCAAAATGCTTGGAAGGGGAAGATAAAAAACCGCTTACCAGATCATAGATATCATATCCACGGTACAATAACCGCCCGTCGCAGGGAACCATTTTCCCATCCACTTCTTTCTTGGACTGGATTAAGGAAATATTGGTCAGGCCGGCCAGCACACCGGCTCCGTTCTTATCCCGTAGTCCCCGCTTGACACCATAGGTTTGAAAAAGCTCTGGGTCAATGGTACTGTTTTCCAGGCAAAGATCGATTTGATTTTTGGTAAAGTCGTCTAAAAATTGTCTATAATCTGCCATAAAATACCTCCTTTGGGATTTATCCTGTTCATGGTAGGATTGGATTCGTGTGCGCAGAGTCGCGCCTGAGAGATCCGGTTAGAAAAATTGTCAACATTTGGCAGCATTTATCTGCTATTCCATAGTTATACCACAAATAATTGATAAATGTCAACTGTTATTCTTTATCAATGGTTGACGGATGTGTTTTTTCGACGTATAATGTAAAGAAAAAAGCTGCGGAAAGCTGAAGCGAGGAGAATCATGGAAAGGTGGACGAATGATGACGGCGTGCAGGGATTGTTTGAAGTCTTTACCATGTCCCAGCGGCTGATTTTAAATTCTCTGGATTACCGGCAGGCCCGCTTTACCAGGTATCAGCTATATCTGATGATGACACTGGCCCGAAAGCAGAGCCTTACCATGTCCCAGGCAGCGGCCTGTATCGGCTGCTCCAAGGAGCAGGCTACCCGTCTGGTGAAGGCCTTGGAGGAAGGGGGATATGTGGAGCGGATCCACTGTGAAGAGAACCGGAAGCTGGTATTTATCCATCTGACGGACAGGGGGCAGGAAGTGATGCGCTGTGAGAAGACGGCAGCCAGGGAGAAGCTTAAGAAGGAACTGGGCAGGCTGAGTGAAGAGGAGAAGGATTTATTTTTCCGCTCTATGGGGCAGCTTGCCTGTGTATTAAAGAAGCTGGAGGCGCGCCAGGAGAAGAGAAAGGCGGAGCATGAGGATGAAATTTAGAGAAGAAATGCTGGCGGCGCCGCTGCCGGAGGATATTGAGAAACTTAAGTGGCATGGTGATTTTAAGACTGCTTTGCGGGTGATTGAGCGGCGGTTGCAAAAGGACATTCCCAAGCTTCTCAAGGAACGGCTGATGGCTGAGCGGGAGATTCTCGCCCGCTTGCCTGGACAGTACCCCTATTCCTGGGAGGAGGGATTTGCCCTCCTGGCGGAGAATTTCGCGGATTTAACCCGGGAGGAGTTTCAGGAACTGTGGGAAGAGGATGCCATGGAGTGGATCTATATTGACGGCCAGGTGCATTTTAAAGATAATATCTTGGAAAATCTGATTAAGACCAGGGATCAGCTGGCAGAACGTCTGATTTGTCCTGAGCTGGAGGAGGGCAAGCAGTCTAATGCAGCATGTTTGAACCAGGTTATTTCCTATATGAAGGATCAGGGAGGGATCTGCTGCAGCTTCCACATGAGGAGCGCGCTAAGAGTGAAGGAGGAGGCAGAGCGGGATGGGGAATGGCTCAAAGTCTACCTTCCCGTGCCGGTGGAATACGCTCAGGTAACCTCTTTCCAGTTGATGAAGGCGGTGATTTTAGAGGAATCAGGGGAGGAGATATCCCTTTCCTTAAAGGGCGAACAGGAGCTTGGGGAAGAAGGGGGGATTCCCTACGCTTTTCTGGCTCCGAAGTATGGGCCTCAGCGCACGCTCCTCTTCCATGGAAGGCACAAGAGGGGCAGACGGTATCAGATCGAGTACCAGTATGAGGTGAAGATGCCCTATCTCGATTGCTATGGAGCAGCAGAGGGATCCAGGCTGAACAGCCGGGGATGGATGCCTAAGAGAGAAGAGGATATGCCTTTCCATTATCTAGGAGAACAGTTTCCCCATATTCACTTCTCCCCTTATTTAAAGGGGATTACCGCGGAGATCGTGGGAGAGGAGAGGGATCCGCTGAGAAAGGCCAGAAGGATCTATGACTACATCACCACGCATTTCATGTACTCCTATGTGCGGAGCTATTTTGCCATTACCAGATTAGTGGACTATGGCGCGTCCGGGTGGAAGGGGGACTGCGGGCTTCAAGCCCTTCTCTTTATCACCATGTGCCGCATTGCCGGGGTGCCGGCCAGGTGGCAGTCCGGTCTGTACACCAGGCCAGCGGATCCTGGGTGTCATGACTGGGCGATGTTTTATGTGGATCCCTATGGATGGCTATATGCGGACTGTTCCTTTGGTGGATCTGCAGGACGGATGGGCTGTGAGGAGAGGAGAAGGTTTTATTTTGGGAATCTGGATCCTTTCCGGATGCCTTCTTGTTGCCAGTTCCAGGCAGACTTTATCCCTCCGGTGGATGGGCTGAGACAGGATCCTTACGATAATCAGACAGGAGAAGCAGAGTATCCGGACAGAATGCTCCAGGGAGAAGAGACAGAGACGATCCACCAGGTGGTGGAATATTCCGTGAAATAAAAGAAAACAGAGTGCCCTCCGCCATGTCACCAGGCGGGCGAGCACTCTGTTTCAGGTGAATCACAAATTCTAATTGCCAATTAGTTTGTAATTTTGAAAATCTCTATCAAAACAAGTACCATCAGGCGGTGTGATGGGGTGTAATGCATAAGGAATTTTTTAAAATAGGTGTGCCTTCTGGCCACTGTTCTGATATAACATCTTCATCCGTTCAATAGGTTAATGCACCAGCAAGATTTTTTATTGCATAGATTTTAAAAAGTTTTAAAAAATTTTTGAAAAAGGGGGACAGGCCATCCCAGTGCTTGAAAGCGGAGGAAAACTGTGCTATGATGGGTAACAATGAGTTTTGGCGCAGCCCGTCGGGGCATGGATAGCAGCGGCAATCGCTGAGAAGGGCGGATTACAGCATGAAATGGAAAAAATTTACTCTTACTACCACCACGGAGGCGGAGGATTTGATCAGCAGTATGCTGGATGAGATTGGTATCCAGGGGATCGAGATCGAGGACAATGTGCCGTTGACCGAAAAAGAGACCAAGGGAATGTTTATCGACATCCTTCCGACTTTGCCGCCGGATGAGGGAAAGGCCAGGATTAGCTTTTACCTGGATGATGACGGATCGGCGGAGGAGATATTAAAGCAGGTAGAGGAGGGGCTGGAGGAATTATCCGTGTTTACGGATCTGGGGGAGCGGACGATCCAGGTATCGGAGACAGAGGATAAGGACTGGATTAATAATTGGAAGCAGTACTTTAAGCCTTTCACCGTGGACAATATTTTAATTAAGCCTACTTGGGAGGAGATTCCTGCAGAGCATCAGGACAAGCTGCTGATTCAGATTGATCCCGGGACGGCCTTTGGCACCGGGATGCATGAGACCACACAGCTTTGCATTCGGCAGCTTCGAAAGTATGTGACCGGGGATAGCCAGGTGTTGGATGTGGGGACAGGCAGCGGTATCCTGGGGATCGCGGCGCTGAAAATGGGAGCCAGTAAGGTGCGAGGGACGGATCTGGATGAGAATGCGGTATCGGCGGTCCGGGAAAATCTGGAGTCTAATGGGATTGCACGGGAACGGTTCCAGGTGGTTCAGGGCAATATTATCGAAGAGAAAGGGATCCAGGATTGGGCTGGCTATGAGATTTACGATATTGTGGTGGCCAATATCCTGGCTCCGGTGATTATCCTGCTCCAGGAGGAGATACCAGTTCATTTAAGGAAGGGGGGGATCTTTATCACCTCCGGCATTATTAATCTGAAGGAAGAGGATGTGCGGCAGGCCCTAGAGGCCAATAATCATCTGGAGGTGGTGGAAACCACTCGCCAGGGTGAATGGGTCAGCATCACAGCCAGAAAGAAGTAAGTATGCATCATTTTTTTGTAAAACCAGATCAAATTGTGGGTCAGGAGATCGTTCTTTCCGGGCCAGATGTGAATCATGGAAAAAATGTGCTCAGATTAAAGGAAGGCGAGCAGATCCTGATCAGTGACGGGGCGGGGCAGGATTATCGCTGTGCCGTGAAGGCGCTGGGGGCGGAGGAAATCCGGGCCACTATTCTGGAGTTGGAGGAGGAGAGAGAGCTGTCTTCCTGGATAACCTTATATCAGGGCCTCCCCAAGGGGGATAAGATGGAGCTGATCATCCAGAAAGCAGTGGAGCTGGGCGCGGCAAGGATCGTGCCTGTGGCCACGAAGCATACGGTGGTAAAGCTGGAGGGAAAGCGGGAAGAGGGAAAACGGAAGAGGTGGCAGGCCATTGCAGAGAGCGGAGCGAAGCAGTCAAAGCGCAGCCGGATCCCGGAGATCGCGCCGGTGATGACCTTCCGGGAGGCGTTGGCATCGGCCAGCGACTGTGAACTCAAGCTTTTCGCCTATGAAAATCAGGAGGGAACAGAGGAGACAAAAGCGCAGCTTTCCAGAGTTCTGCCAGGGCTAAAGATCGGCGTATTGATCGGCCCGGAGGGAGGCTTTGACCCAGAGGAAGCCCAGCAGGCCAGAGAATCAGGATGGGTGCCTATCTCCCTGGGCAGGCGGATATTACGGACTGAAACCGCAGGCCTTGCCCTGTTAGCGCTCCTGATGATGCGGCTGGAGGGCGGCGTGTAGGGACGGGCTTTTGGAATTTTGGATGGAGTAAGGGGAAATAGGAGATAGAGCAGTATGGAAGTATATTTAGATAATTCTGCTACCACAAGGGCATTGGATTCGGTTCAGGAGATGGTGGCCAGGGTAATGACAGAGGATTATGGAAATCCATCCTCACGGCACAGGAAGGGGATGGAGGCGGAGCGCTATATTAAGGAAGCAAGATGCGCCATTGCCAGGACCCTGAAGGTGCGGGACAAGGAGATCTTTTTTACCTCTGGAGGGACAGAGTCCAATAATATGGCTTTGTTCGGCGCCGCTATGGCGAACCAGAGGGCAGGAAAGCATATCATTAGCACCAGGATTGAGCATTCGTCGGTGTACCGGCCTCTGGCTTGCTTAGAGCAGCTGGGATTTACGGTTACTTATCTAAATGTGGACAGAGAAGGGCACATTTGCCTGGAGGAGATGGAGCAGGCTATTCGCCCAGATACCATCCTGGTATCGGTGATGTATGTGAATAATGAAATAGGGGCCGTGGAGCCGGTGGAGGAGATTGGCAGGCGGATAAAAGAGAAGAACCCCCAGATTTTATTCCATGTGGACGGTATCCAGGCCTATGGGAAATATGAGATCCGGCCGAAAAAGCAGGAGATTGATCTTTTAAGCGTCAGCGGCCATAAGATCCACGGCCCCAAAGGTGTGGGATTTCTTTATATTAATGAAAAAGCCAAGGTAAAGCCGCTGCTTTATGGAGGCGGCCAGCAAAGGGATATGCGATCTGGCACTGAGAATGTGCCAGGTGCAGCAGGCCTGGGTGTGGCGGCCAGGGAGATGTATACGGACTTTTCGGAAAAGATCCGCCGGATGAGAGATCTGAAGGATTATCTTATTGACCAGATGGAGGATCTTCCGGGGATCCAGGTGAACAGCAAAAGAGGAGAGGGAAGCGCCCCGCAGATCATTAGCGTCAGTTTCCAGGGAGTCCGCAGCGAGGTGTTGCTCCACGCTCTGGAGGAGCGCGGGATCTATGTGTCCAGCGGTTCGGCCTGCTCCTCGAATCATCCGGCCATCAGCGGGACCTTAAAGGCTGTGGGGGTGGAGAAGGGGCTTTTGGATTCCACCCTGCGCTTCAGCCTGGGGATTTACAATACAAGGGAAGAGCTAGATTATACGATCGAGGCAGTAAAGGAACTGCTTCCAGTGCTCAGGCGATATCAGAGAGGATAGAAAACAGATGAAATATCAGTCATTTTTAATTAAATATGCGGAGATCGGCGTGAAAGGGAAAAACCGCTATATGTTTGAGGACGCGCTGGTAAAGCAAATCCGCTTTGCCCTGGGGACAACAGAGGGAAAATTCGAAGTAACCAAGGAATCCGGGAGGATTTACGCCAATGCCCTTACCGACTTTGATTACGATGACGCGGTGGCTGCATTGAAGCGGGTCTTTGGAATTTCGGCCATCTGCCCCATGGTGCAAGTGGATGATCTGGGCTTTGAGGAGCTGAAGGTACAGGTGATCCAGTATCTGGATCAGGTATACCCGGAGAAACGGTTTACCTTTAAGGTAAATGCCAGGAGAGCCAATAAGCAATATCCCATGACCTCGGAGGAGATTAACCGGGCGCTGGGAGAGGTGATATTGGAACGGTTTCCGGAGCTTAAAGTGGATGTGCACCGTCCGGAGGTGATGATCCATGTGGAGATTCGCAGCCGGATTAATATGTACTCCCAGGTGATTCCAGGGCCTGGGGGCATGCCGGTGGGAACCAACGGGCGGGCTATGCTTCTGCTGTCCGGGGGAATCGACAGCCCGGTGGCCGGTTACATGATTGCCAAGCGGGGGGTGGTGATCGAGGCGGTTTACTTCCATGCGCCTCCATATACCAGTGATCGGGCCAAGGAGAAGGTAGTGGACCTTGCCCGGCTGGTATCCCGGTATGCCGGTCCCATCCGGCTTCACATTGTAAACTTTACGGATATCCAGCTGTATATCTATGATCAGTGCCCCCACGAGGAGCTGACGATCATTATGCGCCGGTATATGATGCGGATCGCCCAGCGGATCGCCGAGAAGCAGAAATGCCTGGGGCTGATTACCGGGGAGAGCATTGGCCAAGTGGCCTCTCAGACTGTCCAGTCCCTGGCCGCGACGAATGAGGTGTGCACCATGCCGGTCTTCCGTCCCGTGATTGGGTTTGATAAGCAGGAAATCGTGGATATCGCGGAGCAGATCGGGACGTTTGAGACGTCCATTCAACCCTTTGAGGACTGTTGTACCATCTTTGTGGCCAAGCATCCGGTGACGAAGCCCAATATTCATATTATTCGGAAATCAGAGGAAAAACTTTCAGAAAAGATAGAAGAGATGGTGGAGACGGCTGTGGAAACTGCGGAAACCAGGATCTGCCAGGAACAGCAGGGATGAATGTCAGGCAGGTTTCCTGTGAGTGAATATCACAGGAAACTCAAAGCTCTGCCTGTGTGCTACTGGATGATATAGGGAGCCAGCGTGTCTAAAATTTCATCGATGCCATTTTCCGCATGGATATTTAAGTCGATTGGCTTAGATAAATCCAGGCTGAAAATACCCATAATGGATTTTGCATCAATCACATATCTTCCGGATACCAGATCAAAATCTACCTCAAATTTTGTCAGGTCGTTCACGAAGGATTTCACTTTATCGATGGAATTTAAAGAAATACGAACCGTTTTCATGTAGTGCCTCCTTAAAGTATGTAAGTTAGGATATGCGTTTATCCTAATTCCATACTACAGAGATGGGCAAGAAAAGTCAATAGCGAGTTTACAAAAAGATTGGAGAATTTTGTTATGAAAAGAAGAGCATCGCTGCATAATCTGGGATGTAAGGTGAATGCTTATGAGACAGAAGCCATGGAGCAGATGCTGAGAGAAGCAGGGTATGAAATCGTGTCGGAGGATGAGCCAGCGGATGTGTGCATCATCAATACCTGCTCGGTGACTAATGTGGCGGATAAAAAGTCTAGGCAGATGCTTCACCGGGCCAGGACGAAGAATCCCGGCGCCGTGGTGGTGGCCGCGGGTTGCTATGTCCAGGCAGCAGCCAGAGAGCTGGAGAAAGATCCAGCCGTGGATATCATCATCGGAAATAACCGGAAAAAGGAGCTGATAGCCATTCTGGAGGAGCGTGTCCAGAGACAGGAGTCCTCTGCAGAGACTTATCTTTTAGATATCGGGGCGGAAAAGGTCTATGAGGATCTGCCTGTCCGGAAGGCTTCCCAGCACACCCGGGCCTTTATCAAGGTCCAGGACGGATGCAACCAGTTTTGCAGCTATTGTATTATTCCTTACACCAGAGGAAGGGTTCGCAGCCGGAGGATGGATTCAGTGCTTGGGGAGGCAAAGGCCCTGGCGGCGGCCGGATACCGGGAGGTGGTTCTGACCGGGATTCACTTGAGCTCCTATGGGACCGAGGGCGCTGGACAGCCTACCCTTCTCCAACTGCTCCAACTGCTCCATGAAGTGGAGGGGCTGGAGCGGATCCGGCTGGGATCCCTTGAGCCAAGGATAGTTACCCGGGAGTTTGCAGAGGCGCTAAGAAGGCTTCCCAAGATATGTCCCCACTTTCATCTTTCCCTCCAGAGTGGATGTGCGGAGACCCTGAGACGGATGAACCGGCATTACACACCGGAGGAGTATGAGAAAAGCTGCAGATATCTACGGGAAGCCTATGATCTTCCAGCCATTACCACGGACGTGATTGTGGGCTTCCCCGGGGAGACGGAGGAGGAGTTTAGGCAGACCCGGGAATTTTTACGGCAGGGGGATTTTTATGAGAAGCATATCTTTTATAATTCCAGGAGAAAGGGAACCCGGGCGGCCCAGATGGAGGGTCAGATCGAAGAATCCCTTAAGAGCCGGCGGAGCGAGGAGCTATTTGCCCTGGAGGCAGAGATGTCCGGGGAATACCGGAGAAGTTTTCTGGGGAAAACGAATCAGTTGCTCTTAGAGGAAGAGCTTTTTATCGACGGTAAGCCCTATATGAGTGGATATACAAGAGAGTATGTACGGGGATTGGTAAGCCTCGAGGCGCTGAATCGTCTCTACAGAGGAGGGGAGGAGGCTGCAGTTTCTGAAATGGACGATAGGTCATTCTGGAAGGGGAGGCTGATCCAGGGGGTGGGAACCAGGATGGTGACCCCGGAAATGATGGAATTTTTGCCAGAATTAAGAAAAATATAAGAAAAGAAAGAAATATCTTCTTGCCGAAATGGCATTTATGGTTTAGAATAAGAGAGAATAGTGATTAAGGACGTGATAA
>CATJIO010000124.1 GCA_949740725.1 uncultured Lachnospiraceae bacterium | reverse complement strand
TTTGCTGGATGAAATAGGGCTTCACTTTGGTCAGCTCATGGATTTCCTCTATGGACGCCCCCATACGCAAGGCTTCATACATAATAAAATGCCGTTCACTGGAGGGGGTGATCAACATCTGGAGCAGCTCCTCCTTGGTGAGTGTATCAAAGTTTTTCGCATGGCCTAGACCGTAGCGTCCGGTTTCCAGGCTGCGGATGGCTTTCTGGAAAGCCTCTTTATAGGTTTTTCCAATGCTCATTACCTCGCCTACGGCCCGCATCTGGGTCCCCAGTTTGTCCTCCACTCCCTTAAATTTTTCAAAGGCCCAGCGGGCGAACTTAATCACCACGTAATCGCCGTCAGGGACGTAGTTGTCTAAGGTGCCGTACTTGCCACAGGGGATATCCTTTAAGGTTAAGCCTGAGGCCAGCATCGCCGATACCAGGGCGATGGGGAAACCGGTAGCCTTGGAGGCCAGGGCAGAGGAGCGGGATGTGCGGGGATTGATCTCAATGACAATGATGCGATCACTAACCGGATCATGGGCAAACTGGACGTTGGTTCCGCCGATGACCTGAACCGACTCTACGATCTTATAGGCTTGTTCCTGGAGGCGCTTCTGGCACTCCTGGGAGATAGTCAGCATGGGCGCGGAGCAGAATGAATCGCCGGTGTGAACGCCCAGCGGGTCGATGTTTTCGATAAAGCAGACGGTGATCATATTATTCTCTGCGTCCCGGACTACTTCCAGCTCCAGCTCTTCCCATCCCAGGATAGACTCTTCCACCAGCACCTGTCCTACCAGACTGGCTTGAAGGCCTCTGGCACAAACAGTTTTTAGCTCTTCCCGATTATATACCAGTCCGCCTCCGGCGCCACCCATGGTATAGGCCGGACGCAGCACTACAGGATATCCCAGCTGGTCAGCGATCCCCAAGGCTTCTTCGACGCTGTAGGCTACCTCGCTGCGAGCCATCTCGATCCCTAAGGCATTCATTGCTTTTTTAAATTCGATCCGATCCTCGCCCCGCTCGATGGCATCCACCTGAACGCCGATGACCTGCACATGGTACTTGTCCAGTATACCAGCTTTATTTAGTTCTGCACAGAGATTAAGGCCAGACTGGCCACCTAAATTAGGCAACAGCGCGTCAGGGCGTTCCTTGGCGATAATCTGCTCCAGGCGCTTCACATTTAATGGTTCAATATAGGTGACATCGGCGGTTTCCGGGTCTGTCATGATGGTTGCAGGATTCGAGTTTACCAGCACGATCTCATAACCCAGTTTCTTTAATGCCTTGCAGGCCTGAGTGCCGGAATAGTCAAACTCACAGGCTTGGCCGATGATGATAGGGCCGGAACCAATGATAAGCACCTTGTGAATATCCGTACGTTTTGGCATTTTTTTGTCCTCCTTTTTGGCTGTATGTTTGGAGCCTCTCGTCC
Source organism: uncultured Lachnospiraceae bacterium (assembly GCA_949740725.1). Lineage (GTDB taxonomy): Bacteria > Bacillota > Clostridia > Lachnospirales > Lachnospiraceae > Caccovicinus. The sequence goes on along the minus strand of CATJIO010000124.1, from coordinate 21,252 downwards.
CTGGCTCTGGGGCAGGGATGCAGTCAATGCTCGTTGAATGCTCTTCTGAAATGTTTGCAGGAAGGCATTTGGATTTATTATATTCGTAAATGCGGAAAAAGGCAAAGAGTTTTGACATTTTTTCAGCTGTTTTTTCAGAGATGGCTTTGGCAAACTGCGGCGCACGGTACCTTTCCGTATTTCTTAATTGCCTTTTAATTCCGGCAACCGTTTTATGGCGATGGAAAACAGAAGCATGCCCACATAAAGAATAAGATTACTTGCCATTCCGATGGAAATAGAGCTGTGCTCTGCGATAATCCCGACCAGCCAAGACATGAGGATTGTTCCAATGCTGGAGATAGGGAGAAGAATCCCCACCGAGGTGACGGTGGTCATTTTCCCAGCGCAGGACATAATGGTGGGGTTCATTCCTGCCATGGCAAAAGCATAAGCAAACAGAAGCAGGATTGCCGCCCCCTGAGTATGCGCCGCCATAAGCCCTAGGTAAAATATGATGGCGCCAATACTCATGGTGATCATGGCAGAGTAGACTTTCCGGATAGGAAGCACGAAAGCAATGAGCATACGGGCAATTAAAGTGCCGCTCCACATAATGGTGACGGCGTAGGGGCTTAGCTGAGGGGAGATGATACCGCTGTCTTTAAAATAGGTAATCACCCATCCGGCAACGCTGGTTTCAGCGCCAGTTTGGCAGAATAAAAGTCCAGCGATCCGCCAGAATTTTTTGCTTTTAAAAAAACTCCAGTCCGTTGGAGGGCTGTTTTTCCCATGGGAATATTCCATGGGAGTGATAAGAAAGACAGACCACATCAGAAATCCACAGAGCGCAAGAATCAACATAGGGAGTCTGAAGCTTTTGCCCTCAGCGGCGCGAATGGCAAAGGGGCACAGCAGCGCCCCAAGGGCAAAGCAACCGTGGAGGAGATTCAGTCCCTTGGCCCTGCTTTTGGAATTATCACTGACCAGAACCGTACAGGTATTAATGGCGCTTCCTCTGGCGGTGCCCACAAGGAAAAAGGCGGCCATCAGCAGGATGGCCCACCCAGACAGCCCCATGAAAAGATACCCGATCCCGTATCCGGCGCTTAGAAGCGCTACAGTGGACTTCATTCCGATTTTTGCGGGCAGAATGCCGGCGATAAAGCCAGCCAGTAGATTCCCCATATTCATAAAGGACAAAAGCGTCCCAGTCATACTGTAGCGAAAACCGTAGGCTTCCTGAAGGAGAGTGACAACAATGCCTGCGCTGATGCCACAAAAACCGCTCAGGAAAAACGTAAAAAAGCCAGCGTTTCGTTGAAAGGTTTGCGTTGTGTTCATGATATTTTCTCCATTGTAATTTAAATGCCCAGCCGTAAAAATTCCTCCTGAAGGGCTTCTGCTTCCCTCATTGTATTTTTCCAGCCGAAGCGCTTTAAATCCACTTGCCAGCCACCGGGAACCGGCTGGACAGTGACCCCTTCCTGTTCCAGCAGGCGCTTTTGCAGGTCATAGGTCTGGAAGGAGGATGCGCCGCTTAGGATTCCCTGGCGATTGACCACTCGATGCGCTGGGGCATGCTTTCCTGCCAGCCCATGATTCAGGGCATAGCCTACCTGACGGGCATTTTTCGGCTTGCCGCAGAGCAGGGCGATCTGTCCGTAGGAGGCGGTATTTCCGTGAGGAATTCGGTTGCAGACGATTTCTACTCGTTTATAAAAGTTCATTGTCCTGCTTCTCTTTCAGTTTTTTCAGAAATAATGTTTCATCGGCAGGGAGAGCAATCTTCTGCTCCTGCCAGGAGGAGAGATAAATGCCATTAGTCATCGTCACCACATTCAGCCCGTCGGTCCCATTAGCAAAAAGTGGGGTTCCCCTCAGCAGATGATCCACATAGTTAGCGAAAATTTTCTGATAGCCATTTCCGGCTGATTCAGTATGGATTTCCCGTAACTGGTGTGGCAAAATCCCGTAAATCTCCTGATTGATTTCGGCAAATTCATCAGTGGGTATTTGATTTTCATCCAGAGTTATCCTGGCGGTGTCTTCGATGGACATCCGTCCTCGGGTTCCCCAGATATCTAGGCGGTTGAGTCCAGGACTTTCCCCGCTGGAGGTGATGAAGGTTCCATGAAGCCCATTTTGATAGAAGAATTGAATATCTCCTCCATCATCTACCGCAAAGTCATTGTATTTTCCATATTCTAATGTGGCCAGTACCTGGTCAGGCATTCCTAGAAGCCATTGCCAGATATCCAGATAATGCTGGCTTTGATTGATCAATAATCCGCCACATTCGCCCGTCCAGGAACTTCGCCAGGGGGCAGAGTGGTGGTAGACTGGGGTTCGGTGCCAAGTATTGCAGAGCCAGACGGCCCTGGTGAGCTTTCCTAATGCACCCTGATCCAACAGCTCCTTTGCCTTTCGGAAGGCTGGGGCCATTCGGATATTAAATATCATGCCAAAGCTTACCTGGCGTTCTGCTGCAGCTTGATGCAGCTGCCTTACTTCCCGTGCAGATACACCGGTAGGCTTATCCATCAGGATGTGCTTACCGGCTTGTACCATCCTTAAGCCAATCTCCACATGGCTGGTGTGAGGCGTTACGATCACTGCCAGGTCAAATGCGTCACTATATGTTACCGCATCATCTACAGATTGGTAAATGGGAATTCTAGGGTAATGCTTTTTTAAAAGCTCCTGCCCTTTGGCATTGCGGCAGCAGACCCCTGCCAGGCACATACCTGGGACTTCGCCATCATAAATCATCTTGACATACTTACTTCCCATTCCTCCAAAGCCGATCACGGCGGCTCTTATTTGTTTCATGTAACATTCCTCCCTTAAACATGTTTATCATTTTTGACAATAGTCCCTTACTTCTTCCGGAATTCCTTTGTCCCTAAATTGGCAGGATTCCGGCAGTCTATTCCATTATAAAGGGCGGGGATAGGTGTGTCAAATGGTAGAAGGGTAATATACTGATGCCAGAATCTTTTTAATAAAACTGTGGAAATTTTTCCTAAATATGATAAAATGAAATTTAGAGGAAACATGGAACATTTTACTCCGCGTCATTTTTAGAAGGGAAGAGAAAATGAAGTTCAACCTATATATTTCAGCAGTGAAAGAGCAATTAAATCAAATGTCTGATGCACAGAAAGCAAGCTGGATTTGTGGGCAGGCGAGAAAAGTAGAAGAGAAGGATAGACAGGAATTTTTAGATTGTCTAACAGGAAGGGAAGATTCCTTCCACTGCTTACCAGTGGAAAAGATTTTCCAATGGTGCAGAAAGGTAGAGGAAGGGGAAGCTTACTTTTCAGCGGAAATTTATGAGGAATTCGAAGAGGGGGCATGGGAATCGGAACTAAAGGGAAGATACAGCGATCCTTTTGATTTAATGCCACATTTGGAAAGAATAAAGGAATCCTGCCTTCTGTGGATGGAAAACGAAGAATACGAGAAAGCATATCCAGTATTAGATCGGATATGTCAGCTGGAGTTCCGGATTGAGTGCGAGGAAAATGATTACAGGCTGAAGGAAGATCCCTGCTATCCCAATAATTTAATTTCTTTAGAGGATTTAAAAAGAGAGAAGCTGCTTTTATTAAACTTAGACGAGCTGTCCTTGATGTTGCTTTATTCTTGCTATCAGCTTCTCTCCGGACGGAAACGATTAGAGGCGCTGCATGAGTACTTAGTATGGGGAATTGGGCAGAAACTAGCGATGACTGATGTATTTGCGTTTGGTGAAAATCTGCGCGAGAATCCTTATGAATTTATGAATGAATGGCGGAACTTTTTAATGGAGATTTCCGGAGATCGCAGTGCAGAGCTGCTGGTGGATGCTTGTGTGTTTTTAGGGGGAGAGCAGCAGCTCTTGGAAACTGCCAGGGAAAATAGGGAGGTTCACCCATACTTATATCAGGCATGTTGCGAGAGGAATTATCTGTCGGGACGTTATCAGGACTGCGTGGAGGTCGCAGGAGAGGCAATGGAATGTCTGGACGAAAATAAAATGATCCGTGGTGAGATATCCGATATTGGAGCTAAAGCGGCAAAACGACTTGGGGATAGGGCTTTGTTTGAGAGGTTTTGCCTGGAGGCGTTTTGGTCGGAGCCCAATAGCTGGCATTTACTGCGGCTTTTTACGCTATCTAATCCAGCAGTGATCGAAAAGGCGAAAGAACGGCTGGAGAGGATTTCTACTGACTTACCGGAGAAGCGGGCAGATTCGATGGAGCAGAAGGCAACCTTCCTTTATGAAAGGGAACAAAAGATGATTTACCAGTTTTTATTAGGAGATTATGAATCGGTATTGCAGTACTGTAAGGATGAGGAAGACTATCTTGGATGGAGCTATGGCCTGAAGGGAATGGTGATCCCGCTGCTATTGCTTTATTTAAAGAAGGATTCGGAAGAAGGGCCCAAAACCCGGGCAGAAAATGGGATCCGGGAACAACTGGAATACCGTTTGCGGTTTGAGTGTGGGGAGGGTGTGGAATTTGAACCATATTTAACTGCCTGGAAAAGGGCTTATCCTGTACCAGAGGAGATTAAAACAGAGTGGCTGGAATGGCTGACAAAAGAAGTTGAGCAGCGGACTAAGGCGATTGTAGGCGGCGTCCGGATAAAGAGCTATTATAAAGCCGCGGAGCTGATTGTCATGTTGGGAGAGATAAGAGAAGAACAAGGGGAGACAGGCGGGCAGAAGCGGCTTATCCAGTATTATCTGGATAAGTATCCACAGAGATGGGCGCTGAAAAAGGAAATGGATAAAATGGCACGGAGGTGGTAAAACCGCAGGGAATGGGACGGTTGTTTGAGAATCGTGTAAATACATTATGTATAGAAAGAGCTGCTGCATCCAGAATTACGAAATTGTGATGCAGCAGCTTTATTTCTGTGAGGAGACCGTGGTTTGCCATGGCTTTCTGGAAATTATTTATCTTCTGCGTTCATCCATTTTCCGCTAATAAATCGATAAAGAAACAGAACCGAGCGGACGAGGCAGTCTACAGCAATGGCCAGCCATACGCCAGCAATGCCAAGCCTCAGGATATTAACTGCCAGCCACACCAGTCCGATCCGGAATCCCCACATCCCCACCAGGCTGACGGCTAGAGGAAATTTTACATCTCCAGCGCCCCGGCAGATGCCGCTGGCCACCACGGAGAAGCTGAAAAATAGTTCTGTTGCGGCGGCGATCTGCAGGGTTTGGGTTCCAAGGACTGCTACCTGAGGGTCATTGGTGAAAAGACGGATAATTCCTCCGGAAAAAAGAAATACGGGGAAACAAGCAGATAAGATCGCAACCGTACTGATAATGCAGATATTTTTACAGAACCGTGCGGCTAATTTTTTGTCCTTTGCTCCCAGGGATTGTCCGATAAGGGTCGTGGCAGTATAGGAAAAGCCATAGGCAGGGAGATACAGCAGCCCCTCGGTTTGATTAGTCAGGTAGTGGGCAGCCAGGGGAATGGTTCCCAGACCGGAGATGATAGCGGTCAGGGAGATTTGCCCTAAACATAAAGTGCAGCGTTCTAAAAGAACCGGAACACTAATGTGAATTAGGCTCCGAAGGGTCCACTTTTGAAAATGGTAGTTTCCCTTTGGATGGATTTTCGCGGCTGTGGATGAGTGATAAATATGCCACAAAAGCATGGCGGCCAGGGCCGCCTGAGAAAGGGAAGTGGAAATGGCGGCCCCGCAGATACCCAATCCAGCTCCCCAGACCGGGACAGAGACACTACTTGGGAAGGGGAGGGGCATTTGCCTGGCCGGGTAAATCAGGAAGAAGTTTCCGATTACATTCAGCAGATTGGAGGTCATATTTGCAGTCAGGGGGATCTTGGTATTCCCGGCAGAGCGGAGGACCGCGGAAAGCACTACTCCTAGAGTCTGAGGGATCAGCCCCAGAGCAATAATCCCCAGATAAGTTATCGCATTTGGCAGGACATCCGGTGCAGCGCCAAGGAGCGCTGGAAGGATCCGATGAACCAGCAGGACTGCTACAGTCAGGAGGCCCCCTAAAACCAGGGAAGCGGTGATGGACTGGCGGACCACAGACTGGGTCTTTGACGGATTATTTTCTCCCACTGAATGGGAAACCAGGAAGGAAAAGCCGACACTTAGGGCGGTAATGCAGCCATTAATCAGCCAAATTGTGGAAATATTAATCGCAACTGAGGCGGTGGCAGCGGCGCCAATGGATCCCACCATAGCCGTATCGATAAGTGAAGTCAGGCAGATCAGGAATTGCTCTAAAATCGCGGGGCCAGATAGGCGCAGGATGGTTTCCGGGATGCTCCTTCCTAAGTTTAACACATTCTGGGGCGGGGAGGAGGGGAGCCGGCTCATGGAAGCAGCCCTTCCGGCCACGGCCCGGTCTGCTTCAGAATCCAGGAGGCGACTGCCTGATTGGTATCCAGCCAGGCGCCGTGAGCCAGCATATAACCAATCAGTTCACTGAGCATTGCTACCCGGCTGGCACGGCCGATAAACTGAGGGTGAAGGACAAAGTTAATCATCCGCCCTTCTGAGGCCAGGGCGTCGAATTCCTCTTTCCAGATTTCCAGCATTTCTTCAGGGGATTTTAATTCGTAGCGCTCTGGCGGGGAATCGGTGTAAAAGTCGTAGGCAGTGTCATCGAAGATGGAATCCTTGGGAAGCTCCACCAGGGGGATTCTTTTTCCATCGATTTCATGGAGAAAGGGGCCGTCACTATTGCGCCAGTTGGAGCTGTAGAGATATCCATGCTCAAAAAACAGCTTCAAGCTGTAATCATGGATCACTCCACCTGGTGCACGATGGCCTTTAATCTCTTGTCCACAGAGATCTTTGATGATTTTTTCCGCCCGTACCATGGTTGCATGTTCTTCCTGGCAGGTGGTTGTGGTAAATTCTTCATGCCGATATCCGTGGAATCCGATCTCGTGCCCCCGGCGGCTGATCTCCTGCGCCACCTTGGGATATTGCTCCGCGATGATGCCGGGAATGAAGAAAGTGGCCTTCACCCCCCATACATCTAGCATGTCCAGTATTCGAGGAACGCCCTGCTTGGGGCCATAGGCGCCTCGGGAGAGATTAGTGATATGGCTGGCGTTACCGTCCCCGCGAGTGGTCCACATAGTCTCTGCGTCCAGATCAAAGGCCAGCATCACGGCAATCCGTTTATGATTTGGCCAAACGGGTATTACTGGTTCAGGTTTGTGGGCAGCAGAAGGAAAGGAAAGAGGAGAGGGCGAGGAAAGAGTGGAGGGCGATGGGTTATCACAGGGGACAGGAACCTCCTCTACCTCCTCAGTCTTTGGCAGGGCCCAAGTTTGATGGGACAGGTCAGGCTGTCGCAGTACATAGGCCGCCACCTCCTCACAGGTGGCGATCCATGCCCCATGACGCTGCATATATCCGATAAATTCCCCTAAGGCGGCGATTCGGCTAGCCCGGCCAATCATCTGAGGATGAAGCTTTAAGACAAAGATCTTATCGCCTTCTTCTGCCAGATTGTCGAATTCCCTTTTCCAGTTTCCAATTACCTCCCGGTTGGTATACATGGACCGCACGGCTGGGTCGCTGAAGGTAAAATAGTAGTAGGTAAAATCATCCATAGTGACATCACAGGGTAGTTCGATAAGCGGCTGCTTCCCAGAAGTTTCCCAGGCGTATGCCCAGTCGCAGTCTTTCATAGAGGAGCTGTACAGATAGCCCCGTTCCGCCAAAAGCTCTGGTGTGAAGGGATGGATGATGCTTTCAGGTCCTCTATGCCCTACTGGTCTCTTTCCGATAATTGACTGGAATAAAGCTTCACAGGCTTCCATCCGTTTTTCCTCTTCTTCCCTGGATATATTCAGGGAAGATTCATGCTGATAACCATGGTAAGCCAACTCATGGCCACGTCGGTGAATTTCGCACACATAGTCACGATACTGCTGGATAACAATCCCTGGTACGAAAAAAGTTCCCTTTACTCCAAAAGTATCCAGCATGTCGAGACAGCGCTCCAATCCTTCATGGGGCCCGTACTGCCCTCTGGAGAAATCAGTAAAGCCAATGGAGGAACCTTTGGACGCTGCCCGGGAAATCCGCAGGTATTCTGCGTCGAAATCGAAGGTGAGCATTACCGCAATCCGCTTATGATTGGGCCAGGTGATTCCCGGACCCTTTGTTTTTCCATCAATGGACATATTCATATGCAATTCTCCTGATTAAGTAGTTTTTGCTGCGAGTTATCTTTTGCTGGGAGAATTGTATCATATTTTTTCCTGGCTTTCTACTACCAATCATACACAACTGTTCAGATTCTTTGCCGCCTGAAGGGATTTGATTACGCTGCTTTCATCAACTTAGGATTGATTCTTTTGTATATTTATGCTATGATGTTGTGGAATTGCCCTTGAATGTACGAGAGTACTGCATGTTTATGCTTGCTTATGAGATTTACATAACATGCACTCACTGGCATTACTGCCATTTGCAGGAAGCCAGCCGAGCCAAAGGCAGTTGCGCTATGGTTTCTCATCAATTCAGTCGTAAGGAAATCATGAGGGAAAATTATCAGCAAAAGAGGAGTGTGGATTTTATGAAAAAACTAACATTATTTTTATGTGCTGCCATCACGGCAACAGCGTTGACTGCCTGTGGAGGGGCATCCCAGGAAACGACGGCAGCTGTTGAGACTCAGACCACAGTAGCTCAGAGTGAAGAATCTGGCAGTGGGAAAAAGCAGGCCCAGACAGAGAATGAGGAGACAGGGAATGCCTTGCCAGAAGGCCAGGAGAATAACCCATTTCAAGGGCAGACCGTAAAGGTGGGGTGCTCCGCGACTTTTGTTCCTTTTGAGTCCATTGAGATGGCAGCAGACGGAAGTAAAACGTATACAGGGATGAACATTGACATAATTAAAGAGATTGTAGAGAAAAATGGCGGGATGGTAGAATTTGTGGACATGCCTTTTAAGAGCCTTATGGCAGCGATCCAGGCAAATCAGATTGATTTCTGCAGCGGGGGTATGGCTCCTACTGATGAGAGACGGCAGACTTTAGATTTTTCTGAGATTTTCTTCTACCCCAGGAATGCTATTGTATACAGGACTGGAGACAGTTATCCAGATTTGGACTCTCTTAAGGGAAAAACTATTGCTTATGTATTCGGAACCAATTATCAGCAGGTGGCGGAGGGCGTTGAGGGGGCCCAGACGGTAGGAATTCAGGGTAGCCCGGCCTGTATCGAAGAGGTAAAGAGTAAGCGCGCGGATGCATGCATTGTGGATGGCGCTGGCGCTACCGAATTTTTAAAGCAGAATGAGGGGCTGGAGATGAGCCTTTTGGAGAAGACCGACGATTGTTTCGCCATCGGCTTTCCTAAGGAATCCCCTTACTATGAAGCGTTTAATAAAACATTAAAGGATATGATGGAAAACGGCGAGCTGGATGAGATTATTACTTCTCATTTAAGTGAACAGTTTATTTTAGATTAAGCGGAAAGGAAAGGGACAGCGCATATGAAACTTGATTTTTCCTGTGTATGGCAATATTGGCCATTTTTGTATCATGGAGCGATTCTTACCTTGAAAATGACAGCTATTTGCGCTGTCTTTGGCTTTTTGCTGGGGGTATTGTTATCCTTGGTGAAAATTAGCAAATGGAAGCCTCTTGTCTGGTTTGGACGATTATATACCTCCATTTTCCGAGGTACTCCGCTGCTGGTTCAGCTCTGTATCGTTCACTTCGGATTACCGCAACTTTTGGGTGTAACTTTTTCCACAACCCAGTCTGGTATCCTCACCTTTTCCCTAAATTCAGCGGCATATATCTCGGAAATTTTCCGCGGCGGGATCCAGGCAGTGGATAAGGGACAATACGAGGCTGCCCAGTCCTTGGGGATCGGCTACAAAGACATGATGAAGGACATTATTCTTCCTCAGGCCATCCGCCATATCCTCCCCAGTCTGGTGAATGAAGCTATCGCACTCTTAAAGGAGACCTCGATTCTTTCCTACATCGGGGCAGTGGAACTTTTGCGGGCAGCTGATCAGATCACAGTTATGAGCTTCCGTTTCTTCGAGCCTTACCTGGTGATCGCCTTAATCTACTACATATTTGTGATGATTTTATCCGCAGTGGCCAATCGTCTGGAAAGGTGGGTGAACCGAAGTGATCGAGCTGCGTAATGTCTATAAGAATTTCGGCAAATTAGAGGTATTAAAGGGAATTAATTTTCTTATTGAGAAAGGCCAGGTGGTAACGCTTATCGGCCCATCCGGATCTGGCAAGTCTACGATTTTGCGGTGCATTAACCTTCTGGAATCGCCTACAAAGGGCCAGGTACTGATCGAGGGAAAGGATATTACCCAGCCTAAGACGGACGTACAGGTGATCCGGAAGAATATTGGTATGGTATTCCAGCATTTTAACTTGTTTCCTCACATGACGGTTATGGAAAATATGACCTACGCTCCGCTTCGGGTGAATAAGCGGACAAAGGAGGAGGCAGAGGGAAAGGCCATGGAGCTGTTAAAGCTGGTTGGCCTTACAGAAAAAGCAAATGCCTACCCGGGAAAGCTTTCTGGAGGTCAGAAGCAGCGAATAGCTATCGCGAGAGCCTTGGCGATGGAACCGAAGATTATGCTTTTCGATGAGCCTACCTCTGCCCTTGATCCGGAGATGGTGAAGGAGGTTTTAGAGGTAATTAAAGAGTTGGCTCACACAGGCATCACCATGGCATTGGTAACACATGAGATGGGTTTTGCCAGAGAGGTGTCTGACAGAATCTGCTTCATTGACGAAGGCCTGATTTTAGAGGACAGTACACCGGAGAAGTTTTTTGGAGAACCAAAAACAGAGCGGGCGAGGGCTTTTCTGGAAAAAGTGCTGTAACATAGCGCTTATGAAGAGATAAATAGGTTAGGGGAGAGTCAGGAGACTCTCCTCTGTAATTATTTCATAAAAAGAAGCGTTGCAACAACCTTCATTCTGCCTTATAATAAAGCATGCGGCAAGAGTACGCGACAAAATTACACGGAGGTTCTTATGGAAAGAGAAAAATTTGGCTCCCGCCTGGGTTTTATCCTGGTTTCTGCCGGCTGTGCTATCGGATTAGGAAATGTGTGGAAATTTCCCTATATGTGCGGAGAGTATGGAGGCGCAGCGTTTATTTTGATTTACTTGTTATTCCTGGTGATGCTAGGAATTCCAATTATGGTATGTGAGTTTGCGGTGGGACGTGGCAGCCGACGCAGTGTGGCGGCTGGATTTGAGAAGTTGGAGCCGGAAGGAACCTGCTGGCACTGGCTGAAGGTGGTTGGGATTGTCGGCTGCTATATGCTGATGATGTTTTACACGATGGTAGGAGGCTGGATGCTCTATTACTGCTGGCGCAGTATTCGTGGAGATTTTGTGGGTTCTGATCCGGAGGTGATTTCCGGGGCGTTCCAGGAAATGCTGATGAATCCGCAACTGATGATTTTCTGGACATTGCTGGTATGTGTGCTGGGTTTTGGCGTATGCCTGTTCGGACTGAAAAATGGAATTGAGCGGATATCGAAGATTATGATGTCGCTGCTTTTGGTGATTATGATGGTCTTGGCAGTCCACTCTTTTTTTATGGATGGGGCGGAGGAAGGAATCCGTTTCTATCTGGTTCCTGATTTTGGGAAAATGGTGGAGAATGGCATTGGAAACGTAGTATTCGGCGCGTTGAGCCAATCTTTCTTTACCCTGTCTATTGGAATCGGCGCAATGCTGATCTTCGGAAGTTATATGGGAAAGGAGCACAGTCTTACCGGTGAGGCGGTGAGCATTACGGTATTAGATACCTTTGTGGCCCTGATGGCAGGCTTTATCATCATCCCGGCCTGTTTTTCCTTCGGTATCGAGCCGGGGGCGGGGCCAAGCCTGGTCTTTATCACTTTACCGAATATCTTTGCCCAGATGGCGGGGGGAAGGCTGTGGGGAGCACTGTTTTTCTTGTTTTTATCTTTTGCAGCCTTAAGCACCATCATAGCAGTATTTGAAAACATTATTTCTTTTGATATGGATTTGCTGGGATGGACGAGGAAGAAAAGCGTGCTGACCAGCGCGGTGCTGATCTGTATTCTCAGCATGCCTTGTGTCTTGGGATTTAATCTTCTCTCTGGGATACAGCCTCTGGGAGAAGGAACGACGATTATGGATTTAGAAGATTTTATTGTTTCCAATAATCTGTTGCCCTTGGGAAGTTTAGGATATGTGCTGTTTTGCACCAGGAAAGGCGGATGGGGCTGGGATGCATTTTTGAAGGAAGCCAATACCGGCCGGGGGATGGTATATCCCGGAGGGCTTCGGCCATATGTGTCCTACTGTATCCCAGCTATCATTATCTTAATATATATCAAGGGCTATTATGATATGTTTAAAGGTAAAAGTACGACGCAGTTTATCGCCTGGATGGCTGTGGCAGTGCTGCTTTTGGCATTTATTTTGATCTGTGCAGTTTATCGGAGGTCAGGCGAGAAAAAATAAATCATATCCCTCGGAGGATTCCGAGAGAAAGGCGGGAAGCTATGGTGGAACAAAATACATTGAATGAATTTTTGACTATGCTCTCCTCTAAGGCGCCGGTTCCCGGGGGAGGAGGAGCCTCTGCCCTAGGGGGAGCTTTGGGCGCTGCTTTAGGGCAGATGGTAATTAATCTTACCATAGGGAAAAAGAAGTATGCAGATGTAGAGGAAGAGATGGCAGGGCTTCTCCAGAGGATGGAGCAGCTTAAGATACAGCTGGTTTCTCTGGCAGATAAGGATGGGGAGGTCTTCGGGCCGTTGGCGGCGGCCTATGGGCTGCCAACGGGAACTCAGGGAGAGAAGGCGTATAAGGAGCAGGTGATGGAGGAGCGACTGCTGGCGGCCAGCCAGGTTCCTTTGAATATTATGGAGACTGCATCCCAGGTATTGGATATTCTAGGGGTACTGGCAGATAAGGGAAGCCGGATGGCCATTAGCGATGTGGGAGTAGGAGTTTCCTTGGCTCGGGCGGCGCTCCTGGGGGCGGTTATGAATGTTTATATTAATACGAAATCCATGAAAAACCGGGAAATAGCCGAGGAGCTGAATCAAAGAGCAGATGCTATGATCACTGGTGGAACCAGGAAGGCGGATCAGATTTATGAGGGAGTGCTGGAGAAGCTAAGGTAGGGGGAGCGTTACTTTTCGGAAGGAGACAGATAGTGGAGACAGATACCATTGTGCTGAAAGGAGCAGAGGTTTCAGCAAAGATTAAGGAACAGGTAACAGAAGAATTACAGAAGCTGGAGAGCATGCCGGGCAAGCTGGCCATTATCCGGGTTGGAGAGAGGCCGGACGATATGTCCTATGAGCGGGGAGCGAAAAAAAAGCTGGAAAGCTTCGGGTTAGAGGCAGAGTCTTATGCATTCCCAGAAGAAATCACTGATCAGGAGTTTAAAGAAGCATTTCAACGGATTAACCAGGATGAACGGATAACCGGTATCCTCCTGTTAAGGCCCCTGCCAAAGCAGATCCGTGAAAAGGATATCGAGGAAATGATCGATCCCAAAAAGGATTTGGATGGGATTTCCCCAAAGAATATCGCCAAGGTATTTGCCGGAGATGAGACTGGATTTGCGCCCTGTACTGCAGAGGCGGTGATTCAGGTGTTAAAGGCCTATCACATCCCTATTGCCGGAAAGCGAGTGGTGATCGTAGGGCGGAGCATGGTGGTGGGAAAGCCTTTGTCTATGCTGATGTTAAAGGAAAATGCTACGGTAACTATCTGCCATACGAAAACCAGGGAGATTGAGGAAACCTGCAGAAATGGAGAGATACTGATCGCGGCTGCGGGAAAGGCAAAGATGCTGGACAAGAAGTATGTGGGAAAGGATGCAGTAGTCATTGATGTGGGGATCAATGTGGATGAAGAGGGAAAGCTTTGTGGAGATGTGGACTTTAAATCTATAGATGGTCAGGCCGCTATGGCAACCCCTGTTCCCGGGGGTGTGGGAATGGTGACGACCGCTGTACTGGCACAACACCTGGTGCGGGCGGCCAGAGAAAAAAATACAGAGGACTGCCGATGACAGAGTGGACAGCCGTGGATGTGTTTTCTTAAGACACATCCACGGCTGCAGCATTTCTATCCTGCATTTATAAATCCTCGTAATACGAATAAACATTTCGGCCCCGGACCTTGCTCTGATAGAGGGCCACGTCTGCCTGCTTCAGGCTTTCCTCATAAGAAAAGCCTTCTCCAGAGATCAGGGTAATGCCTGCACTGCAGGTAAAAGGAATCCCCTCTGACTCCCGAAGGGAACTGTACAGCTCATCCATCCGCTTGGCCAGGGTAGAACGATCGGTGATATCTTTAATAAATACCAGAAATTCGTCACCACCTAGCCTGCCGATGATATCATGGCGGCGGAAGGTAGTGATCAGGATTTGTGTCAGCCGTTTTAACGCAATATCGCCTTCTGGGTGTCCATAAGTGTCATTGATGGATTTAAAGTGATCCAGATCCACAACGACCAGAGCGCCGGAAGGGTGCTCCTCCTCCTGCATGTAGCGGCTCACGCTGTTTTCGAAGGCAGTCCGGTTCAATACGCTGGTCAGCGGATCACGGCTGGCAGCATGCTCTCTGGCTAGCTCCTCTTTCTTTTCGATGTCAATGTCCTCTAAATACAAAAGCGCATACATATTTTTTGAGAAGTGTTCCTTGAAGATATGCACGACCAATTTCATCCAACGGTATTCTTCAGAAATCTTTCTCTGGAAGGAAAATTTCCGTGTGGACTCTCCCTCTTGATACATGGCCAGCATATTTTCCGTGCAGAGGAGCTGACAATATTGCTCAGAGTATTCTTCCGTAACGACTTCCCGGACATGTTGCTGCATGACCTCACTGAAAGTTTTTCCGGATTTTCGACATTCGGTCTCATAGGACTTCCAGAGACCGCCAGAGGCTTTGAAGTAACCACTTTCTAAATCAACCTCCGCATAAGCAATGGTTTCGGAAAGCATTGCTTCATAGAAATCCGTTTGACGCAGATACTCTAGTTCCATGGCACGCTCATGATCCGCCGGATCAATCAGGACTACAATGGTATCCTGATCCTGCTGGCCCCGGCCGATATGGCGAGTCTTCAACCGGAACCATTCGAAGGAACCAGCCTTTGTTTTTAAAAGCAATTCAAAACCGTGGATATCTTCCTTTTCCGAAACATGGGCAAAGGTGGTGCGAAAGGTTTCGACAAAATGGGGGTGTACCATCTCTGCATCTATCCAGCAATCCGGGAAAGCATTTTCCCTCTTTGCCTCTCCATATAATAGAGAGCGGCGGGTGTGAAAGTAGATGGACTGCTTCCGTTCATTGTATTCAAACATTTCTGCAGCTCCATCGGACAGGAAGCGAGGACGTTCCAAATCACTGATTATCCGATGGTAGCCTTCCAGGCAGATCATGCCGTCATGGTCTTCGATCCGCACGCCTAAAAGGCGTACCACTACTTCCCCGTTTTCCGGATGATTCCAAGTATATTCCAACTCCACGATCCGGCGGGTCTGAATCATATTTTCAATGGCAAGGCCTACATAGTGGTAATAACCGTCATTGATCCGGCGATACCAATGCCGGTAGCATTCCTCAGGGCTTAATGGGCTGGTTAGCCCGAGAAGTGCTGCCATCATCGAATCCACATACATTTCATTTCGACCGGAGGCCTCATCCAGATGGATGCGCCAAAGTCCTAAATCGGTGTTTTTTAAGATCTCTTCTGGATGGTATTGCTCTAATTCCATGGAGCGGCCGGAAGGGACTTCTGAAGAGGCAGATTCTGTTTGAGGTTCGCCGGGCTTTCTGCAGGGAAGGACATGCCGCTTTAAATAGATTTCTTCAAAGGGCTTCTTCTCATAGGGCTCAGCAAATAGAAAGCCTTGCAGGACATCCGGCTGCAGCTCACTTAAGGCCTGCAGCTCATCCACCGATTCCACGCCTTCACAACACACCTGGATTCTCGCGCTGTGGGCCAGTTCAATAATATTACCTAAGAGACGGTAATTGTAAGGATTATGATGGATACGATTAATAAAGCATCGGTCGATTTTGGCCTCGTTAATTTCTAAACGCTTCAGATAGCTTAGGCTGGAATATCCGGTTCCAAAATCATCAATGGAAATTCGGATCCCGACTTGCTTCCACTGACCAAAGATCTGATTATAATACTCATAGTTTTCTAGCTGCATGCTTTCCGTAATCTCCAGAGTCAGGGCGCTTCCTGGAAGGTCGATCTGCTCTAATATATCCAGCACTGTTTCCGCGATGTCTTTTTTCTGAAGCTGTATGTAGGAGACATTGACACTGATTGAGAAATGGGGAACCAGGGATCTCCATTCCTTACACTGGGACAGAGCAGTGTGCAAAACCCACTGCCCCACAGGGCAAATTAATTCGGTCTGCTCCAATAGCGGGATAAACTCCTCCGGGGAGACTAGCCCGCGGGTAGGAGAGTGATAGCGGAGCAGCGCTTCCGCGCCAAATATTTCATAGCTCTGGCTGTGAATCTGAGGCTGGTAGCATAGAAAAAAGCCAGAAAAATCATTTTGGATACTTAAACGCATTTCCTCCTGCAGATCTACGCTGTTCACATATTTCTCAAAATCCTCGGCAGAGAAAAATAAAAGATTATTTTTCCCGAAATGCTTAGCTCGGTCCAGAGCATTTTCAGCATAAAGGATTAGCTGGCTGCTGCTTTGACGCCAGGCGCTGCTGTAGTAGGATGCGCCAGCTGACAGAGTACAGTGAGGGAAGGGCGCCATGACTGCCGAATCACCTTGGGAAGGGGTAAAATCTAGAGAAATCAGAGCTTCCTGGATATTGGAGAACAAGATTTCTACTTGGGATTTTACATATCCGGTCAGATTCACGGCAAATCGGTCGCTGTCCAGACGGTAAATGGGCAGTGACGTATCTACTGTCTCCAAAAGGGTTTTTGTTATCTGCTTTAGAACCTGGTTTCCACAAGTTCTTCCAAATCGGACATTAATATTTTTGAAATTGTCAATGCCGAGAATCATCAGATATCCGCAGGTTTCTCCAGATAAGCATTGCTCGATGTCCTCGGTCAGCATCTCTGCATTGGGAAGATCGGTCAGGGAATCAATCTTAACGTTGGAGAGAGTCTGGGTGATTCGCCCCAGGAGCTTTTCCGGCTGGCCTTGGGAATTGGATAACCGTTTTCCACGGATACTTGTCCATATAGGGTTGCCCTCCCGATTGAAGAAACGGTACTCCCCTTGGAAGGCATCCTGGTCTCCATGGAGAAGCTGATTTAATTTGTTGGAAAAGGAGAGGAGATCTTTCTCATACAGGACGGATTGGATATCCTGAATGGAATACCCCTCTGACGGGGATTCGGAGAGGGGGCAGGTTTCGTGAACCGGAAAGGAGAAGAAAACCCGTTCTGTCTCCAAATCCAGGAGAAAGAAATCTTCGTCAGTAGTGTCTTTTAAAAAGGAAAGAAGGTTATCTGATTGTGTCTGCGAATGATTCTTCAAGGGAAATCCTCCTATGTTGTATTTTTTAAAAATTATACCATTAATGCTGGAAAATGGGAATGCTGATTCCTATAAATTTCAGAATAATATTAAAAAATAAGCGGTAAAATAAGGATAGCTTCAGAAATTAAAAGGACAGGAAAAGGAGAATGAACCATGGGAATTATCATTGCATTACTTTCAGGAGCACTGATGAGCGTCCAGGGTGTGATGAACACAGGGGTGACGAAGCAGAGCAGTATCTGGACTGCAGCTGGATTTGTACAGTTGACGGCCTTTTTGCTGTGCGTGGTCATGTGGTTTTTCAGCGGGCGTCAGCCCATCGGGGCTCTGTGGCAGGTGGAACCGAAGTACATGCTTCTTGGAGGCGTGCTGGGAGCTCTGATAACCTACACGGTAATCCGGAGTATGGACAGCCTTGGCCCCGCCCAGGCAGCGCTTTTGATTGTTGTGTCTCAAATTGTGGTGGCTTATGGAATCGAGCTTATAGGACTTTTCGGTGCCGAAAAGGCTGCTTTTGAGTGGAAAAAAGTGATCGGGGCGGTGGTGGCGGTGATCGGAATTATCATCTTTAAAAAGTAAGAAAAAAGCAGAAAAATAAGACTTGTTTTTCGCCTTCACACCTAGTAGAATAGTATTACAGGCTGAAATGGCAGTTCATGATAAAATTTGTCAGGAATGATTTTTATAGTAAATGGATAAAAATAATATTGACCCTTATCATCATGATTGTTCTTGGGGTTTGCTACAGCTGCTCCCGCGGGAGCAGAAAGGGAGAAGTTCTGTTTCTCTCAGTAGACGATCAGGAGGAGGGGATGCCCAGACAGGCCGCCTCAGAGGAAGAGACGGTTATGGGGCAAGCGGCAGGTGAGGATTTGCCTGTCTGCTTTGTACATATTTGCGGCGCGGTGGAGAAGCCGGGTGTCTATGAGCTTTCGGATGGCAGCCGGATTTACCAGGCAGTGGAGCTGGCAGGAGGCTTTCTTCCGGAAGCGGATGAGAGCGGTTTAAACCTGGCAGCTTTGGTTTCTGACGGAATGAAGATCCAAATCCTGACCAGAGAAGAAGCTGAGACAGCATCCGGACAGGATGGATATGCTCTGGCGGATGGAGGAAAGATTAACATTAACACAGCCGGAGCGGAGGAACTGATGACCCTTAAAGGCATCGGGGAATCCAGGGCAAGAGAGATTATTGCCTATCGGGAAAAGCATGGACACTTTTCAAAGATCGAAGATATAATGCAGGTGCCCGGGATTAAAGACGGGGCGTTTCAGAAAATAAAAGACGACATTACCGTTTGAACGCGTTCGCAGGTGATAAAGGATATTCGGAGCTGGCTGCGGGGCAAAGGCGTGTAAAGACAGAGGTGGAGAATGGCCAGTATTTTAGTTGTAGATGACGAGAAGTTAATTCTAAAAGGGATCCGATTTAGCTTAGAACAGGATGGAATGGAAGTGGACTGCGCTTATGATGGGGAGGAAGCCATCGAAATGGCAAAGGCCAAAGAGTACGATGTGGTGCTTTTAGATGTGATGCTTCCTAAACACGACGGATTTGAAGTATGTCAGGCTATTCGGGAGTTTTCGGAAATGCCGATTATCATGCTCACCGCAAAGGGCGGGGACATGGATAAAATTTTGGGATTAGAGTATGGGGCGGATGATTATATTACAAAGCCCTTTAATATTCTGGAGGTAAAGGCTAGAATCAAGGCGATTATGCGCCGTAGCGCGAAAAAGAATAAACGTGGAAGTGAACCGGAAAATAAGGTGGTTACCGCAGGCGATTTGAAGCTGGATATCGAGGGAAGGCGTGTATTTATTGCGGAGAAAGAAATCAATCTTACTGCCAAGGAGTTTGATCTTTTAGAACTTTTGGTATGTCATCCCAACAAGGTTTATAGCAGGGAGACGCTTCTCACCTTTGTATGGGGGAATAAAGCCCTGGATACTGGAGATGTGCGAACGGTGGATGTCCATGTCAGAAGGCTTCGGGAAAAGATTGAGCCCAGCCCCAGTGACCCCAGGTATGTTCACACCAAGTGGGGCGTTGGATATTACTTCCGGGTAAAATAGGGAATTTGGGCCAGATGATGATTTTGCGTGCATCAGGCGGTGATCTGTTGAATATAGCTTCACCGGGATAAGAACAGTAGCATTTGACTGAAGAAGGAGGGTGGTGGACGCATGGAGCTTTCGTATCGTATTCGTGCGGTAGATCCAGGGGATTTAAACCAAGTGGTTAGAATAGAACAGTGCTGCTTCCCGGCAGAGGAGGCAGCTTCGGAAGTGTCGCTCCGATTGCGGATTGAGACCTTCCCAGAAAGCTTCCTGGTGGCAGAGACTAGGGAAAGAGTGATCGGATTCATCAACGGCTGTGTGACCAATCACCGGACGATCGAGGATGAGATGTTTTCCCAGATGTCATTTCATGTGCCAGATGGGGCTTATCAGGCGGTTTTCGGTCTGGATGTCCTTCCGGATTACCGTCATCGGGGGATTGCCGGGGCTCTGATGGAGAAACTGATAGAGACGGCCAGGGCCAAGGGGCGCAGAGGGATGATCCTTACCTGTAAGGAGAGGCTGATCCCTTATTATGAACGGTTTGGATATGAGAATCTGGGGATATCCAGATCGGTTCATGGCGGAGCTGTGTGGTATGATATGATTTTGGGATTTTAGAGAAAAAGAAGAAAAGCGAGCTTGCTTATACTCTGTACGACTGTGGAAATCAGCAATACCAATACAGGCAAAGATCCATGTTTTGTGGACATCAAGTCCACAGCAGTTGTTTTTAAGAATTTTAAAAGACACAAAATAACCTCCTGATGATTAATAGTGATAAAACTGGCAGTGACGGGTCATCCGGCAAAATCGAGTCGACTTTGGAAGAGATAAGTTTACTGGCTACGGTATGCGCCATTCATTGATGCCTTAACGGATGACCGACAACATATAGGAATGCGGGGCGCCACTATACAGCCCCGCCACTTACCTCCACGTGTTCTGTAGTGTGTCAGTCTTATAAGAGAATCATATCAGAAGGAAAATAGATTAGAAAGCGGAAAGCAGATGAAGGATTTCATAACCCCATCGGTGCCTTTCGCAGAAAGGCGGATTATAGGAATGAAAATCACGCTGGCAGTAGTGGGGAAGATCAAGGAGCGGTATTTGACGGAGGCATTGGAGGAGTATGAAAAGCGTCTGAGTCGGTACTGTAAATTAGAAATGATCCAGGTGGCAGATGAAAAGACGCCGGACGGAGCCAGTGAAATGATGGAGGAGCAAATTAGGGACAAAGAGGGGGAGAGAATCCTCGCAAAGATTCGACCGGACGCTTATGTGATTGCACTGGCGATTCAGGGCCAGATGCTGGACTCTGTGGAGTTGGCAGGAAAGTTAGAAAAGTTGGGAGTGAATGGGGTCAGCCATGTGATGTTTTTGATTGGCGGGTCTCTGGGGCTTTCTCAGGCAGTGCTTTCCCGGGCGGATTACCTGCTCAGCTTTTCTAAGCTAACCTTTCCCCATCAGCTGATGCGAGTGATGCTACTGGAGCAGATTTACCGCAGCTTTCGGATTATTGGGAATGAACCATATCATAAGTAAAGGCGAAAAGGAACGGATGTTCCTGGGAATAAAAGAGAATAAGAGTTATATTTTTAACCCCATGGGAGTTTGAGGCTTCCATGGGGTTTTTACTGTTTGTGATAATAAAGTTCTTACAACGTAGGT
>CATJIO010000123.1 GCA_949740725.1 uncultured Lachnospiraceae bacterium | reverse complement strand
TCATCCCCGGGGCGGATATGGAGGTGGTAGGTATTGCAAAGCTCCACCTGGCAGTGCAGTTCCTCCAGGTCAAAGGAGGAGATTCCCCCTTTGATAGCGGCGCTGGTGGCTACATTCATAAAGGCAGGTGTCTGGACTGTGCCGTGGACCGTTTTCACCTCCGCCCGCTTGGCACGCCCATCCTTTGCTAATATGCGATACTCCATATTACTCCTGTTTCTTTCCCTTCTTTTGGGCTTTGGCCTCCGCTTTTTCCTGTACCTCTTTCTTCCGCTTGGAAACCGTCATCACATACCACAGAGCGCCGGTAATGCATACGGAAGAATAAGTTCCGCATATAATGCCGGTCATCAACGGCAGAGCAAATTCACGGATGGAAGAAACCCCCATAATGAAAAGTACAAAAACCATGATAAACGTCGTCAACGACGTATTGATGCTTCTCGTTAAGGTCTGCGTAATACTGGTATTCACCACCTCCGCCAGATCCACCCGATTACCCATTTCTTTCAAATTCTCCCGGATTCGATCGAAAATAACAATGGTGGCATTGATAGAATAACCTACAATGGTCAACATACAGGCGATAAAGGTGGAGCCGACGGACCAGCGCAGAGCCGCGTAGAAGGTGATCACCACAAAAACATCGTGAACCAAAGCCAGCACCGCACTGGTGGCAAACCGCACATCGCTGAAACGGAACCAAATATATACCAGCATACAGGCAGTGGCGATAACTACTGCAATCACCGCGTCCTGCTTCATCTCACTGCTGACCACCGCCGAAATACTCTCTGCTGTGATCTCCGCCTCATCTACGCCAAAGTTCTCAATCAAGGCGTCATTTAATGCCTGGCGCTCTTCCACAGACAAGGTTCTTGTCTTAATAATCACTTCATTGGTGCCAGCTACTTTCTGGGTCTGAATTCCTGCATCCTTGGTAACCGATTCCACCACTGGCACTACCTGACTGGATATATCCTCCAGAGACATATCTTCCTTAAAGGTCACATTGGTGGAAGTTCCGCCCATAAAGTCTAAGCTATAATTTAATACTGTACCGCCAGAAGCACTGTTCCGCCCCATAAAGCCAAAGCCGGCTACAATCATTACCACTGACACAGCGAACCAAAGCTTCTTCTTTCCCAGAAAATTAACCACCGACTTTTCCTTCCGGATTCCGTAAAACTTCACATCCTGGAACCCAAGGGCAAAGAGGGCATTCAACGTAAACTTCGTAATCACAAGTGCGGTAAACATAGAAAGGATGATGCCTAAAGCCAGGGTGGCAGCAAAGCCCTTAACTGTGCCGGAGCCCCTCCAGTACAGCACCACCGCTGCAATCAGCGTGGTCACATTGCCGTCAATGATCGCGGACAAAGCCTTTTGAAAACCGCTCTTAATTCCAGATTTAACTGTCTTCCCCAATCCGATTTCTTCTTTAATACGAGTAAAAATAATTACATTGGCATCTACTGCCATACCGATAGAGAGGATAATTCCGGCTACACCTGGCAGAGTAAGAGTAATCTCAAAGGCGGACAACAGCACTAGCACCAGCCCTACATACAACCCCAAAGCAATCGATGCAGCTAGACCGGGAATCAAGTACACTACAATCATAAAAAGAACCACAATGCCAAAGCCTACAGCGCCTGCCTTTAAGCTGGTATGAATAGCCTCCTGGCCCAGCTTAGCTCCTACCACATTGGAGCGCAGCTCCTGGAGTTCCAAAGACAGAGAACCGATACGAATGGTAGCCGCGATGTTTTCTGCTTCCTCAAAGGTCTCAATGCCGGTGATCTCGCACTGGCCTCCGGTAATCACCGACTGAACAGTAGGTGCAGAGACTATCCGGTTATCATAGACAATAGCTATCCGCTTGCCCAGATTCGCCTCAGTGATCTCCGCAAAGGTTTTAGAGCCCTCGTCATTGAGCGTAAGCTGAACCACATACTCCTGAGCCTTAACGCCACTTCCTTCCCGCATACCAGCCTTGGCGGAGGATACCATATCCCCAGTCATCAATACATTGTAGCTCTCATCCATAAAGAACAGGGAACCTGGCTTTCCCAGTTCCTCCAAGATCGCATTGGCATCAGAAACTCCAGGAATGTCAATGTTAATCCGGTCAGAGCCTTCCTGGTAAACCTCTGCCTCCATCCCTTCCATGCTGTAGCTCTGAACCCTCTGCTGCAGTTTGTAAATGGTATCTGACATCTGCTCTGCCGTGGGATTTTCATCTACCGCTTGATAGGTGATGCTGACGCCTCCGTCCAGATCCAGTCCCAGCTTGATGTCGCTCATACTGGTATAACCAAACCAGCCAAACAGCGCAACTGCTCCGAGAATCAGCAGCAGGCCTAACAAGCCCTTACTTTTGTCGCTTTTCATCTCTGTTTCTCCTTTTTCTTATTTATCGCAATTCTATCAGTGAACGCGCTGCCCGCAGCCTTTCACTCATCCGTCAAAGCCGCCTGAATCATAATAGCACATTCGATCCGCTTTTTCTGCATAGCACAGCCCACCTCATAGGTATCTGTGATGGAGCCGTGAAAATTATAGGAATTAGCCGCGCACCCTCCGCTGCAGTAAAACCGCGCAAAGCAGCTTCTGCACTTCTCCTTGGCATATACATTACAGGATTTAAACTGATCCCGAACTGCCAAATTCGTCACTCCCGTGTCCACATTGCCCAGCAAAAATTCCTCCTGGCCCACAAACTGATGACAGGGATAGAGGTCGCCCCAAGGAGTAACCGCCAGGTATTCCGTGCCAGATCCGCAGCCGGACATACGCTTAGCCACACATGGCCCTGCCTTTAAGTCAATCATAAAATGAAAAAACTGAAAGCCCCGATTCTCCTTCTTTCTTTTAATATACTCAACTGCCAGCTTATCATACTGCTCAAATATTGCCGGAAGATCCTCCTCCCGAATGGAATACGCCTCCTCATCAGGGACAACCACCGGTTCCATAGACATTTTTGAAAATCCCAGATCTGCAAAGTGGATCACATCCTGAGCAAAGTCCAGATTATAGCGGGTAAAGGTTCCTCTGACATAATAGTCCCGCTCTCCCCGGCTTTCCGCAAATTGCTGGAACCTAGGCACAATCCGATCATAGCTGCCTTGCCCTCCCCGGAATGGCCGCATCTTGTCGTTGATCTCCTTTCGGCCATCCAGGCTTAAAACAACATTAGACATTTCCCGGTTGCAGAATTCCACAATCTCATCATTCAACAAAACGCCATTAGTCGTCAGTGTAAAACGGAACCTCTTATCATGAACCCCCTCTTGTTCTCTGCCATAAGTGACCAGCCGCTTTACCACCTCCCAGTTCATCAGCGGCTCGCCACCGAAAAAGTCCACCTCCAGATTCCTGCGGCTTCCGGAATTGGCAATCAGAAAATCCAATGCCTTTTTTCCGACCTCAAAGCTCATTAGAGCACGGTGTCCATGGTATTCCCCCTCCTCAGCAAAACAATAGCGGCAGGCCAGATTGCAGTCGTGAGCGATATGAAGGCACAGTGCCTTTACCACTGTCTTTCGGCTTTTAAAATCGACGACAAAATCCTGATAACTGTCCTCCACGAACAGTTGCTCCTGGTTGATCAACTCCTGGATATCTTCCAGCGCCTCCTGGATTTGTGGCAGGGAATACCTTCCGGCCAGTCCCAGCTCCACTGCCTGCCTAGCCTCCTTTGCAAGCTCCTCTGGTTCCTTCCTGTCCGGCACGTATTTTGACAAAATCTCCACCGCATCATATAAGATATCATCTGCCACATGAACTGAGCCGCTGTTTACATCCAGGATTATATTATAACCATTATTTTTATATTGGTGAATCACAGACTTCCCTCATCTTTCTATTGCAAAACAAAAATTCCTCAGACATGGAAAATGCCCCTACAATCCGGGTGATCGTAGGGGGTGATACTCGAACCGATTCATTTTCCTTGTTACTGTGTATATCCCCGTGGGAATCTACCCGGCAACCTTCCTTTTCATATGTAATGAAGGAACTAGCGGCTGCTATTCTCACAGCTCTGATTTCCTACAGTACAAGAAGTTTTGCAGGCAGACTGGCAGGAGGTCTGACACTCACCACATCCGCCCTTTTTCATCGTGTCCTTTAACGTATTGGAATTTAAAGTTTTAACGTGCTTCATCTTGCTACACCTCCTGTTTTCTTAAAGTTCCTTGAGATTATATCATATGTGAAGATAGTTCGCAAGTTCTTTTAAAATGGGAAAAGCCCTCATATCCGGCATTTTCATGGCATACACTGGACTATAATCAAAAAAAGAGGAAAATATGCCATGCGAACCATGAAAATTTTAACCCGATCCCTTCTCATCTCCTATCTGATCAGCACCCTACTTTTGACCATTCTGGCCTTCGCGCTGTTCCAAATGAAGCTGTCTCCCTCCAGAGTAGCAGCCGCTGTATACGGGATTTATGGAATCAGCTGCTTCCTCGGAGGCCTGCTGGCCGGAAAAGCTATCCGCACTCGAAGATTTTTCTGGGGGCTCTTGTCTGGCCTGCTGTACTTCCTGCTGCTGGCTGTGATGTCCTTTCTTCTTCACAAAAATCTGGGCAGCGATACAAGAGCATTAACCACTATCCTTTCCATTTGTGCTGTCTGTGCCACCTTCGGCGGAATGATCAGCTAGCAGACAACTAGGGCAGACAGGAACCTACCCTCTGTCTGCCCAACTTCTGTTTAAACGGCGATTCCGCTTCCCTCTCCCTCTTCCGGCTCAGGATCTTTCTCCTCCCGCTCCGGCAGATACAGATGAATAGTCTCGATCCGATTCTTATCCATATGCTCTACCACCATCCGGAGTCCCTCATGGGTAACCTCTTCCCCTTCCTCCGGAAGATGATCTAACAAGCCGATCACCAGGCCGCCCAGAGAATCATAATCCTCTGACTCCAGCTTAAGATCCAGGCGTTCATTTAGATCTCCCAGCTTCATGGAAGCATCTACCCGATATTCTCCCGGCTCCAGCTCCACCACATTTTCCTCTTCATCCTCATCGTATTCATCCCGGATTTCCCCTACAATCTCCTCCAGCATATCCTCTAGGGTAATTAACCCTGCAGTGGCGCCGTACTCATCCAGCACAATGACAATATTATTCAAGGTTTTCCGCATCTCCACCATCAGCTCAGCTGCTTTCTTAAACTCATAAGTGTAAAGGGGCTGACGGAGAAAATCACGGATATTAAACCCCTCCTTGCTGTCCAGGAGAAGGAGATCCTTTACATTAATAATTCCAATGACATTATCCGTAGAATCTTCATATACGGGAATCCGTGTATACTTCTCCTGCCGGAAAATTGCCAAAAGCTCATCATAGGTAGCATTCACATTCACCAACGTCATATCGATCCTGGGGATCATAATGTCCTTAGCCAGATTATCCCCGAAGTCAAACACATTGGTGATCATCTTCTTCTCTTCCATCTGGATAACCCCTTCCTCGTGGCTAACCTCCACGATAGTACGCAGTTCATCCTCAGTGATGGAATCCTGCTTTTTGTTAGGGTCGATTCGGAGAAGCTTTAACACGCCCAAAGAAAGCTGATTCACCAAGAAAATCACTGGTGTCAAAAGATTCATCAAGGCGTAAATAAACGGTGCATAGTTTAGAGAAATCATTTCTGAGGATATGGTAGAAATGGTTTTCGGTGTAATCTCACCAAACACTAAAATCAGCAGTGTCAGGATACCGGTGGCAAGCCCCACCGCCTTACTTCCGAATAAATCTGTAGCCAACATCGTAGAAAGAGAAGATGCGGACAGATTCACCACATTGTTTCCAATTAAGATGGCACTCAGCATCTTACCTTGATCTTCAATAATCTTAATCACTGTCTGCGCCCGCTTATGGCCATTTTCTGCCAAAGTGCGCATACGGATTTTATTCACCGTGGTAAGGGCTGTCTCTGCCGAAGAAAAGAACGCAGATAATAGTAATAACACAAACAAAACAATCAACTGTATGACCGCGTCACCAGACGGATCCATAGAAAAACACTCCTTTTTTCATAAAATTTTACAAATGATTGTACTATACTCTGGTTCTTCTGTCAAGCAGAAACATCATGATTATTTATGTGGCTACTTTCCTTCAGGTCTCCTGCGAATCCACTGGAATAGCTCCCGCAGCACCTGATTAAACACCGCCAGGCCAGCTCCAGCAAAAATGGAGATATCCCCCAGATTAAATATGACTTTCTTCAGCCAGCCCACATTAATGCTGAAATAATCCACCACATAGTTTCTGGTTACCCGATCGTATAAATTACTCAGGGCCCCGCCTAAAGTCAACACCAGCACCATCTTCTCTACCCAGTATCCCTTCTTTGGTATCAGGAAGCCTAAAATTCCGGCCAGGCCGGACATCACCACCATGGGGATGGTCCGGACCAACGCTGGCCTGCTTTTTAATACTTCAAAAGGGAAACCGGTATTATGGCTTTTGTGAAGGGTGATCATCCCTTTGCTGCCCTTGCATTCCTTTGGAAACTCACTGCTGTCTCTGGCCTCGATCTCTTCTTTAATGCACAGATCCGTTCCGGCAATCAGTGCAATGAATAAAACAGGTGTCAACATCGCTCCGTTCCTCTCTTTCTTTATCGCGTTTCTTTTCCTTTCCTAAGGTTCCATTCTTTTCTTATATTTTACCCGCTTTCTCTCTCCCCGTAAAGGGAATTTTTGCCTGGATCTCACATATATTAAATAAAACAGTCCCAGAGGAGATATCTTATGTCCACCTGCCCTGTAAATCCTGCCAGTGAAAATATCGCTGATTTTATCTACCGGCAGGGAAGTGTAGCCCGCCGCCTTCCTCAACTGGAGAGGGATGTCCTCTGCTACGACGCCCCCTCATCCAGAGAATATGCTATCATCTATATCCCTTTGCAGTCCATACCAGATATCAATATGGTTGATTATGATTACTATTCCATCCCCAAGCTCTACACTCTTCTGGACTCCTCCAGCCTGGAATCTTCCGGAATCTTATCGGTATTCCGTCAGCCTGCCCTGGGGAATCAAGGTGAAGGTGTTCTCGTGGGGCTGATTGACACTGGAATCGATTATCTAAATCCGCTGTTTCAGAAC
The DNA here is from genome assembly GCA_949740725.1 of uncultured Lachnospiraceae bacterium. Taxonomy (GTDB): domain Bacteria; phylum Bacillota; class Clostridia; order Lachnospirales; family Lachnospiraceae; genus Caccovicinus. Next base: position 31,409 of record CATJIO010000123.1, on the reverse strand, counting down.
CCAGACGGCAGCACCCGCATCTTGGGAATCTGGGATCAAACCATTCCGGAAAATCTGGATACCATTCCTCCTGGAGTAAATCCTCCTGTCTCTTCCCGATATTCCGGCATCCAATATGGCACCGCATATACTGAGGAGCAGATCAACACTGCGCTCCGCTCCGATGCCCCTCTAGATGTCGTCCCTTCCACAGACACTAACGGCCACGGAACCTTTCTAGCCGGGGTAGCCGCAGGCAGCGCCTCTCCTTCAGGCGACTTCACCGGCGCCGCCCCCAATGCTATGCTGGGGATCGTAAAGCTAAAGCCGGCCAAAAAATATCTGCGGGACTTTTACCTGATCCGTGAGGATGCTGTCGCCTACCAAGAAAATGATATTATGATGGGGATAAAATATCTACAACTCCTTTCCCGTCAGAAAAATATGCCCCTAGTAATCTGCATTTCCATGGGAACGAACTGGGGCAGTCATGAGGGAACTTCTCCTTTGGGCCACACCCTTCAGTCTGCCAGCCAGCATATTGGCATGGCAAGCGTCATCGCCGGAGGGAATGAGGCCGGTCTCTCCCATCATTACTTCGGAACCATTCCGGAAAATCAACCCTGGGAAGATGTGGAAATCCGAGTTGCGCCGGGGGAGAGAGGTTTTGTAGCAGAATTCTGGTCGGATGTTCTGGATCTCTACACAGTTGGCTTTGTCTCTCCTAGTGGTGAAACGGTAGAGCGCATTCCCATGTCCTTAGGACATGACTCTCACATCAGCTTTCTGCTAGAGCCTACGAAGATCACTGTCAGCTATTTAGCCAATGAAGCAGGATCCGGACGCCAGCTGATCTTTTTCCGCTTTGAAAATCCCACCGCCGGAATATGGCGCATCCGAGTATATAATTCCCTGTATCTGCGAGGACAATACCATATGTGGCTACCTGTGGAAGGCTTCGCATCCCCGGACACGATCTTTTTGAAACCAAACCCAGACACCACCATCACCAATCCTGGAAATGTGATTCTTCCCATGACCATCAGCGCCTACGATCACAGAGATGGCAGCATTTATCTGCATTCCAGCCGCGGTTTTACCATTAACGACCAGATTAAGCCAGATGTCGCCGCTCCTGGCGTAGATATCCCAGGCCCTGCCCTCCCTCACATTCAGGGCAGCTATGGAAAAGAGCTTCCGATGACCAGGAGAACCGGTTCTTCCGTATCTGCAGCGATCACCGCAGGAGCCATTGCAAACCTATTGTCCTGGGGTGTGGTGGCCGGAAATGACCCTTCAATGAACAATGCTTCCATCCGTGGCTATCTCATCCGCGGTGCAAGTAGAAATCCAGCATACCAATACCCAAACCGGGAATTTGGATATGGTACGCTGGATCTTTATCAAGCCTTTCTTCAGCTCCGGGAATAGGCAGATTCTGCTGCTACCATAGTCCCTCTCATCTCTATCCTAGGCCCTCCTCGCTTCTCCAGGTAGGGCCTTGTGATAACCACTGCGCCGATATTGGGATCCTTGGGAATCTCATACATGATATCCAGCATAAATTCTTCAAGAATCGCCCGTAGCGCCCTAGCTCCTGTATCCTTTTTTAATGCCTCCTCTGCAATCCACTCCAGAGCCGTCTCATCAAAATCCAGTTTCACTTCATCATAGGCAAGAAGCTTTTCATACTGCTTTATGATTGCATTCTTCGGCTCCATAAGCACTTTCATCATAAAATTTTTATCTGGCCGCTCTAGGGAAACTGTCACCGGAAGCCGCCCTAAGAATTCTGGAATCATTCCAAACTTTCGCAGATCGTCGTTTTCCACCTTAGTCAACAACTGCTTATCCTGATCAAAGGTATCCTTTAATTCTCCTCCAAAGCCCATAGAAGATCTCTTTCTCAACCGCTCCCGGATAATTTCCTCCAGATCTGGAAATGCACCTCCGCAGATAAACAGAATATGATCTGTATTTACCGTAGCCATCGGGGTCATAGCATTTTTCTGATTGGATCCCACCGGAACTTCAACAATACTTCCCTCTAGAAGCTTTAGCAGCTCCTGCTGAACCGATTCTCCACTCACATCTCTGGTATTGGTCTGCTGTTTTTTCGCAATCTTATCGATCTCGTCAATAAAGATGATTCCCCGTTCCGCCTTCTCCACATCATTATCCGCAGCCGCCAAAAGCTTACTTACCACACTCTCAATGTCATCTCCAATATATCCAGCCTCGGTCAGAGAGGTAGCATCCGCAATCGCCAAAGGGACGTCCAAAAGCTTGGCAAGTGTTTTCACCAGGTATGTTTTTCCGCTTCCTGTAGGTCCAACCATCAGGATATTCGACTTTTCTATGGTAATCTCATCTGATTCGTCCTGATTTCCCAAAAGGGCCCGCTTATAATGGTTATAGACAGCCACAGCCATAACCTTTTTCGCCTGCTCTTGCCCCACCACATACTCATCCAGGCGATGCTTGATTTGGTGAGGAGCCGGTATATCCTGAATAGAATAATGTTTCGGTTCCTCCTTCTTTTTCTTAATTTTCTGCTTCTTGGGAATCGACATATCTGGGCGCATAAAATTTGACAAGTCCCCAATATTCAAATTCATAAAGGGCATATTGGGAATCTGCCCCAAATCCATCCCATTTTGATTTAATGCATCGAATGCCTTTTGCATGCAGTCATGACACAGATAGATTTTTCCCGGCATAGATACCATACTACCTGCCTTGCTCTCTGGTCTTCGACAGATATAACAGACTTTCTCGTAATCCTTGTCCTCCTCCTGGCTATCTCTGCCATCCTCTTCTATTTTTAATGATTTCTCCTGATCTTCCAATGTCCTCTCCCTCTTCGTCCGCTTTTTTCATGAATTTTTCCTGCAGCCTAGTGTGCTGCCTGCATCCTTTTAAGTGTAACATAGGCAGTCCGGTTATTCAAGTGCAGGAAGTAGAAGAACGCAAAGAAGGTACTGCCTCCTCGGCTTAGTACCTTCTTTACTAAATCCCAATTATATATCCGCTTACTGTTTTTCCGCTTCTTCCATTGAACGTATTCCCAGAGTAACCTGAACCTGGCGTTCCACATACTGTCCATTTACCAGAGACATTACCGTAAGCTCTACTGTGTCCCCTCCTGAATAGTAGGATAGCATACTGGTCAGCTCCTCCTTGGTCTGGATAGACTGGCCATCAAACTTCGTAATGATATCCTTTTCGTTTAAGTCAGAGGCAGCGGCAGCGCCATCCTCCATGATTTTGTAAACAAACACACCCTGAGGCATACCATAGAGAAGCGATGTCTGGGAATCGATATCCTGCGCCTGAATCCCTAAATATCCCCGTTTTCCATCTTCTACCTGGATTCTGGTCTTTTTCGTCATCAGATTATCGATAATATCCTGGACCTTGGAAATCGGAATAGCATAGCCCATACCCTCCACTTCTGTAGAGGAGTATTTGGCAGAATTAATGCCTACCACTGCCCCCTGCATATTGAGAAGAGCGCCGCCACTGTTTCCAGGATTAATGGCAGCATCCGTTTGGAGGAGATTTCTGGTAGTCTGCTGATCTGTTTTCACTTCCCGATCCAAAGCGCTGACATAGCCAACAGTTACCGACTGGCCATAGCCCAGAGCATTGCCAATGGCAATCACTCCCTGGCCCACTTTCAGGGAATCCGAATTTCCCAGTGTTGCCACGGCAATCTTATTCTTTGTTTCCTCCGGAATCTGGCTCACATTTACAGCAATCACAGCCAGGTCATTCGCGGAATCGGTTCCTTTTACATTAGCCTCTACCACCTCATTATCCACAAAGACAACCCCGAGGGTCTTCGTCCCTTCCACCACATGGTTATTGGTGACAATTAGAAGCTCGTCCTCGCTTTCCCCTACAATGATACCGGATCCACTTCCTTTTCCCTCATAAACCTGTGGAATGCCGAACCAGTCCCTAGTCTGGTACTCTGTTACGCTGTTGATGGCTACCACAGAAGGCATTGCCTTCTCCACGATAGCAGAAACATCATTGGTAATCGCCGGTACTGCCGTGATAGCGCTCCCTTTCTCTGTCTGAGGAACGGTCTCCACCTGGGCAATGGAAGACTCTACGGCAGGCTCCTTTTCACCATTCTGGATAAGTCCAGATATCCGGTTTACTCCTACCATTGTCCCACCGGCCACTACTCCAAACAAAAGCGCTGCCGCGGTAATTCCCGCAGTCTTTTTCAGAAGAGGATGAGACCTTTTCTTTCTGTGGGTATCCTGGCCGGACAGACGGGGATCCTGCTGCGTCCTCTGCCATGGTGCGTAATGGGGTCCTGTCTGCTGGCCGCCATAGTTACTGTTTGCACCATACTGCCCATTTCCATAACCATTCGTCCCTGGTTGGCTGTTTCCATAGCGTCCATACGTCTCTCCTGGCTGGCTGCTTCCATAGCTACCGCTCATCCCAGATTGGGCATTTCCATAACTGCCATTCATCCCAGACTGATTGCTTCCATAGCCACCTCTAATCTCAGGCTGGCTGTTCACATAACTGCTGTCAGTCCCCCCCTGAGAGCTTCTATCATTTTCAGAAGCCTCCCTTTTTACCTCTATCCTTTTTTCCGGCTGCTCGGCATCCTGGTTTAGTTTGTTATCCCCATTTACTGGTCTGTCGTTTTCATAATAATCTTCCTGATACATAACCACAATCTCCTTTCCTGCTTTTTACCATGCGTCCGAAACGAGTATTTTTTATTTTTCCTGTTTACAAAAACGATTGTAAGCAAAAATTGTGATGGAATTGTGATAAAAAAATGAAAGAATTTTAAAATCAGAATCCTCCCGGCCCTTTCGGAACGGTTAAAACATCTCCTCCCGGTTGGAAATCTCCGGCACCCGGCCCTGGAGGAGCCGTACTATGCTCTCCCTGAGGCATGGAAGGCGCCATGCTCCCCGGAGCCTGCTCTGCTGTAGGATAGGAGTAGGATGGACTTTCAGTCGGATGTGGGGAAGCTGCTCCCCCAGGCCCGCTAATATCCCCCGGATGAACCGTCATCGTCTCATCCGGCCGCCTATCCGCTGTGGGGCTGTGAGGGCCGGTTTCATCTGGAGATGACGGCGTAAGAAATGGGTGGCTAGTCTCCTCTGGAGCTGTAGGCTGTGCTACCGGAACATTATCATTCCGATCTGCTGGTGACCCCCCTTCTGGACGGCGTTCTGTAGAAACAGTGGAGGAAGGTCTAGTCTCAGAAGGCCGGCTCTCCCGTTCTTCCTCCGAATGTTCATTCACATTTTCCTCCTCAGTACTCTCTTCATCTTCTTTTTCTTCCTCATTCTCCCTGGACTCTTCTTTTGATTCCTCCTGAGTTGCTCGTACAGCCTTAGTTGCGCTTGGCACCACACCGTTGGCAGTAGACACATGCCCTACTGACACCCCTTCACTGTACATGCCCGTTTCACTAGAAATCCGAGAGCTGATTTGGAGCACTGTATCGCTGGGAGTGTAATTTTCCTCCCCATAAAGAAACTGGTGCAGTTCCTTCACGTTGCTTTCCAACGTCTGGGGAATGACACACGCTCCCTTCTTTCCCATATTTGCATCGCCTCTGGCAAAGGGAAATCCTCCGGTTTCCCCGATATAATATTTCCCCATGTCTCCTACCAAACTTAAGATATCCTGCATATCCACACTGGTAGCCACCTGGGGAAACAGCACTAAGGTAAGCTGATTCAACGTAGCAAGATCCGCTGTCTTTGCTTTTTCGAAGGCTGCCTGGATAACCTTTCTCTGCCGTTCTGTCCTGGCAAAATCCGTATCCATCAGCCGCAGGCGGCCATAAGCCACTGCTTGAACCCCGTCCAGATGGTTCATTCCCGCATGCTTTAAATGAGTGGAATAGATACCGGTGGCTTCCACTGTCTCTGTGATAAAAGAATTAATATAGTAGAATTCTGCTTTGCTGATCTCCATGTCAATGCCGCCCAGAAGATTAATCCCATCTGCCACGGCCTTCCAGTTAAAGGTAACAAAATCACCTACATTTAAGTCCAGATTTTTATTCAGCATCTTTGCCGCATTGCTGGGACCGCCAGTGAAATATGCCTGATTGATCTTATTATAGCTACCGCTGTCATTCACCGCCAGATAAGAATCCCGAAATACACTTACCAACCGGATCTCCCCAGTGTCATGATTAATGTCACAGATCATATTTACATCCGCGTTGGTTCCTTTTCCCACATTGGTGCCGCGGCTGTCCACCCCGAAGATATAGATTCCCCAGTGGCCCTTTTGTTTCTCATATTGGGGAAGATCCACAGAAAAATTAGGATTCTCTACTTCCTCTGGCACCCAGTCATCCATTCGCTGAATCATATTCCATCTTCTGGAAAAAAATCCATAGCTGAAAATAAACAGCAAGGCAAAGCATTCCGCGATAATCATCGTGATAACCCGGCGCCGCGTCCTGGAGCGCCTCTTGGTCTGCCCCAGCCCTGCTCCTAGGCCAGCCTCCGCTCCCTGATAAACTGCCCGGTCCGCCCGCCGGCTTCTGGCCGCTCTGGCTCTCGATGTCCCCTTCTCTAACTCATTCCCCATGGCATTTCCTCGTCACTAATAAGCATTTTTATTAATAAAGCCCTTAAAAATCGTTAAAAACAAGATCTTAAAATCAAATCCCAGGCTCCAGTTTTCAATATAATATAAATCATGTTCAATCCGTTTTGTAATGGAGGTGTCTCCCCGATAGCCATTCACCTGGGCCCATCCGGTAAGTCCCGGGCGCACCTGGTGCTTTACCATATAGCGCGGAATCTCTTCCTTAAACCGCTCCACAAAAAACGGACGCTCCGGCCTAGGACCCACCAGACTCATATCGCCCTTTAAAATATTAAAAAACTGAGGCATCTCATCAATGCTGGTCTTGCGTATAATCTTTCCCACCGGGGTCACTCTTGGGTCACCAGGAGTCGTCCATTTGCTTTTTTCTAAGGAAGCCATCTGCACCGCCATAGAGCGGAACTTATACATCTTGAACGGCCGATTATGAAGTCCTACCCGCTCCTGGCTGTAGATAACCGGGCCTCTGGAGGTAGTTTTTACCAAAATAGCCGTCAAAAGCATCACTGGAAAGAATACCAGAATCGCCACCAGCGCCCCCGCGATATCCATCATCCGCTTCATGGTGGCATTGAGCTGATCATTTAAGGGCACATGGCGGATATTAATTACCGGAAGCCCCTGAAGATCCTCTGTATATGGCCTGGTGGGAATCATGTTATTATAATCCGGGATAAACTTGGTATGAACCCCGCTTTTCTCACAAGCTGCCACGATCCGCTCCAATTTCTCATACTCCTTTAGCCCCAGAGTTACGGCAATTTCATCCAGAGTATTTCTTTCCAGAAATCCCAAAAGCTCCTGGGTCTCTCCTAAGACTGGCACATGATGGTACTGAAATCCCAGCGGGTGGTGGTCATCTAAAATTCCCTGAATGTGATATCCCCATTCCGGATTCGCCAAAACCCTGTCGATAAACCCTTCTGCCGCACGGCTGTAGCCAATCAAGAGAATATGTTTCTGATTATATCCTTTGGATCGCACAGAGTGAAGCGCCTGGCGGATAAAATACCGTTCCAGCGTCCCTAACGTCACGTTGATCAGGAAAAACGCGATCACCATCCGGCGGGAAAAATTATAGAAGAATGGATTCTTTCCTCCCAAATACAGCACAAGGGTAAAGATTAAGAGCCCGATAGTATTTGCTTTAAAGATATTCGCAAATTCCACCCGCCTGCGCATCACCCGCTTGGGTGTGTAAAGCTGGAATATCCCATATAAAAACAAATATAATGGTATGATAACAAAAAGCGGAATAAAATATACACGCGGAGCCAATACTCCTGTGCCGGCTTCCAGAAAAATCCCACTTTCGATAATCAGATACCAGGCAAGAGCGTAGGAGCATGCCACAATCAGGGCATCCAGTACTACATGGGTTCGGTTTAATGATTTCTGGTTATTTTTTATCATAGTACATCACCTTAGATTTTTATCCACCCATTATACATGATTTTTCTAAAATAGGCCAGAAAATTTCTCTATTTTCCTAATTTCCCGATCTGACGCCTAGAAAACTCATAAACATACAAAAGTGTGGCGGCCAAAAGCTCCCACTCCACAGCTAGGCAGTATTTCCAGTTTTCTCTCCCAAAGGAAACCCGTGAGCATTTCCCCATGGTAGCAAGCCCCTCCTTAAGCCCCTGCACATAATCTCTCCCAAAGCCCAACTTACGGAAAAATCCATATTTTAATCCTGTTCCCACAAGAATCCCCGGCAAATTCAAAATCAGCTGAGGAAGGGGCATATTTTTATAATTCAGATAAATATTATTCCTGGCAGCCAGCCTTACCTTAAAGGAATTATACTTTGATCCGCTGGTTCCGCTTCCTACATGGTAAACTAGGGCGGTTGGACAGTAGATATTATCATATCCCGCCAACCTTGCCCGGTATCCCATATCCAGATCCTCCAGATAAGCGAAATGCATGGTATCAAAATACCCGATTTGCTCAAACACCTGACGCCGATAAATAGCTGCTCCGGCGCAGGCGGAAAAAATCCGGCAGGGACGGTTATATCCTTTGGCGCTTCTCCCCACTCCCCGCTGATAGGCCCATCCAAGAAGGCAGTACATGTCCCCCGCATCATCCATCAGCTCTGGATGATACATTTGGACCATCTTACTGCTGACGGAAAATATTCTGGGTGAGCGCTCAATCGCTCGAAGCATTTCCTTTACATAGTCTTTGTCTACCCGAGTATCATTATTCAATAAAATCACATAGGGAGTGCGACTTTTTTTGATTCCCTCGTTCACTCCGCCGGAGAATCCCAAATTTTCCGGAAAAAACAGGGTTGGAATCTCTCTCTTTCTCAGCCACTCCCTGCTACCGTCTTCAGAGCCGTTCTCCACCACCAACACCTCAAAATCCTGGCAGGTCTGACATTCTAACGCCTGAAAACACTCTTCCATGTAGGCCAGACCATTATAATTAGGAATAATAATGGTAACCTTCTTTTCCGCGGCATTCTTCCCCATATGACTCTCCTCCTTATCTTGCTGTTACTTACGCCCCGGCTCTCCCTGCGATATGCAGTATGCAATCAACCCTTCTTGACCGCTTCATATTGCCTGGAAACCCGTTCCCTCACTGATGGCTCCATGTAGGGCAGATATACTTCCAGGTTATATGGCTCTCCGACTTTTTCTTTTAAGAGATCCCGCAGAGCAAAATTCGACTTCCGGAGGGTCAAATTAGGATTATAATAGGGGTCCCCTCCGATTACAATTTCCGGCCAATACCCGATAAAGCGAGCCACCTCTCGGTTAAACCGCTCCACCTTCTCCGGCGTGTCCTCCAGCCCCCTAGATTTGGATTCATAATGATACAGAAGAGCGTATGGATTGTACACAATCTTTTTGCCCAGCTGACGCAGCTTTAGACAATAATCAATGTCATTAAAGGCCACCGCCAGTTCCTCCCGGAATCCGCCCACCTGATCAAACAAGCTTCGCTTGCTCATCATACATGCAGCCGTCACTGCGCTATAGTCCTGAGCGCACATCGCCCGATGGAAATAGCTGTTCTCTGCCTGGTGAAGCCCGATAAAGGTGTGTCCCGCTATGCCACCAAATCCAATTACTACCCCTGCATGCTGGATGGTATCATCCTGATACAGCAGTCTGGCCCCCACTGCCCCCACATCCGGACGAATGGCATAGCCCAGCATCTCCTGGATGAGATCTGGCTCAATCACCTGAACATCATTGTTGAGAAACAGCAGGTATTCTCCCTTGGAATGGGTTACGCCAAAATTATTGATCGCAGAAAAATTAAATCCCTGCTCCCATGTTACCACCTTCACATATTTCCGTTCACTCTGCAGCTTTTCGTAATAGCGGAAGGTCTCCGGATCCGTGCTGTTATTCTCGACGACAATGACCTCCAGATTTTCATAGCTTCCCTTGTCACAGAGTGAAGTGAGGCAAATATCCAGATCTAGCGCATGATCCTTATTCGGGATGATTACCGATACCAGCGGATCCTCTTCTAAGTGGAAATGTGTGTGATAAATACCAAAGTCCACACCCTTTTCCACAGAGTCCACCTGGATTTTCATCCGCTGAAAATGGGCCTTTATGGCCCTGGCACCCGCCTCAAAGGCGTACATTTTACTCTCCGGATTACTGGCAGTAGAATTCATATGACAGCGCCAGTGATACAAAACCTTCGGGATGTGGCCGATCTTCCTGGCCTTTTCCGTACATCGAAAAATAAAATCATAATCCTGTGCCCCATCAAAGGCAGCATCAAATCCCCCCACAGCTGTCGCCAGTTGCCGTTTTACCATGAAAAGGTGGCAGATGTAATTTACGCTGGCGAGCAAATCTTCGTTAAAGTCCGGCTTGAAATGAGGGTCAAACAAGGCCTGTCCATCCATATCCAGTTTGTCCTCATCCGAATAAATCACATCCAGAAGAGGATCCTGATTCACTGCCTTAGCACATTCATAAAGGGCATTCTCTGTCAACGTGTCATCATGGTCTGCCAGTACAATGAAATCCCCTCTGGCCATGTCCATCGCCGCGTTGGTATTCCCGGCAATCCCTTTATTTTTCCCTAAAATCACGTATTTAAACCGGGTATCCTGCTCCGCAAATCGACGCAGGATGCGCTCCGTCCCCTCTCCCTTTGGGCTTCCATCTGCAATACAAACTTCCCAATTCTCATAGGTCTGGCTGCGGATAGACTCCAAAAGCTCCTTCAGATAGCGCTCCGGTGTCTTATAAACCGGCACCACAATAGAAAACTTCGGTTCATATTCAAACAGGACGCTCCGCTGCCGTTCGAGCTCCTCCTGGGACGGACGGGTTAGCTCATACCATTCCCCATAATCATAATCATTATCCAATCCCTGAAGCTTATGCTTGGATTTCAAAATCAACGCCCTGGTCCCGTTCTCCTTCCAAAAGTCTGCCGCCACCCGGACTGTCTCCATATTCATCAAATCCTTGATTTTTTGGATCCGTTTGTAGGCTACACTGGAGCGTTTTTCAATCAGCTCTTCATTATACTTAATTCTGGTTTTCCTGCCCTCGCAGCAGATCACCAGGTAATAATTCTTTCCCCGCTCATAGGGAAAGCGAACATCAAAGCCAAAGTCCCGGTCTACCACTCGTTTAAAATATATCTGGCTCACATCATCGCGTCTGGTCGGTACATACTGGAAGTCAATGGGCTGATGCTTTTCATCTTCTACGAAAAACTCTGCCTTTGACTCAGGTTTCTTTCCCAGAACCCAGCCATTTAAGGTAATTGAATTTTCTCGAATCCGAACCACATCAATTTTATACTTCATAAATTACTGTTCATCCTCTCTGTTCTCCGGCTTTTTCCGTTTGCGCCGCCGTCTGTGGCGAGGCTTTTCCGCCAAATCCTCGCCATTCTCTCCTGGTTGACCCTTTGCTCCCTTTTCCTCAGCGTCCTTTTCTCCCGACGGAGCATCTGTACCTCTCCTTCGCGAATCCAGGCCATCCGGTCTTCCTGTACTGGGATTTAGGCTGTCTGGACCACCCGGTCTGGAGCCGCGATTTTTCTTTCTTCCACCTGAACGGGTGTCAAAGTTAATCCGCTCCTCCTCAACCACCAGCGGCCGCCGCATAATCCGCTGATTGATGCTCAAGATATATTCCCCTACCATGCCGATGAAAAAGATCTGCACAGAGCCTAAAAAGCACATGCCAATCAGCATGGGGGCCATCCCTGCCACGAACCGATCCCAGTAGCGCAGCTTCATTACCAGGTAAATCAACGCCACCACCATACTTGCCGCCGCACAGATACTTCCAAAAATCGTGGCCAGACGTAAGCCTGCTTTAGTGTAGGAGGTGATGCTCAGCATAGCCGCGTCGTACAGCCGGTAAAAATTATTGCTGGTCTTCCCCGCCCGGCGTCTAGGCTGCTGGTAGGGAATCTCCTTCCGCCGGAATCCTAGCTCCGCCACGATTCCCCTAAGAAACGGGGTCGGATCGTCCAATTCCCGCAATACCTGAACAAACTCTGCATCATATAATCCAAACCCAGTGAATTGTTCAATTTGCTCCACATCAGAAAGCATTTTGATCATCTTATAGTAACAGCCCCGAAGCCAGTACATGAATTTATTTTCCTGGCTGGAATTTTTAATTCCGATTACAATTTTATACCCATACTCCCATTCCAACACAAACCGCGGAATCATGTCCACCGGATCCTGGAAGTCAGCCGCAAGCAAAATGGTGCAGTCCCCTCTACTTTGAAGCATCCCGTAGTAGGGCGAATTAAACTGGCCAAAATTTTTCGCATTTAATATCCCCTTAATCCCTCTGTCCTCGCTGCACAGACGCCGGATAATATCTCTGGTTCCGTCAGAAGAATCATTGTCAATAAAAATAATCTCATACTGGTATTCCGGCAGATCCTTTTTAAAGGTCTCCCTGACGGCATCTGCCATGGCTTCTACATTTTCCGCTTCGTTATAGCATGGCACTACAACACTGATTGTTTTCATCCTCATGTCACTCCCATTTATCTTGGTTTTCATTCCCCTTGTTTTTCATTGATAGTGCGGCGTATCCCTTCTTCAAAGGAAATCTGCGGCGCCCATCCTGTATCCCGCTGCAGCTTTGCTATGTCCGGAATCAAGTTTACCGCCCCCTCTGCATTATTTTCCCTTTTTCCATAGGTATAGCTGCCTCGCCCTCCGCACAGCCTGTGCATAATTTCCACATACTCCTTCAGCGGCCTGGTTTGTGAGGAAGCAGCGGCAATATTGTAAATCCCATTTCCAGCCAGCCTTCCTTCATGGAAAAGAAGGGCAGCCAGTCCCCGGAGGCAGTCGTCCAGATATAAGAAGTTCCAATACTGGGTACATTCGCCTAAATCAATATGTCCGCCAGCCAAAAAGGCATCCAAGCAGGTATTTACCAGCGTCCACGGATGGTCACCCGGCCCGTAAATGCTGAAAATCCGTACATGGAGATACTCCAGATCCCATATTCCCTGCTCCCGCCACATTTGGCAGCTGGTATATCCCTGCTGGTAGCAGGCCGCCTTGGCTTTTCCATATTCCGACATTGGATAAAGGGCTTGCTCCTCCTTCATTCGCTCCGTACACCGGCCATACTCTGCCTGAGAACCACTGAATAAAAAGCGGCGGCATTTCAGGCGCCTTGCCGACTCCAGAGCCATCATGGCATATCCGATATTTCTCTGCTGCAGATCCTGTTTCGTCCGGTTCGCGCTACCGGATCCATCCCATCCGAAGTGAACAAAGCCGTCACACTCCCTCCCAATCCTTTCTGGAAGCTGATCTATGTCCTCCAGATTCAGCTCCAACAGGGTGAATCCCTCCGCCGTAAGATGCAGCGCGCCCCGGTTCGGCGAACCGGGGCGCACCACCGCGTACACTTGATGCCCCAGTCCCAAAAGCATCCTGGTAAAGGCGGATCCGATAAAGCTGGTGGCTCCGGTTATTACAATCCTCATCTCTATCCCTCCTAGCTGCCTTCCTGTATCCGGGGAATAATCATATTTTCTGCCATCTCCTTCTCTGGAAGAAACGGTGCTAAATCTTCCAGGGGCGGTGAAGTGATGGTCCCGTCCAGCATCCTCTTAGCAGATGATTTAGGTTCAAACGGCTGATCTGTGGTCACAAAAAACTCGCAGATCACTGGCCCCTGAGTACGAAGGCTTTGCTCCACCGCCTCCCCCAGTAAAGAATTACTGTTAGCCCGGAAATAGGGGTAACCGTAGGCATACGCTAATTTTTCCAAAGAAGGAAAGCTTAAATCCGGTCCCTTTACACCGCTGTCAATTCCTACGCCCACCAGCGGCTCCCCGAAAAAGTTCCTCTGGCTCTGGCGGATAGAGTGGTATCCTCCATTGTTGATCACAAAAATCTTAATTCCCATCTGATGGTGGATGATGGTCTGCAACTCCTGGAGATTCATCTGAATGCTCCCATCTCCAGTGAGCAGGACGATGTCCTGACTGTGATCTGCCATATATGCGCCGATAGCCGCCGGGAGATCGTAACCCATTGCGGCAATGGCCGAATTGGAGATAAACCGTTGGCCCTTCTTTATGATGTAGGCATGTCCCCCAGCCACACAGGCAGAACCATTGCCCACTACCGTGATCTGTCCCTGGGAAAGACGGCTGCTCAAGGCTTTCACCACCGCGTAGACATTCGCTCCTTGGCCATCCCCCTCTGCCAGATGCCTGGGGAGAATTACTGGATACCGTTCCCGCCACATCCGGCAGGTTTCCAGCCAAGTCCTTTGGCCAATCCCTTCCCCGCCATGAAACAGAGGATCTGGAAGCCGCCCTGACTGCTGCTCCTGTTCCAACACGGAAAGCAGTGTCGTGAGAAATTCCTTCGCATCAGCGTGGATCCGTAGATCAGCATGCACCGAAGGCTTCTTTAATTCCTCCTGATCCACATCATTCACAATCACATACGCCTCTCTAGCCCATGTTTTATAATTATATCCCACCTGACGGATACTCAGCCTGCTTCCAACAGAAAAAATCAAATCGCTGTTTTGAACTGCGAAATTTCCCGGTCGATCTCCCATATTCCCCGGCCGGCCTGCGTAGAGAGGATGCTCGTCCCAAATCACATCTTGATTATTCCAGCCAGTCACCACAGGAATCCCCAGACGCTCTGCCGCCTCGATAAAAATAGCATGAGCTCCGGCAATCCGGATCCCATTTCCAGTATAAAACACTGGCCGCTTCGCCGCCCGGATTTTCTCCAGAATAAACCGTATCTGCTCCCGGCTTATCTGCCCTGGAAGAACCTGCCGCTTCTCTCCCTTCCCGGCCTCGTCCTCCGGTACTCTAGCCCCGTCTCCTCTCCAGCCAGTCCCTCCGGCCTCATAGTCCTCCGGATCAAATCCATCCAGCTCCTCCGTCTCCACAAAAGCCCCTTGAATGTTCAGGGGAATATCCAACCAGCAAGGCCCAGGGCGGCCGGACTGGGCAAGATACAGCGCCTTTTCCAGGCAAAAACGGATCCGCTTTGGGTCGATCACCATTTCACAATATTTCGTCATACAGGCTACCGCCTGGCAAATATCAAATTCTTGGTCACCCATAGCGCGGATCCCCACGCCAGACCACCTGGCTGTGGTATCATAACGAACCTGACCAGATAAGATCAGCATGGGGATAGAATCCAGCCACCCCCCTGCTACCCCAGTAATCGCATTAGTCCCCCCAGGGCCGGTAGTGACACAGACTGCCGCGATCTGATTATGGATCCTGGCATAGCTCTCCGCCGCCATGGCGCAGGCCTGTTCGTGATGGTTATAGATACATTCCAGCCCTTCCTGATGCCCCAGACTATCATTTAAATGCATTGCCCCGCCCCCGGTTACAGAAAACACGTGCCGGATGCCTACCTCAACTAATTTCCCCGCGATATAATTCGATACTTTCACACGCATTGTTCTCTTCCTCCTGTCCTCTGGCACTCTCTTTGTACAGTTTACCATATTTTATGGAAAAATCATACCAAAGATTTTCTTACATTGAAAAAATCATGGGATACCCCTTCTCCTTCACAGGAATTCTGCAAGCCTTTCCAGCCCTGGCGGCGGTTAGCATTTCTGGCAGTAACCTACACTAGAAATCTGTTTTAACTAAGGTTATAATCACAACCGTAATGCAACCATGGAATTTGGGTACAGACCCAGCCAAACAAAGAAGGAGAGACAATATTATGAAAAGACCAATCGCAATGATGGCTGTATTATCTACCGCGGCAATGATCACCGCCGCTACCCCCACCCTTTTTCCCGCAGCGCCAGTGGCAAATATTTTTGCCGCCGACACTGGATGGGTGGACGAGAACGGAAGCTGGCGTTATCTTGACAGCGACGGCTACTACGTAACCGATACCTGGAAGAAAAAAGATAATGATATGTACTTTTTAGATGAAGAAGGCGAAATCGCCACAGAAATGATGATAAATGATGAGTACTATGTAAATGAGGAAGGAAAACGAGTGATTAATCAATGGGTTTCTTTCGAAAATGAAGATGACGTGGATTCCCCTGATGCTCCGGAAAACTATTGGTATTATTTCGGGAGAGATGGCCGTTCCGTGAAATCCAAATGGCACAAAATCGAAAACAAGTGGTATTACTTCGATTCTGAGGGCCGGATGCTCACTGGAAAGCAGAGAATTGAGGGAAGCACCTACTATCTTGGCGAGGAGAATGACGGCGCCCGCAAGACCGGCTGGATCTCTTTAGAAGAAGAAATTGATGATCCCGATGAGTCCGCCTTCTGGTATTTCTTCGACAATAATGGCCGCATGGTAGAAAACCAGATTGACCGGAAAATCGACGGCAGTTACTATACCTTTGAGGATGGGCGCATGCAGACCGGATGGTACAAACTTCCCGTCCAGACACAGGAAATTGATGAACAGACCGAAGAAGCCATTCTTACCGGCAACACACAGATTGCGCCAAAGGAAGGCACGATCCATGGCTATCAGTACTATGGAGAAGATGGCAAGCGCGCCTCTGGATGGCATGAGATTGAAGGGGCTAAGGGGATCAGCGAGGAAGGAGAGCTTCATCGTTTCTACTTCCGCAGCGGAAGACCGGTAGCCGCCGAAACCGGAATCCAGACCTTTTTCATTGATTCTAAAAAATATGCCTTTAACGAAAAAGGTGAGATGCAGACAGGCAAACAGATCATTACACTGGAAAACGGCGAAACCGCCAATGCCTACTTTGGCACAGACGGCAGCATGAAGACCGGGAAGCAGACTATTTTTAATGAGGACAGTGGCGAAAATGAAACTTGGTACTTCCATACTGATGGCGAGCGGAAAGGGTTAGGCTTTCACGGAATCCGTGATAATGTAATTTACTACTACGGTCTGCGTCAGGCAGCATCTTCTGATGTGCGCTTCGCGCCAGTGGAATTCGATGGAGTTTCCTATCTGGTAAATACCTCCGGTACGATCCAGAAAGCGCCTTCCTTCTCTAAGTCCTCCATAAAGCCGGATCTTGGCAATGGCTTTAAGGATATCACTGATGAAAACGGCACTGTATGGACCGTAGATGTAAACGGAGTGATTCAAAAATAATACCCGTAATCCTCCAAATGTAATCCCTTGTAAATCTCTATTTTCATCTCAATCCGTTCAAAATCGGGCCAAAAGGAGAAAGCGCTCCTTTTGGCCCTTTTTTATCTTTCTTTTTCTGATTTTTTTGTCACACTTCTCCATCTCTTTCGTTATATAAATTGAAAATAGTATATGCTGATCTTTATACGGCCATTGATAAAGGGGACTTGTTTATATGAGAGAACTATCTGTTTACTATTGCTTAAAATGTGGCTATTATGCTTACTACCAGCTGCCTAGGAATGCCGTCTGTCCAAAATGTGCGGAAAAGATGAAATTGCTGGAGCTTCCTTACCAGAAGTTTATGGATCTGGATTGTGAAGAGCGGGATGAACTGCTGTCCCGTGAGATTTTACGAAACTGCCCATCTGTGGTAACCCGTATTACCGCTGCCCACAAGGCGGCAAATAACCGAGAAACCATCGCTATCTTAAGCGCGAAAATTAATGAACTTGAGGAGGAGAATAAGAAGTTAAACGAAACGGTAACCTGGATGCATCAAACCATCTGGGAGATGATACAGAAAGAGCGGTCATCAACCTAAAAAAACGTTGCTACTGGCGCTTTCTGTAATTGCCAATAGCAACGTCTTTCTGTTCTCTACTTGTCCAGCATTTCTTCCGAATAAATCATATACTGGCTGATCAGACGGTTTAATGTAATCTTCATCTGCGCGATAATATTAATCATCGCTTCATTATCCTTTCTCAGCTGCTGGTTTTCCCTCAGTAATATCTGCAGTTCTTGTTCCACGCTTCAGTATCCTCCTTCCTTACTCATGGAGACATGATAAAGCTTTTTGGACGGTTTGAAAAGTGGATTCTACCGCGCCATTCGACATAAGCAGCTAAATTTTCCGAAAATCTTACCTGGATTCTCGAAAAAGTATCACTAAATATGCTGTCAGCTTAAAATCAAAATACCATCTCTGGTACATCTCCGATTCTTTTTCCAAAGAACCCCTTGTCGTTTTCTGTTGAGCGATTTTTCTTATCAAGCTCTTTATTCCGTCTGAATTTCTACCTTAATTCCGCCATCCACATCCTCAATTTTCCAAATCTCTCTGGAGCCATCTGGCCCCTGATAAACAATGTTCGTCAGATTAAAGTTATCATCTACCGTAAGCTCTGCAATCGTTCCGTCTGGATCCCACCGGCTGGGGTATACCCCATGAAAGGGATGATCCTTATCGCCCAGCTTTTTCCAAAATGTGCTGGCATACACATCATTATCCTCCAAGTCCCCAACAGACATGCTCTGCTCTAAAAGCATCGTAGCCACTGCAATCCGAAGCTGCCTAGCATCCAAAAGATTTTGCTGTTCCCTAGCCTTTTTAATATATCCCAAGTAGGTGGGAATCGCAATTCCTGCCAACAGTGCCATAATCGCCATCACAACAATCAGCTCCACCAGAGTAAATCCGCCTTGGCACCTTTCGCCTCTCTTACCACTCTTTTTCATTTGATCCCTCCATAGTTCAAAACACCGTATACTTTCTGAATACTGCTTATCATTTTATCATACTATATGGAATCTATTCCCACAATATCTATAAGTCGGGAATATTATGAAAAAGCATATCCGGAATTGGAGATGAATGGAAAGAGACAGTGCATCTCACACAGATGCACTGTCTCTCTTTGCTGTCATTTACAATACTATACACCCCAGCACCGGCTTCTTTAAGGCGTCAATGGCTTCCTTCTCTTTTTGAATCTTCTGGTAACTTGAAATCTCTCTCTCCTCCACCAGTACAACAGCCTCGCACTCTGCCAAAAGGCGCAACGTATCTGGCTCCCGATTCATATCTCCGCCTGAAATCAGCTGAATCTCCGGCAAAAGCTCTGACAACAGTCCCGCCAGTTCCTCAAGCCGATCCTCCATAACTGTTCCCGTAATCAGTACCTTTTTTGCAGGGCCAGCATAATTTCCGATATTCAGCCCAATCCTCTCCAATACTTCCTGATCTGTTGGACGAACAGCCTTCCCCTCCAGCCGCTCCAGCCAACGGTCTATGGAAGAAAAAATGCCTGTTTTGACTGGCAGAGAAAATACACCTAATATTTTAATGCCAAATCGATCCTTTAGTTCTTCATCTGTATGAATCTTTCCACTTAACACATAGATCATGCAGAAATAAAACGCCACCAGGAAGGCTCCCCCCACGCCGCCGATAAGAGCAAATTTAATCCCTTCCTTTGCTACCTTTTTCTTAGAAAGCTCCGTTGGGAGAGATGGCTCCTCCAGCTCCTCCAGCGCAGTTTCCTTATCCTCTAAATTCTTCTGGTATGTGGTAACACGGTCACGGATCTGCTTCTGTCTGTCCTCAAGCCCAGTATCCGTAATCGTTCCTACGCTCTGATTTACCACACTGATGGTATGGGTCCCCGCCATGGAAGAGAACTCTCTGTATCGCGCCTTCATCTGGCTAATGATTTCATTTAAAATCAGTTCTGCTGTTTCCTCATCCTGGTAGATTGCCTCCAAGGTGATCATATTGCTGCTGTAATCTGTCCCCACACTGACGAGCTCCTTCAAATAGAGCGCTTCCACCCCCGTCTGCTTTTCCAGTTCGCTCCAATCCAGCTGCTGTACCAAATTAGAAGCATACATTCGCACCAGGCTGTCTGTAGGATCCGCGTTTAACCCATCCGGATATTTTACCCATTCCATCTCATCCAGCTTCACTAACAGGTCCGCAGATGCTCTCGGCTTATGGTAAGGGTCGATTTTCATCAAAACAGACCGTTCATTATATGTCTCCTGATTTTCAATAGACTTTTGCAGGTTTTCAACATCCTGAGTATAGGATGCTAGATTTCTCTCATAAGAAGCCATATCCAGCTCAAACTGTTCTCGACTTTCCGCCACAGCTTCTGCATTCTGCTGGGAGTGCAAGCCGCTGGCTATCTTATAGCAGCCCAAAAACAATGAAAAAAACACAGCGATTAGAATAATCGTTCTCCAGCGATATAATATCGAAAAAAACAGTTCTTTTAAATCAATTTCCTGCTCATATTCATACCCATTCTCATAATTCATCTGATTTGTCTCCATTTCTTTTTATCGTGATCCCTTCCTGGTTAACACAACAAACACCGTCAATATCAGGATCTCAATATCCTTTAAAATCGTCCAGTTATCAATATACTGCATATCCAGCTTTACGACCTCATCGAAATCCTTGATATCGCTCCGACCGCTGATCTGCCAAAGCCCAGTCAGTCCTGGCGTCATGCTCAGCCTACATTTGTGCTTTGCCTCATACTGTTCAAACTCATCGATTGTAGGAGGGCGCGTACCTACCAGGCTCATATCTCCTCTTAGCACATTCCAGAACTGGGGAAGCTCATCAATGCTGGTCTTCCTTATAAACCTCCCAACCTTTGTTATCCGAGGGTCATCTTCCATCTTAAACATCAGCCCCTGTACTTCATTTTGTACCATCAGTTCCTTTTTTCGCGCTTCGGCGTCCTGATACATGGAGCGGAATTTATAAAAGGTAAATTTTCTTCCATTTTTCCCCACTCTCGTCTGGCCAAAAAATACAGGTCCCGGAGACTCTAGCTTAATCACTGGCGCCACAAAAATTGTCGCAATCCCCAGCAAAATCATCCCTATCAGGCTGCCGACTACATCCAGTATCCGCTTCGCCAGCATCTGCCTAGTGGAAAAGAGGTTCCTGGCAAAGGTGACCACCGCATATTTCCCAACTCGATTTAATGTTTTCCTTCCATGGACCTCCAAATCGAAGATATCGATATTCACATCCACAATAATCCCCATTTGCTCCAACTCCTGCACCCAGGGCTTTAGCAGATCGTAGTGCATCCGCTCCGAATCCATGATAAAAATTTCATCAATCTCATGATGTATCACATAATCCATAAACGTGTCACGATTTGCTATCACCGGAAATCCGTCGATCTCCTGTCCCTCTGCATCCTGATCCAAAAGCATAATCCCAGTCAAATTTCGATTCCATTCATTGAAGCTAAGAATATTGATAATCGCGCTGTGAACCTGATCCTGCGTGGCAACCAGCAACATGCGGTTACTGTATTTACTCTTTCGGTAGACTTTAATCATATACTGCTTTAAAAGAAGATGGGCTATATATGTAATCAAGGTACTCACCAGAATAAAGTAGCTAAATACCAGTCGTGATAGGGTAGTGGAACGATGCATTAGGTAAAGCAGAACTACCAGGCTGACCGATACAATCGTCTGTTCCTTTATTACATTTGACAGATTCTGCAGATAGTTCTGACGAAAAAAATGATGGCTAAACTCAAACATCATATTCGCCATCACCAAAATTACTAAGGTCAGGGGAATCAGCCATAACTGATCCCCTGCCCGGGCTATCCCCATAAACGTATGATATCTTAATTGGAAAGCTGTAATCAAGCTGATCACCAGGCAAGCGGCGTCAATCAACATGATCATGCCCTTCTCAATGGTTTTTCTCTTTTGATACATCTCTTTCTCTCCATGATACAGTCTTTGTCTATTATAACATAATGAAAGTTTTTTGCATTAAAATTTTTTTAATTTTTTCAAAAGTACGTACCAAAATTACTTCCAGTCCTTCCAAAATTTAAAGGTTTAACCGATGGAAAGCCTGACGCTTCCATCTAAGATGCCCCAGGCTCCACGCTCCTTCCGGCTCTCGCACACATTGTGCCAGCAGAGCCAGGGCAAAGGGATTATACTCCACCTGTATGATGTGATGAGCAATCACGCAATTCACCGAAATCAACGCCATGGCATATAAAAAGTACTGGTCATGCCGGTTCTTATAGCAGCAAATCGTAAAAATCGCCAGCATTAATACGAGAAAACCAATCCCATGACGCAGAAGCATATACATATAAGAACAATCAATAAATGAATAATCCGACGGCAACGTGGTAGAGCCGCCATTTCCTACCATCTCAATGGCCTGTCCGAAAAGTGTCCAGCCATACTCCTCAATTCCATTATTTCCCAGACGAAGCCGAGAAGAGACAATTTTATCCAGCTCCTGCCACGCCCTACTGTCCTTCTGATAAAATAATGTCATCAGAACCGAAAAGACAGCAAACAAGACCATCGCCCACACACCAACTTTTCTCCAAAGTAGCTCCCATTTCATCTTCACCCGCATACTGACTGCCCTGGAATGCATAATCCCGTTTCCTACTCCATATAAAACTGCCAGCATCAAGGTGCACCCAGAATCCAGCCTAGCATTGCAGAAATAATACACTAAGCCTGCCGCGGCAATAGTAATCGCATAATGATACCACCGAAGAGCTTCTCCCTTTAAATAGTAATAGGCCAAAAACAAGAAAAAAATATGCGCTCCAAAGTCTGTAGGATAAATAATCCCGAAAGAATTTCGGATCCCGCGTTTGCCCGTTTTATACTGCAAGTTTTCAATCACATCGAATGACGCGGCACAAAAGGCTAAAAATATCACCGCGATATTGACTGCCAGGTATACCTTCACGATCTTTTCGAATTTTACATCCCGGCTGGCCGCTACCAAAAGCAACCAGAAAAAGGGGTTAATGGAACCGCTGGAAAGGAATACTAGGCAGACGCACAGGAGTGTTGACGCCAGCAGCAAAAATTGCCTGACCGGGTAATGGTCATAGAGAAGGATTTTCAGCCCAAGGAACAACGCAGCCAGGGGCACGCATACCATCGTCATGAGCCCAGACAGAGGAAACATGGTAGTCACCCACACACTTCTCCACAAAAACAGGATATACCCTGCGAAAAAGATCCTCTCTCCCATCTGCGGATGATGAAAATAATCGATCACTTTTCCCATTCTGTTCCCCCATGTCATCCAATTACCACACAGCCTAATACCTTTACCTGAAAGCGCTCACACAGACGCAGCTGCTGCTCCAACTGGGCATAGGTATTCTTCCCCACCTGTGCGAACAGCACACAAGCTCTGCTCTTTACCATCTGCTTTAACTCTTCCGCTTCGTCATATACGCGAAATCCTGTTTCCGTCTCATATCCGGCCTTCCCTATGGCTTCGGCATAATCAGACGCCACCTTTTTGCTAATCTCATCCTCCCCCAGCACATTTAAGAAGATAGAGGAGAGTTCCTGCTGTCTGGCCAGTATTTCCAGATCCATCATACTCCGTTCCAGAGCAGGAGCATAGCTGCCGTCCTGACGGTAGCTACCAATAACATTAATATTTGCGTTCCGCAGATCCTCCTTTGACCGAAGTCGGTCGCTTAAAATATAATTCAGGATAAAGATCAATGCCGGGAGGACTACGCCGAAAAGAACACCCACGGAGGTATAGGCCAGTGTCTGTAGTACTGGGTTGATTCTTCTGGCCTCCATTACCTCCGGTTCATTTTTCTCGATATAGCTTTTCTTATTATTCTGCTGAGAAATTAGCTTATTTTCCAGGTCAACCCGGTTGCTCGTGTAGCCCTTTAAATTATTTAAGTGATTATTTTGATTATTGGTAACCCCCACATCCGCCTTAACATAAATGCTGGAGTCAATTTCATCCATGGTAAAATTCCCCTGCACCTGGGCAATCTCCGGGGTCTGATCCTTTACTCTGGTTTTCACCAGCTGGAAAATCTGCTTTAGCTGCTCTTCATCATAATGAATAATTGTAATATTTAAAAGATTCGCCGTAATCGAAGGAGAAATCACCTCTCTCCAGCTTTCCACTGATAAGTCCGGGTGTTCCTCGGAAAGGGCCTCCTTCAGTCCGCCTTCATTAATATAAAGAACCAGCGCATTCAATATATTCCCCACATTTGCCTCTGTAGTAATCCCATACTGAACAGAAGCTGTATGAATATTCTGACCGTCCAGTTTCATGTAAATCGACTGATCCACGTATTGCTGGAGCTCCTCTATCTGCTGATTCACCAATGCCAGGCTTTCCTCTGCATCTGCGATGGTCTTATTATATTCCTCGATTTTCTCATTATACTCTTCAATCTCTTCGATCTGCTCCTGTGTCAAATCCCGAACCGTCTCCGCTCTTTTTACACTGATAAATGCAAAAAATGCAGCGCAAACCATCATAAAGCACAGGATGATCTTCCTCCTTTTCCAAAAATCACAGATCAGATTATTAAAATAAATCGATTTTAAATTCTTCACGACAGCGCCTCCTTTATTTTTCTTAAATCTTATGCTATACTAATACCTATCGTTTCATGAAAGGCGAATCAACATGCAAAAAAATGCTTCCATAAAGTTAAACTTTGTTATGAATATCATCCTCACTGCATCTGCATTCCTCTTCTCAGTTGTCACCGCTCCCTATGTGTCCCGGATTCTTCTGCCAGAAGGAACTGGCCGCATTGCATTTGCTGTGTCAATCACCTCTTATTTTGCCCTTATCGCCCGGCTAGGTATTCCCACCTACGGAATCCGTGCCTGCGCCCAGGTGCAGGATCATTCTGATGAGCTGACTAGAACTGCTCAGGAAATTTTCCTCATTAATGTGGTAATGACTGCAGTTGTATATCTGATCTTTTTTTCTCTCTTAATTCTTATCGGTTCTTTCCGCCAGGAAAGCCAACTGCTCCTGATTTGCAGTACCACTATGATTTTCAATCTTCTGGGCGTAGAATGGCTCTATAAAGCCCTGGAACAATACCGGGCCATGACCATCCGCTCCTTGTTCTTTAATCTAGCGGCAATCCTCCTGACCTTTCTCCTGGTGCGCACCAGAGAGGATCTGGCCATCTACGGAGCCATCACGGTCTTTGCCAGCGTCGGCTCAAACATATTGAATTTCTTTCATGCCAGAAAATATATTTCCTTTACTCCGTGTGGAGGTTATCAGTTTACCCGACATTTAAAGCCAGTCTTTGTACTATTTGCTCTCTCAGTCGCCACTACTATTTATACTAATCTAGATGTGGTGATGCTCCGTATGATGACTGACAGTCAGGAGGTCGGCTACTATGATGCTGCCGTAAAAATCAAAAATTTATTGGTTATTTTTTCTACTTCTCTGGGAACCGTCCTGCTTCCCCGCATTTCCTACTATGTGAAAATGAATCAGCAGTCCCAGTTTACTATTCTGATAAGAAAGTCCTTCGGCTTTGTGACCTTGACCGCTTTCCCTCTCTGCATTTATTTTATCATCATGGCAGAGGAAAGCATCTGCTTTATTTTTGGCCAAGCCTTCCTGTCTGCTGCAGGCGCGGTAAGAATCATCCTTCCCACGGTCTTTCTCATCGGCTTGACCAATGTGATCGGCATCCAGATGTTAGTTCCTTTAGGTAAAGAACACCTGGTGGTCTATTCCACCTGCGCCGGTGCTGCTGTAGATGTTGTTTTAAATGCCCTCTTAATTCCCCATTACCGATCAATAGGCGCTTCTATCGGAACGCTAATAGCGGAAATTACTGTGCTCCTGGTGCAGCTTTGGTTCATCCGCTCACAGCAGTCTTCCTTTCAAGGCGCACTCCAGCTGAAAAAAGTACTAGCCGCTCTTCTCCCAGCCTCTGCTCTCCTTATACTGATCCATCAAGTGATCCCGTTGGAAGGCTTTCCCGCCTTATGCATTACTTCTGCCAGCTTTTTTGCCCTGTATGGACTTATTCTGCTTATTTTCCGGTATCGGCTGTAAGCCGATTACCGGAACCTTCTTCTGGTCATCCATCTTACCGTGCTAAAGGGGACATAGCCAGTCTTTCGCAGAAAGAGCACCGCCGGATTGGTCACCTGTCCGTACACCTTTGGAAAGTCCTCCTTCAGCCGTCTCTCCAGTCCCATCATCGCCCCTTTATGATTCCCCGAAAGCATTAGGTAAATTTTATATTGGCTGGTGGCAATTCTAGCCAGCGTCTTTTCCAGCACTCCCTTACAGGGATCCTCCTTGTGCTGCTGATAAAACTGCAAAAGCCGATCCAGCACACGCTCATGATGGCTACATTGCTTTTGCAGCTTTTCCGCGCTCATGCTCTGTCCCGGCAAATTGATGCGATATTGATACACAAAGTCCCGAACCGCTGAAACACTTTTTACATAAGGCAAGGGAAAAAGCATGTATTCTGTATCCACGTAAAAACAATGCTCATCCAGCCTCTCTGGCTGCCCTCGGATTACCGAGGTTTTATAGGTGATGGCGTGCATCTTCATAAAGATTCTTTCTGCTACATCCTCAAATGCGCATGTCACCTCATAGGGAATGCCGGGACAAATCTCTTCCACCTCTGCCCGTTGCCTACCGGATGTATGATCTACCCAGTGATAGTTGGACAGCACCATATCCGCCTCGGTCTCTTCTAAATGACGGACAAAATGAATCAATCCTTCCCGATTTACCCAGTCATCTCCATCAACCACCCGAAAGTACTTCCCGCCTGCCTCCTCTATCCCGCGATTAATAGTGGAACCATGACCGCCGTTTTCTTTATGAATCACCCGGTAGATCTCAGGGTATCGCTCCTCATAAGAGCGCGCAATATCTGCCGAATGATCCTGGCCCCCATCATCGATCACCAAAATCTCTAGATCCTCCATCACCTCCGGAACCAGAAAGGACTCCAGGCACTGCTGAATATAACGCTCTACATTGTACATTGGTACAATGACCGTCAAAACCTTCTCTCTCATCCTACTCCCACTCCTTCAAAGCCGGATCCTCCCATTTCCCTTCCTCAAATCCCTCGGTAGACTCTTTCATAAACAGGATTTTTGGTGTCATGAGAATCAGCTTAAGATCCATCCAGATGGAATAATTCCGGATGTAGGTCAAATCCAGCTTCAATTTATCATAGCTAGTAGTGCAGTATTTCCCATAAATCTGCGCATAGCCGGTCAGCCCTGCCTTTACCTTTAACCGGTATTCGAATTCCGGAATATTTTTCGTGATAATCTTGGCCAGCTCAGGCCGCTCAGGCCTAGGCCCCACCAGACTCATGTCCCCCTTTAAAATATTGAGCAACTGCGGCAGCTCATCCAACCGCGTGGCGCGCAGGAAACGCCCTACTGGAAGAATCCTGGGGTCATGATCTCCAGCCTTAATTGGCCCGCTCTTTTTCTCCGCATCCACTACCATGGTGCGGAACTTATAAATTGAAAATACCTGACCGTGAATTGTCAGCCTCTGCTGCATAAATAACACCGGTCCATGGTCCGTGCATTTGATAGCCGCTGCAATCAAGAGGAAAAAAGGGCTGGTCAAAATCAGCATAAGTCCGGAAAACACCACATCCACCAGCCGTTTCACAAACCGCTGATCCCACGCTAAGCCATCGTAATTCCGTGACAAATACAGCGGCGCGTCAAAAATATTTAATTCAATCGAGGTGCGGAGAAGAATATCGCTGATTTTCGGCACTGTGTAGCTCCGGATATTCAACGCATAGCAGCGCTTCATTAGTCGGTTCCTGGAACCCGCTGGAATGTCCCCAATAATCACCCCATCATAATCTCTGGACTCCTCCACAATTTTCTCAATCCCCTTATCGATGGATACTGTTTTTGCAATCTCATATTTATCCTCCCTTGTGTCAATCCGGTTCATTAACTGAAACATGGGCATCTTGCTGTGCACCAGGAGCAGCCTCTTTCTAGGAAATAAAAACCGGTAAAATTTCCGAAAGACCGCCGCCCAGATCATCACCAGCACCAGATCCACCAGGGTTACCACAAACATTCCGGTAGGATTGTGCATCTTTTTATCAAACAGCACCACCTGAACATAAAAAAATATGTTGATTCCTACAATAGATATCATGTGGGAATACACCAGATTCCAATACCTGTATATCCCCACCTTTAATCCTCCATACATCCGGTGAAAAAAAAGCAGCAGAACCAAATATTCCCCTGCAATCAGCCAATTCCCGCGGCGGAAAAATGCAATGGTCATATGGGTATTATACCAGTTCATCCAGGCATAAAAATAAACAGCCAGTTCCACCAGAACAATCACTGCAGAACCAGCAAATTTTACAATTCGTTTATACTGTTCAAAGCTGCTGTTATTTGTGATCTCTCTCATCCTCAATGCTTCCTTAATTTCGCGTCATAAATTCGTTTTCTGATCCAATTCGGCAGAATACTCACCGTCACTCGAAGAACACCCCCACAACAGAGCTGGGGAATGCGAATCACCCCATATCGAAAAAGCCTGACTTGAAATGCAATAATTGCCTTCGCATAGCCAAATCCTCCCCGTCTGGAATACATATGATTCACACGCATATATAAAAGAGTCTGGGAAAGATTCGCAAACCGGCTACGGTTTAGAAACATTCTGACCCACAGATCATAATCCTCGAAAAAGGCACAGGACTGGTATCCTCCTGCTGCCTCCACCCGATCTCTCCGAAACATCACACAGGGATGGTTTATCGGATTACGGTATTTCATATAATCAGAAATCTCCTCATGGGAAAGCGGCAGCTCCTTGCGGGACAACACCTGCTTCATCGCTTCCTCCACTGTCGCTGCATTTCCCTCAAACTCCTCCAAAACCCCGCTGAGCACATCAATATCCAGATGTTCCTGCAAAAAAGCAACCTGCAGTTCGCATCGATCCTGAGCCGCGATATCATCCGTATCCATCCGTGCCACTAGATCAAAGCTGCAGTGCTGCAATCCCTCCGCCAAGGCATAGCCCAAACCGCGATTCTCCAAAAAACGGATTATCTGGATATTGGGGAATACAGAACAAAATTCCTGGATTACCTGCTCCAGCCCCTCTGTAAGGGGTCCATCGCAGACCAGAATAATCTCACCCGCCGGCAGAGTCTGCCGTTGAATGCTGTCCAATGCCGCCTGAAAATATTCCGGACACTCCTTGTGATAAACAGACATTAAAACCGAATAACTATTATTCATCATGCTCTGTCATTTCTCTCTGACTTTCTGCAACAGAGTGCCTGCATCTCCCTCTTTTTCTGGCAATATATCCGCTTAGGGCAGGGCACTTGCTGCTTGTGTAGGGTGCGTTGGGAGGACCGCCCAATGGATTGGTTGCTCGGCTTGGATCCCTTGTAGGTATCGCTGTGTGCGGTCGGATCTGCTTTGCGGCCCTATGGAGAAAGTCAGGCAGACATTTTCTTACATGCAAGCATGACGAAAATGTCTGCCTGACTTTCTCCGCACTGCTTTTGGCTTTCGTGGACATTATACCATTTACCGACTTTTTTCGCAACTTTCGTGGCGGCAAAAAGATCTGGAAAACATTTAATATTTTATTAATTTTGACATTTTCTGTAAAACTTTTATCATGAAAATAAGGGGAATCCCAGATGCTGGGATTCCCCTTATCGCCGCTGTAAAAATATTTCTGTTGTATTTTTATTTTTCCTATCATTTTCGGCAGTCTGCCGCTCCCACTGCCATGAGCATCCACAGCACTGGGGTGACAATCGGCAGATTAATCGTAATTATTGCCTGGGCCAGATAGCATCCTGCCCCAAACAAAATGGCTAGTCCCCATCCACGATGCCGGCTCTTCTTTAAAATCTTCATTAGTGTTGATACCAGAAATCCAATATACGTCACAAATCCTACTACACCGATAGTCAAAAAATACTGCAAATATTCATTGTGTGCACTATCAAAAACCTGACCGCTGATCCGGCCAGTCTCCTCCCGATAAAACCGGGTCATTAACCCAAATGTATCCAAACCATGGCCCCATATCTTATGGCCCAAAGGCTGTTCTCCAAAAGATTGAATACTAATCCGCCAGATCATCCCCCGAAAGGTTCCCCATTCATCGGAAAACCTTAAATATGCCTTAAGCGCACCATATCTGTCTCCATTTCCGCGAATATTCACATCATACAGCACCAATAATATTCCAACCAGGCATAGCAGCAAAAACACAGCCCACAGTTTTACATATCGCATCCCCAGGTCTGTTTTCCGATCCGCCTGGTCTTTGATCCTGAACTCTATCCCATAAAGAAGTAATACTGCAAGAAATAAAGCCACCGCCACAATCCGAAGTATCCTGAGCTGTGCAATCACGGCCACAAATCCGCGAAGCTCCAGCACCTCGCCTGCCATAGACACATTTGTCCAACCTGTCAACAGCGCCCCCACGGAAAATCCAGCCAGTAGTAAAAGATATCGCCGAATTCCTTCTCTAGTTCGAAACGCAAAAAACGGCAAAAAACCAAACACAACTCCAATGGCAAATACTGCATTGTCACTATTTCCCATAATCATGGCAATTACCGCAATCATAAACGCCAGATAATAAATGACCGCTTTCCAGATCTTTTTCTCTGTCGTAAACAACGCGCTCAAACAACCAAATACAATTCCCACATAAGTCACATAGGTATTAATATTTCCCAAGGTGGAGGTAAAGTCAAACATATCATTCTTAGAAATGTTCTCTTTAAATCCCAGGATATCCATTTTAAAATAGTCAGTAATTCCAAATAGCAGCAGCAGCATAGCTGACACCAAAAAAAGTGAACCATGCCATGGCCTAAAACGATATAGATGACTCACCATCCAAAATGTGACAATATAAATCAAATGAAGAAACAGCCCAGTAAATCTCCCCTCATTTCCCCAGAATGATTCATAAAAAAAATCTGACTGAAACGTAGAAATCAAAATGGCAATCAAAAACGCTGCTAAAAACCAATCCATAGCTGACATGGTATTCTTGATTTCTTTCGGAGAAAATCGTCTAAAAAGCAATTTCGTATGCTTCAGTTTAAACTCCAGACAGTCAACTATAAAAAGCGCGAGGCTTACAAGCAGAACCACCACGATCATAGCTAGCATTGTTAGATAATAAAAACGGTACTTAGCCTCTAAAATGTCAAAATAAAAATCCCTGTAATATAATGGAAAAATCACAAGCACACATAGCACACCTATGCTAATAACACCAGAATAAAGCTTCTGACCATTCTCTATAAAAACATCTGATTTCTTTATTTGCGGATTGATATTTTGTTCCATCCATTCTCTCCTGTAAATTATTACCATTTTGCTCAATCTTACTTCTGTTCCCTATATTGACAATATATTTTGTAAAGTATACCATAGTAGCATCAAATTCGCAAGGGAATCTATGCCAATTTCTAATTTCTTCCAATTTATTCTAAAAGTCACGATAATTTCAATTATAGGAAGTATAATAGCCTCGTAATGCAATAAGGAGTTTCAAAGGAATTTCAAAAAGAAAAAAGGAGAGTGCATT